>NZ_CAJYPF010000213.1 GCF_913776565.1 uncultured Microbacterium sp. | reverse complement strand
CGACGAGCAGCTCGGCGTCGACCCGCGGGTCGACGACGCCCGCGGCGGCGAGGCGGGCGGCGGTGTCGCGCAGGGTCCGATCGACCGAGACGGCCGCGGGGGCGGGGGGCGAGATGGGGTCCGTCATGACGGGGACCCAGCCTAGTCGCGCCGCGTAATACGGCCGGTGCGTCAGGGGGGCTCGCCTAAAATGAGGGCGTCCCCGACCGACGGCGAAAGGCGAGCCATGCCCGGCATCCACTCCGACATCACCTCTGCATTCGGCGGTACCCCGCTCGTGCGGCTGAACCGCGTCGCGGAGGGCGCCGGGGGCCAGATCCTCGCCAAGCTCGAGTTCTATAACCCCGCCTCCAGCGTCAAGGACCGTCTGGGGATCGCGATCGTCGATGCCGCCGAGGCGTCGGGCGAACTCAAGCCCGGGGGCACGCTCGTGGAGTCGACCAGTGGCAACACCGGCATCGCGCTCGCGATGGTCGGCGCGGCGCGCGGGTACAAAGTCATCCTGACCATGCCGGCCTCGATGTCGAAGGAGCGCCGCATCCTGCTCAAGGCGTTCGGCGCCGAGCTCGTGCTGACCGATCCCACCAAGGGCATGTCGCACGCGGTCGACGAGGCCAAGCGCATCGTCGCCGAGACCCCCGGCGCCGTGTGGGCGCGCCAGTTCGAGAACGAGGCGAACCCCGCCATCCACCGCAAGACCACCGCCGAGGAGATCCTGAGCGACACCGACGGCAATGTCGACTACTTCGTCGCCGGCATCGGCACGGGCGGAACGATCACGGGCGTCGGCCAGGTGCTCAAGGAGCGCGTCCCCGGGGTCAAGGTCATCGCCGTCGAGCCCGCCGACTCCCCCGTGCTGACCAAGGGCCACCCCGGCCCCCACAAGATCCAGGGCATCGGCCCCAACTTCGTCCCCGCGATCCTCGACCGCGACATCATCGACGAGGTCATCGACGTCGAGTTCGACGACGCGATCCGTCTCGCGCGCGAGACCGCCGCGAAAGACGGCATCCTGGTCGGCATGTCGTCGGGAGCAGCCATCTGGGCCGCTCTCGAGATCGCGCGACGCCCCGAAGCGGCGGGCAAGAACATCGTCGTCATCATCCCCTCGTACGGCGAGCGCTATCTCTCCACCGCCCTCTACGAGCACCTGCGCGAAGACTGACGTGGGGGCCCTCTCGCGGATCCGCGAAGACATCGCCTCCGCCAAGCTCCGCGACCCCGCCGCGCGCGGGGCTGTCGAGATCGCCCTGCTGTACCCGGGGCTGCACGCCGTGTGGTCCTACCGTGTCGCGCACCGGCTCTGGCAACGGGGCCTGCGCTTCCCGGCGCGGGCGCTCTCGCAGGTGACGCGCTGGCTGACGGGCATCGAGATCCACCCCGGCGCGACCATCGGCCGTCGCTTCTTCATCGACCACGGCATGGGGGTCGTCGTGGGAGAGACGGCCGAGGTCGGCGACGACGTCATGCTCTACCACGGCGTCACGCTCGGCGGTCGTCAGCGCGAGGGCGGCAAGCGCCACCCGACCCTGCACGACGGGGTCGCCGTGGGCGCGGGGGCCAAGATCCTCGGCCCGATCACGCTCGGCGCACGATCGGTCGTCGGGGCGAATGCGGTGGTCACGCGCGACGCCCCGGCCGACAGTGTGCTGGTGGGGGTGCCGGCGAAGGCGCGCACGCGGCGCAGCGGAGAAGACACCCGTGCCCTGCTGACCACACCCGAGTACTGGATCTGACGAGCGTCCTAGGCTCGAGGGATGCCGCGCTTGCACGAACTCTCGCTCGCCGCCCAGATGACGGCGCTGCGAGCGGGTGAGTTCTCGCCCGCCGACCTGACGATCGCGTACCTCGACCGCATCGACCGGATCGACGGCCTCGGCGCGTTCGCGGAGGTGACGAGGGAGGCCGCGATCACCCGCGCGCGCGCACTCCCCCGTCCCGCGTGCGGTGCGCTCTGGGGCGTTCCCCTGGCCGACAAGGACCTCGTGGCGCGTGCGGGGGTGCCCACCCGCTACGGGTCGCGATCTCGGATGGATCACGTGCCCACGGCATCCGATCCCCTCGCCCGGGCGCTGGACGACGCCGGCGCCGTCAACGTCGGCAAGACGAGCACCTCGGAATTCGGGCTGACCGGGTTCACCGAGCCGCTCATCCACGCCCCCGCCCGCGATCCGTGGCGTCCCTCGGCGGGGGCCGGCGGTTCGAGCGGAGGGGCGGCGGTCGCGGTCGCCGCGGGCCGGCTGCCCGCGGCGGTCGGCTCGGACGGCGGGGGGTCGATCCGCATCCCGTCGGCCACCGTGGGCGTGGTGGGGCTCAAGCCCTCGCGCGGGCGACTGCCGATCGGCTCGGGGCTGGACTCCCCCGACCAGCTGTCGGTGACCGGGCCGATCGCCCGGACCGTGGAGGACGCCGCCCTGCTGCTCGACGCCCTCGTCGGCCTCGCACCGTTCCCGTACGCCACGGGTGCACCCGGGTCGGGCCCGTTCGTCGACGCCGCGCGGCGCGATCCCGGTCCCCTGCGCGTCGGCATCACCACGGTGTCGCCCTGGGACGACAGCGAAGACATCGTCCTGGATGCCGCCGCCCGCGACGCGTTCTCGACGGCGGCGGCGTGGTTCACGGATGCCGGGCACGACGTGACGGATGCCGATTGGCATCCGGTCGGATACCCCGATCTCTTCCAGGTGCTCTGGCGCGCGAGCGCGGCGCGCATCCCCCTCGACGAAGCGGACGCCGCCCTGGTCGAGCCGTTGACGGCGTGGTTGGTCGAGGAAGGACGCCGCCTGTCGGCGGTCGAGCTGCTCGGCGGCCTCGCCGCCGCCCGCGCCTTCGAGAGGCGGACCGTGGCGGACTTCTCTCGCTTCGACGCCGTCCTCACGCCCGCCCTCGCGCAACCGCCGCAGCCCGTCGGCGCGTACGCGGGTCACAGCCCCGAGCGCACCTTCGCGATGCAGGTGGAGTACGCGCCCTACTCGAGTTTCGTCAACGTCGCGGGACTGCCCGCTCTGACCCTGCCGGTGACCGCCGACCCGACCGGCCACCCGGTGTCGGTGCAGCTCGTCGGGCGGCCCGGCGGCGAAGCCGTGCTGCTCTCGCTCGCCGCGCAGCTCGAGAACCGCCGCGGCCCGCTCCCCCACCCGCCCGCGTGGGACGCCTGACCGCACGCAGCGACACGACGCAGGACATTCCGCCGAAGAACGGCCCGCGAGCCCCGTCCAGGGTTCGGAGGATCGGGGGATCCTGCGTTGTGGCCCCGGCCCGCCCGGCGCGACGTCGAGCGACGGCCCCGTCAGGGAAGCAGGCCGGCCGCAGCGAACGCGCGCGCGTAGATCTCGCGGACGACGCGCTCCTTTCGGGCGTTGTAGGCGCTCATCAGGCCGTCGGCGGCGACGGCGCGCTTCGTCTCGGCGTAGAGCTCGCGGTCTGCCGCATCGGCGCGCAGCCAATCGCGGAAGATCCGGTGCCGCGCCGCTTCGGGGCTGTCCGGGGGCCAGACGTGCAGGTTCGCGGCGGGCGCGGTGCGCACGAGGCAGCGGTGTCCGAGCCACCAGGGCTCCCGCACCCGCAGCACGAAGCCGAGGTTCTCCAGCGCGGGAACGTACGACGCCTCGTCGTCCGTGTCGCCGACGGTGAGGTCGATGTCGATCACCGGTTTGGCGGCGAGACCGGGCACCGACGTCGAGCCGACGTGCTCGATCGAGAGGGCGCGTTCGCCGAGGACCCCGCGGATCTGCGCGCGGAGCGTGTCGAAGACCTCCGGCCACGCGGCATCCGGATCCACCACCTCGATACGCCGAGGCTGCTCCGCCGTACCGACCCAGGGCGACATCCCGGGCGGCGGGGGCGTGTCGTCGAACGCGACGATCTCGGCGGCGGTGGGCATCACCCGATCCTAGGAGTCGGCGAGAGCGGCGAGTCGCGCCTCCTCGTCGGCGGCGATCGCGGACTCGATGATCGGGCCGAGGGCGCCGTCCATCACCTGGTCCAGGTTGTAGGCCTTGTAGCCGGTGCGGTGATCGGCGATGCGGTTCTCGGGGAAGTTGTACGTGCGGATCCGCTCCGACCGGTCCATGCCGCGGATCTGCGAGCGGCGCGCGTCGGCCGCGACGGCGTCGCGCTCCTCCTGCTGCTTGGCGAGCAGGCGCGCGCGCAGCACGCGCATTCCGGCCTCGCGGTTCTGCAGCTGGGACTTCTCGTTCTGCATCGACACGACTATGCCGGTGGGCGCGTGCGTGATGCGCACGGCCGAGTCGGTCGTGTTGACGGACTGACCGCCCGGTCCCGAGGAGCGGAACACGTCGATCTTGAGGTCGTTCGGGTCGATCGCGACCTCTTCGGGCTCGTCGACCTCGGGGAACACGAGCACGCCCGTCGTGGAGGTGTGGATGCGCCCCTGCGACTCGGTCGCTGGCACGCGCTGCACGCGGTGCACGCCGCCCTCGTACTTCAGGTGGGCCCACACGCCCTGGGCCGGGTCGCTCGAGGACCCCTTGATCGCGACCTGCACGTCCTTGTAGCCGCCGAGGTCGCTCTCGGTGCGCTCGAGCAGCTCGGTCTTCCACCCCATGGACGCCGCGTACTGGAGGTACATGCGCAGCAGGTCGGCCGCGAACAGCGCGCTCTCGGCACCGCCCTCGCCGCCCTTGATCTCCATGATCACGTCGCGCGCGTCGTCGGGGTCGCGCGGGATGAGCAGGCGTCGCAGACGCTCCTGCGTCTCGTCCACCCGCTCTTCGAGCGCCGGGACCTCGTCGGCGAAGGCCTCGTCTTCGCGCGCGAGTTCGCGCGCGGCATCCAGATCGTCGGATGCCGCGCGCCAGGCCGCGTGGGCGTGCACGATGCGGCTCAGCTCGGCGTAGCGCCGGTTCACCCTCTTGGCACGCGCCGCGTCGGCGTGCACCGCGGGGTCGTTCAGCTCGAGTTCGACGGCCGCGTGCTCATCGAGGAGCCCGCGGACCGACTCGAACATCGCCGGGACCGACATCGCGAGCGCCGCCGATCAGCGGATGCTGTTGTCGTCACCGCCGCGCGCGGGCGCCGGGATCGACTTCTGCATCTGCACGAGGAACTCGACGTTGGACTGCGTCTCCTTCAGCTTGCCGAGCACGACCTCGAGGGCCTGCTGGGGCTCGAGACCGGCGAGGGCACGACGCAGCTTCCAGGTGATCTTGACCTCGTCGTTCGAGAGCAGCATCTCTTCGCGACGGGTGCTCGACGCGTTGACGTCGACGGCCGGGAAGATGCGCTTGTCGGCGAGCTGACGGTTCAGGCGCAGCTCGCTGTTGCCCGTGCCCTTGAACTCCTCGAAGATCACGTCGTCCATCTTGGACCCGGTCTCGACCAGCGCGGTGGCGAGGATCGTGAGCGATCCGCCGTTCTCGATGTTGCGCGCGGCACCGAAGAAGCGCTTGGGCGGGTACAGCGCCGACGCGTCGACGCCGCCGCTCAGGACGCGGCCCGAGGTGGGGGCGGCGAGGTTGTAGGCGCGGCCGAGGCGGGTGATGGAGTCCAGCAGCACGACGACGTCGCGACCGAGCTCGACGAGGCGCTTCGCGCGCTCGATCGCCAGCTCGGCGACCGTGGTGTGGTCTTCGGCGGGACGGTCGAAGGTAGAGGCGATGACCTCGCCGCGCACGGTGCGCTGCATGTCGGTGACCTCTTCGGGGCGCTCGTCGACGAGCACGACCATGAGGTGGACCTCGGGGTTGTTCGTCGCGATCGCGTTGGCGATCTGCTGCAGCACAATCGTCTTGCCGGCCTTCGGGGGCGCGACGATCAGGCCGCGCTGGCCCTTGCCGACCGGGGCGACCAGATCGATGATGCGCTGCGTCAGCTTTTCGGGACCGGTCTCCAGGCGCAGGCGCTCCTGCGGGTACAGCGGCGTGAGGTTGGTGAACTCGACACGGGATGCCGCATCCTCGACCGACAGACCGTTGATGGAGTCGACCTGCACGAGCGCGTTGTACTTCTGGCGCCCCTGCTGCTCGCCCTCGCGGGGCTGCTTGATCGCGCCGACGACCGCATCGCCCTTGCGCAGGTTGTACTTCTTGACCTGACCGAGCGAGACGTAGACGTCGCTCGGGCCGGGCAGGTACCCGGTGGTGCGCACGAAGGCGTAGTTGTCGAGGACGTCGAGCACACCCGCGATCGGGACGAGGACGTCGTCCTCGCCGATCTCGGTCTCGAACTCGTCGCCCGTCGTGGTCTGACCGCGGCGCTTGTTGCGCTGACGATTGCGGCTGTTCGCCGGGCCCTGCTGCTGCTGGGCCTGCTGACCGCCCTGCTGCGCGTTGTCACGCGGGGCGTTCTGCTGCTGACCCCCGCCCTGCTGCGCGGCCTCGCGCGGGGCGTTCTGCTCGCCCTCCTCGGCGGCGGCGTTGGCCGCGGCGGAGTCGGTCTTGTCGGCGGCGTCCGCCTTGTTGCGGTTGCGGTTGCGCGACCGGCTGCGACCGCGACCGCGCGCCGGGGTCTCGTCGGCCTGTTCGGCCGTGTCGGTCGACGCGGCGGAGGTGTCGTCGGCCGGGGCCTCGGGCGCGTCGCCGGTCTCGGCGGCGTCGGCGGGGACGGCGTCCGTCGATGCGGCGTCCGCGTCGGCGGCGACGTCCGCGGCCGTGGTCTCGGGCGTGGTCGACGCCGCGGCCTCGGCGGCGGGATCGACCGTCTCCGTGGCGGCTTCGTCCGCGGCGGCGGCCTCAGCGGCGACGGCCTCGGCAGCGGCGGCCTCAGCGGCGGCGGCCTCGGCGGCGGCCTTCTCTTCGGCGGTGGCGCTCTTGGCGCGGCGCGGGGCGCGCTTGCGCGGTGCGCGGGCGGGCTTCTCGGCCGGGGCGGGCTCCTCGGCGGGGGCTGCGGCGGCGGCCGGGGTCTCAGTCGCATCGGCGGCCGGGGTCTCGGTCGCATCAGCCGCCGGAGCGTCGGCGGCGGGCGCGGCCTCGGCGGCGGGCGCGTCCTCAGCAGCGGGCGCGTCCTCAGCAGCGGGCGCGACCTCGGCGGGCGCGGCCTCGGCGACCGGCGTCTCGGCGTCGGCGGACGCCTCGGTCGCGAGCGCGTCGTCGGTGAACAGGGGTTCGGGCTGCGCCTCGGCGGCGGCCTGCTCGATCTCGGGGGCGTC
>NZ_CAJYPF010000212.1 GCF_913776565.1 uncultured Microbacterium sp. | reverse complement strand
CGACGAGCTCGCGACCCGCTTCGCCGAGGGCCTCGACGTGCGGCGTGAGCACCGGGTCACCCGGGTGCGTCGGACCTCGGTCGGCGTCGAGGTCGACACCGACCGGGGGGTCTTCGTCGCCGCCGACGCGGTGGTCACGGTCCCCGTCGGCGTCCTGCACGCCGGCGATGTCGTCTTCGAACCCGATTTGCCCGAGACGCACCGCCGGGCGTTGAGCCTGTTGCGCATGAATGCGTTCGAGAAGGTCGTGCTGCGCTTCGAGGAACGATTCTGGGATGCCGGGGTCTACGGCATCCGCCAGCTCGGCGACGAGGGCGAGTGGTGGCATTCCTGGTACGACCTCGGCCGCCTGCACGACGAGCCGGCGCTGTTGACCTTCGCCGCGGGACCGGCGGCCGTGGCCACGCGCACGTGGAGCGACGACGACATCGTGGCATCCACCCTGGCGCAACTGCGCCGGCTGTACGGCGACGCGGTTCCCGCCCCCACGAGCGCTCTCGTGACGCGGTGGCAGGACGATCCGTTCTCGCGCGGGTCCTACGCGTACATGCTGCCCGGGTCGGTCGGTGCCGACCACGACGATCTCGCCGAGCCGATCGACGGCGTGCTGCACGTCGCCGGTGAGGCGACCTGGGGAGACGACCCCGCAACGGTCCCGGGGGCGATGCTGTCGGGCCATCGGGCCGCGCAGAACGTGCTGGGTCGCGAGATCCCGGTCAGCGACCTCTGGACCTGAGCCCGTGCCGGGGGACGTCCCCCGGACCTGCGCCGCGGGAGGTCTCTGAGCCTCTCGATGGGATCGTGAGCTCGACGGGCTCTGGCCCGCGGGGTGCCGACGGCGTCGGCGAGTTCCGCGTCAGCGCGGGTCGGGTCCGGTCGCCACGGGAAGATCCGGGTGGTTCGACCACTGACTCCACGATCCCGCGAAGACGCGCGGCCGGAAGCCGGCGAGGGTGAGCGCGACCGCCTGATGCGCGGCGGTCACGCCCGAGCCGCAGTAGACGCCGACGTCCATCCCGTCCTCGGCCCCGAGCAGACGGAAGCGCGCGCGCAGGTCGTCGGGTGAGCGGAAGCGACCGTCTTCGCCCACGTTCTCGGTGGTCGGGGCGCTCACCGCGCCGGGGATGTGACCGGCGCGCGGGTCGATGGGTTCGACCTCGCCGCGGTAGCGCTCGCCCGCGCGGGCGTCGAGCAGCAGTCCCGACGCGGCGAACCCCGCGACGGCGTCGAGTTCGAGCGCGGGCAGCGACCCGTAGGTGAGCTCGACCGATCCGGGCGCGGGGGTCTCGGCATCCCCGTGCTCGAGGGCGAATCCCGCGTCGGTCCATGCCCGCAGCGAGCCATCGAGCAGCCGGACGTCGGCGAGCCCGGCATGACGCAGCAGCCACCAGGCCCGGGCGCTCGAGAGGTTGTTCAGGTCGTCGTAGACGACGACGGTGTCCGCGGGGTCGATTCCCCAGCGTCGGGCGGCGTCCTGCAGCGTCTCGATCGGGGGGAGGGGATGCCGTCCCTCGGTCGGTGCGCCGTGAGCGGCGAGGTCGTGGTCGAGATCGACGTACTGCGCGCCGGGGATGTGTCCCGCGCGGTACGCGGGCCGTCCGTCGGGGCGGTCCAGCCGCCACCGCACGTCGAGCACGCGGACGGGCCCGCCGTCGGCGAAGGTCCCGGCGTCGAGGGCGGTGCGCAGGACGGCGGCGGAGACGAGGATCTCGGTCATGTTCCCAGTCTGGCCGTCACTCGACCGTCGGACGACCGGGCTCGCCGGCTCGGGTGGCGCCGTCGGCGACCCGGGCGCGGGCGCGATCGTGCCGTGCGGGGATCGGGACGATCTCGGTGGCGCGGGGCAGGCCCATGGCCGGGGTGCCGACGTAGATCGACTCGGCGCGGTCGACCAGGTACGTCTCGTGCCAGATGCCGACCGCGTTCGGCGCGGTGCGGGCGCGACGGTTGAAGCGCGTCCAGGCGGGACGGTGCTCCTGGTCGGGAGCGGCGGCGTAGGCGTACAGCTTGTCGAGCGAGGACCAGTACTGCACGAGATGCGGCCCGCGCGCCCCGACGAGCATCGTGTAGCCGAGCAGACCGGAGTCGGGGTCGATGCTCAGCTCGCGCAGCATCTTGGGCATGTCGCCGAAGACCGGCATCCAGAGGTCGGGACGCCACCACTGGTTGACGGTCATGCCGATGTGGAACACGACGAGTTCGCCGTTCCAGCGGTGGGTCATACGACCCGGAATGAGGGATGCCATGGCATGTCCTTTCTCGATAGTGACACTATCCAATGTTGGATAGTATCGCTATCGAGTCAAGGGGGAGACGTGCGGATCTCGGAACTGTCCACGCGCAGCGGCGTCCCCGTCGCCACCATCAAGTACTACCTGCGCGAGAAGCTCCTCCCCGAGGGCCAGCGTTCCTCGCCCACCCAGGCCGCCTACACCGAGGCGCACGTGCAACGCCTGGGCGTCATCCGGGCGCTCGTCGACGCGGGCGTCGGCATCGCCGGGGTGCGCAAGGTCGTCGGCGTCCTCGAGGAGCCGCCCGAGAACCCCTACGACCTGCTGGGCGCCGCCAATGCGGCCGTCACCCCCGAGGTCTCGGCCGACATCGACCTCACCGCCGCCCACGCGATCCTCGAACGGATGGGGGGAGCCCCCGGCGCGTGCGCGCCCGACCAGATCGCCGCCGTCGCGCACGCCCTCGCCGCCCTCGACCGTGCCGGCTTCCGCGTCCCCGACGACGTGATGGACGCCTACGTCGAACATCTCGGCGCGCTCGCAGAGGCGGAGCTCGCGGCCACCCCGCAGACCTCGATCGAGGACGCCGTACGCTACGTCGTGCTCGGCACAGCCCTGGTCGAACCGCTCATCCTGGCGCTGCGACGCGTCGGTGAACAGGTCGCCGCCTCGCGTCGATTCGGGCCCCCACCCGCCTAGCGATTCGGATTCGACGCCGCGCCGTCCAGCCAGAGCTCGTCGCTGGCGTCGCCGTGGGCACCCCCGCGACCGACGTGGGCGTCCGAGATCCTCGGACCCTTCGTGATCACGTGCACGAGTGCCATGCCGTGACCGCGTCCGAGGTCGTAGTCGGTCTTCAGCCACTCGAGGATGGGGGTCGCCTTCGTGCCGGGACCGAATCCCCGTTCGGCGGCGAGGGCGACGAACTGCCGGGGGGTGAGCCCCGTCTTCGTCTCGATGTTGTCGAGGTACGACTGGAACGACATGGGCCGACGGTAGCGCAGGGCGCCGGCATCGCGCCACGGCCCGCACGGTAGCGTCGAGGGGTGACCGTCACCGTCCATCGTGCGCCCGTCGCCGGCATCCCTCCGCTCACGCTCTACCGCATCCTGTGGCTGCGCGTCACCGTGTTCGTCGTGGAGCAGCAGGCCGCCTACCCCGAGATCGACGGGCGCGACGTCGAACCCCACGCCGAGCTGATGTGGGCAGCCGAGGGCGATGACGTCCTGGCCACGCTGCGGGTTCTGCGCGAGCGCGACAACACGCGCATCGGCCGCGTCGCCACGGCAGCTGCGGCTCGAGGACGCGGGATCGCCGCCGACCTCATGCGGTCCGCCGTCTCGCACCTGGATGCCGACGCCCCCGGCCTGCCGATCCTTCTCTACGCGCAGCAGCATCTGGCCGAGTGGTACGGGCGGTTCGGGTTCGTCGTGTCGGGTGATGCATTCGCCGAGGACGGCATCCCGCACGTGCCGATGCGGCGCGAGGCACCCGGGCGCACGCGCTGAGAGACCCGGCCCGCGTGTCACTCGGCTTCGCCGACGGCCACCATCCAGGCCACCCCGAACCGATCGACGAGCGTGCCGTACAACCCGCCCCACGGTGGAACGCCCACCGGCATCTCGATCCGACCGCCCTCGCCGAGCGCCTCGAACCAGCCGCGCAGCTCCGCTTCCTCGTCGCCGGTGATGGCGAGCGAGAAACCGCCCGCCGGCACCAGGTCCATGGCCGCGGGCGTGTCCGACGCCATCAGGACAAACCCGCGCGCGGTGCGCAAACGCGCGTGCATGACGAGGCCCCCCTCGCCCTCGCCCACCGGCATCCCGAAGTCGTCGAACGTGGCGATGTCCAGGTCGCCGCCGAACACCGAATGATAGAACTCCATCGCCTCGCGCGTCGAGGAACGGAACTGCAGATACGTCACGAGTGCCGTGGTCATGCCAGCAGTGTGCACCCGCCGAGCGGGGATGTCATCACCCCCGCGCGTCAGCGATCGCGATGGTCCTCGGGGTGCAGGCGAGGGCCGCGGCGGGGCTCGAGCGCCGAGCCCGCATAGATCAGACGGATGACACGCTGCCGGTGGCCGGCGAAGGGTTCGAGCAGTTCGAGCATGCCGTCGTCATCGGTGCGGTGGCCGGTCAGGGCGAAACCCACCTGATGAGCGAGGTGATAGTCGCCGACGCTGACGGCATCCGGGTCTCCGAAAGCGCGGATGCGCGTCTCGGCGCTCGTCCAGATGCCCACCCCGCGCAGGCTGATGAAGACCCGGTCGCGGGCCTCGCCGTCGAGGGCGGCCTCGGCGGCGCGCACGACGCTCTCGCCGCGGCGCGCGGTCTCGACGATCGTGCGTGACTGGGGCGGCTCCAAGCCCGCTCGGTGCCACGCCCAGGACGGAACGTGGCGCCATCCGTCGATGCTCGGCGGGGCGAACATCGGACGCGGTGTGGGACCGGGTGCGCGCTCGCCGTACCAGGTGACGATGCTGCGCCACACCGAGAAGGCCTGCATGCTCGTGACCTTCTGCTCCATGATCGCGCTGACCAGGGCGTCGAACACCAGATCGGTGCGGCCGATCCGCAGGTCGGGATGACGGCGGTGCCATTCGGCGACGGAGGCATGCCGCGACGCGTCGAACCCCTCGGGGTCGTCGTGGGCGCCGCACAGCGCGGGGACCTGCGCGAGCGCCCACTCGGCACCGGGGCCCCAGGCGGCTGCGCGCACGGTTCCGTCGATGCTCCGACGCAGAGCGAGCGTGGCGACCCCGAGCGGGGTGCGGCTCACCCGCCACACGATCCCGCCGGATGAGAGGGGCGTCGATGCGTGATACGTCGGGTCGTTCGCCCCGTGCCGCTGAGCGGCGATCGCGCGACCGACGTCGGTGGGCACGCGGGGGCGGTACTCGCTCTCGAGCGGCCGATCGACGGGGGCGCGGAGGTCGCGCGACGTCTGCCGCGTGCGCACCCCGGTCGACCTCATGCCGACACCTTACGTCGACCCACCGACATCACGGCATCCGGATCGGACGACGCCTGATCCGCCGGCGCGGAAACCGCTCAGAACCGGTCGGGCGAGGGCGTGCCGTGGCCGTAGCGGATCGAGACGTCGGCGTGACGGTCGAAGCGGTAGCCCACGCCGCGCACGGTGCGGACGATGTCCTCGTACACCCCGAGCTTGGCGCGCAGACGACGCACGTGCACGTCGATCGTGCGCTCGCCGGGAGCCTCGTCGTCGGTCGCACCCTCCCACAGGGAGGCGACGAGCTCGGTGCGCTCGATCGTGCGGCCCTCGCGCAGCACGAGGTACTGCAGCAGCTCGAACTCCTTGAAGGTGAACGCGGCGGACTCCCCGTCGA
>NZ_CAJYPF010000211.1 GCF_913776565.1 uncultured Microbacterium sp. | reverse complement strand
CCGTCGAGTCCGCGGAGCGCGAGGTCGCCCTCGACGACATCGAGGTGTTCGCGCGCTTCACCGGAGACACGTTCTACGCGCACATGGACGAGGAGTCCGCGGCGGCCAACCCCTTCTTCCCGGGGCGCGTGGCCCACGGGTACCTGCTCGTGTCGTGGGCGGCGGGGCTCTTCGTCGACCCGGCGCCCGGCCCGGTGCTCGCCAACTCGGGCCTGGAGAACCTGCGGTTTCTCACCCCCGTCTCACCCGGCGACCGCATCCGCGTCGCCCTGACGGCCAAGCAGATCACCCCGCGGGAGACGGACGAGTACGGCGAGGTGCGGTGGGATGCCGTGATCCGCAACCAGGACGACGAGATCGTCGCGCAGTACGACGTGCTCACGCTGGTGGCGAAGACCTGGGCCCCCGTGGCGGTGCCCGCATGAGCCTGCGGCCGATGATGCGCAACGACCGGGCGTCGGCGATGCTCGGCATGGTCGTCGAGCACGACGCGCCGGGGGAGTCCCGCGTGTCGATGACCGTGCGCGAGGACATGCTCAACGGCTTCGCCATCACGCACGGCGGGCTCGTCTTCACCCTCGCCGACACGGCGTTCGCGATCGCGTGCAACGAGGACGAGCGGGTGACGGTCGCCGGGGGCGCCGACATCACGTTCCTGAAGTCCACGACGGCGGGGCAGACGCTCACCGCGACGGCCGCGCGCCGCGCGCGCAGCGGCCGGACCGGCCTGTACGACATCCGCGTGACCGACGAGACCGGCGACCTCGTCGCCGAGGTGCGCGGCCGCAGCATCACGACGGATCGGCGGCCGCCGGTTCCGGTCCCTTCGACGGGCTCAGGGGCCTCGGCCGTAGCGCCGGTGGCTGAGCCTGTCGAAGCGTCCGGCCCCCGACCCGCGAACGACCACGAGCGCAGCGCCGCGCTCCCCACCACGGAGGTGTCCCGATGACCCTGACCACCGCATCGCGCCCGGACTTCCTGGCATCCGTCGATCCCACCGGCATCCCGCTCGATCGCCTGCGCGCCCTGCAGCTCGAGCGGTTGCAGTGGACGGTGCGCCACGCGTACGACAGCGTCGCGCTGTACCGCCGGAAGTTCGACGAGGCGGGCGTGCACCCCGACCACATCCGCACCCTCGACGACATCCGCCTGCTGCCCTTCACGACCAAGGCCGACCTGCGCGAGACCTACCCCTTCGGCATGTTCGCGGTGCCGATGGCCGACGTCCGCCGCATCCACGCCTCGTCGGGCACCACCGGGCGTCCGACCGTCGTCGGGTACACGGCCGGAGACCTCGACCGGTGGGCCGACCTCGTGGCGCGTTCGCTGAGCGCCGCCGGCATCCGCCCCGGGGATCGCGTGCACAACGCCTACGGCTACGGCCTGTTCACCGGGGGCCTCGGTGCGCACGCGGGCATCGAGCGCCTCGGCGCGACCGTGATCCCGATGTCGGGCGGCCAGACCGCGCGTCAGGCGCAGCTCATCCAGGATTTCGAACCGGATGCCATCCTCTGCACGCCCAGTTACCTGCTGACGATCGCCGATGCGCTGGAGGCGGCGGGCGTCGATCCGCGCTCGACCTCGCTCAAGGTGGCCGTGCTCGGGGCGGAGCCCTGGACGAACGAGATGCGCCGCGAGATCGAGCGCCGCCTCGACATCGTGGCCGTCGACATCTACGGCCTGAGCGAGGTGATGGGCCCGGGCGTGGCATCCGAGAGCGCCCTCACCAAGGACGGACCGCACGTCTGGGAGGACCACTTCCTCCCCGAGACGATCGACGGCGACTCGGGCGAGCCCGTCGCCGACGGAGAGCTGGGGGAGCTCGTCTTCACCTCGCTCACGAAGGAGGCCTTCCCGGTCATCCGCTACCGCACCCGCGACCTCACCCGACTGCGCCCCGGCACGGCGTTCCCTGCGATGCGGCGCATCGAGAAGATCACCGGCCGCAACGACGACATGATCATCCTGCGCGGCGTGAACCTCTTCCCGACGCAGATCGAGGAGATCGTGATGGGCATCGAGACCCTCACCCCGCACTTCGTCCTCGAACTGCGTCGAGAGGGGCGGATGGATGCCATGACCGTGCGCATCGAGCGGCACCCGGCCCTGGAGCGCGAGGTGTGCGAGGCCGCGGGCGTGGTGCTGCGGCAGCGCATCAAGGTGCTCATCGGGACGAGCGTCGACGTGCGCGTCGAGGAGCCGGGCGTCCTGCCCCGCAGCGAGGGCAAGTACAAGCGCGTCTACGACCTGCGCTGACCCGCGGGCACGGGTCGCGGCGCAGGCTCGGGTCGTGCGCGAACGTCTCGCGTCCAAAACGCAGGAGATGCGAGAGGGGGCGGTCGTCGACCCTCTGGATTCCGCCGCACCGCGCTCGCCGCTGCGTCTTCTTCCTGCGTTGCGTCCTGCTGCTCGAGGGCGACCTCGCGGGAGTCGGAGCGGCGCAGCCGTTGCGGACCACCGCGCCCGCGGATACACTTTACTGAACGATCGGTCTGTAAAAGGAGTCGACGATGACGATGACCGCACCCCCCAGAGACGTCCGGGACGGCGAGGAGATGTTCCACGCCCTCATCGAGGCGGACGGCCGCATCGAGCCGCGCGACTGGATGCCCGAGGCCTACCGCCGCACGCTCATCCGCCAGATCTCGCAGCACGCGCACTCCGAGATCATCGGCATGCAGCCCGAGGGGGCGTGGATCACCCGCGCGCCGAGCCTGAAGCGCAAGTCGATTCTGCTCGCCAAGGTGCAGGACGAGGCGGGTCACGGTCTGTACCTCTACTCCGCGGCGCAGACGCTCGGCATCACGCGCGACGAGATGACCCAGCAGCTCGTCGACGGCAAGGCGCGGTACTCGTCGATCTTCAACTACCCGACGCCGACGTGGGCCGACATGGGCGCCATCGGGTGGCTCGTCGACGGTGCCGCGATCTGCAACCAGGTGCCGCTGTGCCGCGCGTCGTACGGACCCTACGGTCGGGCGATGGTGCGCATCTGCAAGGAGGAGTCGTTCCACCAGCGTCAGGGCTTCGAGATCCTCCTCACCCTCATGCAGGGCACCGAGGAGCAGCGCGAGATGGCTCAGGATGCCGTGAACCGCTGGTACTGGCCGAGCCTGATGATGTTCGGGCCCCCGGATGACGACTCGCCCAACTCGGCGCAGTCGATGGCGTGGAACATCAAGCGCTTCAGCAACGACGAACTGCGGCAGCGCTTCGTCTCGATGCTCGTGCCGCAGGCGGCCGTGCTGGGAGTGACCCTGCCCGACCCCGAGCTGCGCTACGACGACGAGACCGGCGAGTACGTCATGGGCGAGATCGACTGGACGGAGTTCCACGAGGTGCTCGCGGGCCGCGGACCGCTCAACACGATGCGCCGTCAACACCGCCGTGACGCGCACGAAGAGGGAGCCTGGGTGCGCGAAGCCGCCGCGGCCTACGCCGCGAAG
Source organism: uncultured Microbacterium sp. (assembly GCF_913776565.1). Taxonomy (GTDB): domain Bacteria; phylum Actinomycetota; class Actinomycetes; order Actinomycetales; family Microbacteriaceae; genus Microbacterium. The sequence continues at coordinate 3,176 of NZ_CAJYPF010000211.1, read as the reverse complement.
AAGAGCGCCGCCCGCACCGGGACGGCGGCCGCCTGATGGCCACGCCCGGAGGCAGCCCCGCCGAGACCTGGCCCCTGTGGGAGGTCTTCGTCCGCGCGAACCGCGGCCTCAGCCACGTGCACGTCGGTTCGCTGCACGCGCCCGACGCCGAACTCGCCGTCCGCAACGCCCGCGATCTCTACACCCGTCGCGGCGAGGGCGTGTCGGTCTGGGTCGTCCCCTCGGATGCCGTGACGACGAGCGATCCGGGAGCGAAGGGCGCCTTCTTCGAGTCGCCCGCGGGCAAGAACTACCGGCACGCGGTGTACTACACCGCCTCCGAGGGGGTGCCGCACCTGTGAGCATCTCGACCGATCACGGGGACCGGTCCCTTCGACAGGCTCAGGGACCTGACGCGGCGTCGGTGGCTGAGCCTGTCGAAGCCGCCGATGCGCACGGCACCGACCCGCACGGCGCTGACCCGCACGGCGCTGACTCGCACGGCGCCGACCCGCACGGCGCCGTCTCGCTCGACGCGCGCGAACTCTCGGCCGAGCTCGCCGGGGGAGAGGACCGTGCCACCGACCCCGACGTCGCCGCCTACGCGATGCGGCTGGGCGACGACGCGCTGATCCTCGCCCAGAACCTCTGCGGCTGGATCGCCCGCGCCCCCGAGCTCGAAGAGGACGTCGCCCTCGGCAACATCGCCCTCGACCTGCTCGGCCACGCGCGTTCCCTGCTGCGCTACGCCGGCACCTACGACGGCCGCAGCGAGGACGACCTCGCCTATTGGCGCGACGAGCGGGAGTTCCGCAGCGCGTGGCTGTTCGAGCTTCCCAACGGCGACTTCGCCCACACGATCGTCCGTCAATTGCTCGCCTCGACCTACCTGCTCGAGCTGTACCGCGAGCTCGCGGCATCCTCCGATCCCGTGCTCTCGGCGGTCGCCGCCAAGGCCGAGAAAGAGGTCGACTACCACCGCGACCACGCGGTGCAGTGGACGCTGCGCCTGGCGGGCGGGACCGAGGAGTCGCGTCGACGCTTCGTGGTCGGCCTCGACGACACCTGGCCGTACCTCGACGAGCTGTTCCGCGACGAGCCGCTGCACGACCGCCTCGAGGGGATCGCGGTGCGTCCCTCCACGCTGCGCGGGCGGGTCGACGAGGTGCTGGTCGCGGTGCTCGCCGAAGAGGACGTCCCCGTGCCCGCGATGCCCGCCTCGTCCGCGGGCGGACGTGAGGGGCGCCATCACCCCGCCCTCGGGCCGTTGCTCGCCGAGATGCAGGTGCTCGCGCGCCGCCACCCGGGGGCGACGTGGTGACCCCGACCCTCGAACGCGCCCGCGAGATCGCGGCGGCCGTCGTCGATCCCGAGGTGCCGGTGCTGACGATCGACGACCTCGGAGTGCTCCGCGACGTCCGTCTCGACGGTGACACGGTGACCGTCACGATCACGCCCACCTACTCGGGATGCCCCGCGGTCGACGCGATCCGCGACGACATCGTCCTCGCCCTCACCTCGGCCGGCTTCGACGACGCCGTCGTCAAGACGACGCTCTCGCCCGCGTGGACCACCGACTGGATGAGCGACGAGGGCAAACGCAAGCTGACCGCGTACGGCATCGCCCCGCCCACCGGTCGCGCGCCCGCGGGTCCCATCCGCGTGAAGCTGAGCGTCGCGTGCCCCCGCTGCGGTTCCCTGAACACCCGCGAGGTCTCGCGTTTCGGCTCGACCTCGTGCAAGTCGCACTGGGAGTGCCGCGCGTGCCTCGAACCCTTCGACCACTTCAAGGCCCTCTGATGACGACGACGGACACGGATGCCGTGACCCCGGCCCCCTCGACCCCGGCCCCCTCGACCCTCGGCGCGGTGCGCGAGACCGGCGGGCGCGCCCGCGCGAGATTCCACACCCTGCGGGTCGCCGACGTGCGCCCGCTGACCCCGACCGCGATCGAGGTGACCTTCGCCGTCCCCGACGAGCTCGCCGACGCCTTCGACTACGCCGCCGGGCAGTACGTCGCCCTGCGCGCGCGCGTCGACGGCGACGACCTGCGCCGCTCCTACTCGCTGTGCCGCCCGCCCGCGCGGGGGAGCATCAGCGTCGGCATCAAGCGCGACCCGGACGGGCGCTTCTCGAGCTGGGCGCACGAGGGCCTGCGCCCGGGCGACGAGATCGAGGTGATGAGCCCGCAGGGCACCTTCGTCTCGAGGGCGTCCACCGCGACCGGGCACGTCGTCGCGATCGCCGCGGGGTCCGGCATCACGCCGATCATGGCGCTCGCGACCGACGTGCTCGAGCGCTCGGCCGAGAGCCGCATGACGATCGTCTACGCCAACCGCTCCTCGACCGACGTGATGTTCGTCGACGAGCTCGCCGACCTCAAGGACCGCTACCCCTCTCGTCTCACGCTGCACCACGTGCTCTCGCGCGAGCAGCGCGCGGCGCCCGTGTTCTCGGGCCGCATCGACGAGGAGCGGCTGCGTCTGATCCTGTCGCGGCTCATCGACCCGGCATCCGTCGACGAGTGGTTCCTGTGCGGACCGTTCGCGCTCGTCGAGCTGTGCCGCGAGACCCTCGCCGAGGTGGGTGTCGCGCGCGAGCGCGTCCGCTTCGAGCTGTTCACCGCGGGCGACGGCGACGCCCCCGCGCAGACCGGGGGAGCGCGCCCGGTGCGCGTGCGGGCCGACGAGCCGGTGCGGCGGATCGACTTCACGCTCGACGGTCAGTCGGCATCCGTCGACAGCCCGGTCGCAGCGAACGAGACGATCCTCGCGGCGGCCCTGCGGGTGCGTCCCGACGTGCCGTTCGCATGCGCGGGAGGGGTGTGCGGCACGTGCCGGGCGCGGGTGATCGAGGGGGCGGTCTCGATGACCGAGAACTACGCCCTCGAGCCCGACGAGATCGCGCGCGGATACGTGCTCACCTGCCAATCGCACCCGACCTCCGACGCCGTGCGGGTCGACTACGACGGATGAGCACCGTGATCGACTACCGCTTCGCCGACGACGTCGCCGAGATCGTCCTCGACGCCCCCTCCCGGCGCAACGCCCTGGGCCTGACGGATCTGCACGACCTCGCCGCCGCCTACGACCGCGCCGAGGCCGACGGGGCCCGCGCCGTGCTGCTGCGCGGAGAGGGCCCGTCGTTCTGCGCCGGTCGCGACATCTCGGGCGTCGACCCGGCGACCGACGACGTCG
>NZ_CAJYPF010000210.1 GCF_913776565.1 uncultured Microbacterium sp. | reverse complement strand
CGGGGATCGAGACGGGGGATGCCGCGTACGAGGCGATGGGGTTCAGCACGAGCACCACCACGACGAACACGATCGACAGGCTCGCGAGCAGGATGTTCAGCGCGATCTCGTTCGGCGTCCGCTGACGAGAGGCGCCCTCGACGAGCGCGATCATGCGGTCGACGAACGTCTCGCCGGGCTTCGACGTGATCTTCACCACGATGCGGTCGCTGAGTACGCGCGTGCCGCCGGTCACCGCGCTGCGGTCTCCGCCCGACTCGCGGACGACGGGGGCCGACTCGCCGGTGATGGCCGACTCGTCGACCGTCGCGATGCCCGACACGATGTCGCCGTCGCCGGGGATGAGCTCGCCGGCCTCGACCAGCACGACGTCGCCGACGCGCAGGTCGCCCGAGGGGACATCCTCGGTCGCGGCGTTCACGGCCGAAGGGTCTGCGGGGGAGTAGTCCACCACGCGACGGGCCGAGGTCGTCGTGCGCGTCTTGCGCAGCGTCGCGGCCTGGGCCTTGCCGCGGCCCTCGGCGACGGACTCGGCGATGTTGGCGAAGAACACCGTGAGCCACAGCCAGACGGCGATGCCCCCGGTGAATCCGAAGGGCAGGGAGCCGTCGGCGCCCCCGAGGAACGGCTCGACGATCGCGATGAGCGTTGTCAGCGCCGCGCCCACCCAGACGAGGAACATCACGGGGTTGCGCCACTGCGCTGCAGGGTTGAGCTTCTTCGCGGCGCCCGGCAGGGCGGCCACGATCTGCGCGGCGCTGAACGCGCGGCGCGGGGCGGGTGCGGCCTCGTCCGCGGAGGCGGGGGTGGGGGCCGGGGCGTGGGTGACGGTGGACATCAGAGCGAGAGCCCTTCAGCGAGGGGTCCGAGGGTGAGGACCGGGAAGTAGGTCAGAGCCGTGACGATCACGGCCACGCCGGCGAGCAGACCGGCGAATTGCGGGCGGTGCGTCGGCAGGGTGCCGACGGTCGCCGGCACGGCATCCTGTGCCGCGAGGGCACCGGCCAGTGCGAGCACGAACACGATCGGCAGGAATCGGCCGAGCAGCATCGCCACCCCGAGCGCGGTGTTGAACCACGGGGTGTTGGCGGTGAGTCCGGCGAAGGCGGAGCCGTTGTTGTTCGACGCCGAGGTGAAGGCGTAGAGCACTTCACTGAGCCCGTGCACGCCCGGGTTGTAGATCGACGTCGCTTCGACGTCGGCCCGGATCGAGGGGATGCCGAAGCTCAGCGCCGTCCCGGCCAGCACGAGGGTCGGCGTGACGAGGATGTACAGGCTGGCCAGCTTGATCTCGCGCGGACCGATCTTCTTGCCGAGGTATTCCGGCGTGCGGCCGATCAGCAGACCGCCGACGAAGACCGCGATGACGGCGAGGATCAGCATGCCGTACAGGCCCGAGCCGACACCGCCGGGGGCGACCTCGCCGAGCATCATGTTGATCATCGGCATCATGCCGCCCAGTGCCGTGTAGCTGTCGTGCATCGAGTTCACCGCCCCGGTCGACGTCAGCGTGCTCGTCGAGCCGAACAGCGTCGAACCGAAGATGCCGAAGCGCACCTCCTTGCCCTCCATCGCGCCGCCCGCGAGCATCGGAGCGGTTCCGGCCCCGGCCATCTCGGCCCAGGTGAGCAGAGCGGTGGATGCCGCGAAGATCGCCGCCATGACACCGAGGATCGTGTAGCCCTGACGGTCGTCGCCGACCATGCGACCGAACGCGCGGGGGAGCGAGAACGGGATCACGAGCATGAGGAAGATCTCGAACAGGTTCGTCCACGGCGCGGGGTTCTCGAACGGGTGCGCGGAGTTGACGTTGAAGAACCCGCCGCCGTTCGTGCCGAGCAGCTTGATGGCCTCTTGGGATGCCACCGGCCCACCCGGGATCGACTGGGCGGCCCCGGCCAGGGTCGCGGCATCCGTGGATCCCGACAGGTTCTGGATCACGCCGCCCGCGAGCAGGACGATCGCCGCGACGACCGAGAACGGCAGCAGCAGACGCAGGGTGCCGCGCACGAGGTCGACCCAGAAGTTGCCGATCACGGCGCTGCGACGGTACGCGAACCCGCGCACCAGGGCGACGGCGATCGCGATGCCGACCGCGGCCGACACGAAGTTCTGCACCGTGAGCGCCGCGAACTGCACCGTGTAGCCGAGGGTGGACTCACCCGCGTACGACTGCCAGTTGGTGTTCGTCACGAACGACACGGCGGTGTTGAACGACAGCGCCTCGCCGGGGGCCTCGAGGCCGAGGGCGAAGGGCAGGACGGCCTGCAGGCGCATGAGCGCGTAGACGAAGACGACGCCGACGAACGAGAACAGCAGCACCGAGCGCAGGTAGGCCTGCCAGGTCTGGGCGCTGCGGGCATCGACGCCGATCAGGCGGTAGAGACCGCGCTCGACGGCGAGATCGCGCTCGCCGGTGTAGATGCGGGCGATGTAGTCGCCGAGGGGGCGGTAGGCCAGGCCCAGGGCGACGATGAGGGTGAGGCTGGTCAGGACGATCGACCAGATGCTTCCGGCGTCCATGTCAGAACTTCTCGGGACGGACGAGCGCGACCACGAGGTACACGACGGCGGCGACGGCCAGGACGGCGGCGAGGATCGAGAAGAAGATCACGGTCGGTCGCCTCCGCGTCCGGCGGGGCGGGCGGACGAGACGCGGGCCTCGGGGCCCAGCTTCTCGACCCCCTTGGCGACGAGCGCGACCAGCGCGAACAGCGCGGCGGTCACGGCGAGGAAGACGACATCGAGCACGACGACTCCAGGTTCGGGTCTGTACCGCGGGCGGGCCGCGGGCGCCGCGGGGCGGCACGTGTGTCGATACAACTCCGCCGGATCGCGACATCCGCGGGCCCTAACGTTTTCCCTACGGGTCGCTCACGGACGCATACGGGGTGCTTACGGTTTGCTCGGTCGGTTCGCCGCGCGACGCGGCGGCGGGCGGGCCGGCGCTCGGCGGGGCCGCCGCTCGGCGGGGTGGGCGCTCGGCGGGGGCCGCCGACACAACGCAGGAGATGAGGCCCCGGGAACCCCCGGCGCGCGGGTGAGCGGGGCCGCGGAGCAGTGATGTCCTGCGTTCTGTTCGCCTGGGGTGGGTCAGTCCGTTCCACCGGGATGATAGGAGCATGGCCGACATCGACGTGCGCGTGGACGCGCACCTCGTGATCCCCGCTGCCGAGCTGTCGTGGCGGTTCTCGCGCTCATCGGGCCCGGGCGGTCAGAGCGTGAACACCGCGGATTCCCGCGTGGAGCTGAGGTGGGATGCCATGGCATCCGCCGTTCTGTCCCCCGTCCAACGCGAGCGGGTGAGGGAACGGCTGGGGCACCGTCTCGTCGACGGCGTGCTGACGATCGCGGCCTCGGAGCACCGTGCTCAGCTGCGCAATCGCGACGCGGCGCGGGCGCGGCTCGCCGCCCTCGTGGCCGAGGCCGTGCGGCCGCCCGCCCCGCCGCGACGCGCGACGAAGCCGACGCGCGGGTCGCAGGAACGCCGCCTGCAGTCCAAGCAGCGCCGCACCGACGTGAAACGCATGCGCCGGCGCCCCACCGACTGAGCGCCCTCCTCGCCCCCTCCGTCGTCGAGTGTCCACGACACGCGGATGCCGAGTGCCGCCCGTCCGCACGTCCTGGACGCTCGACGGCAGGCCCCGGCGCTCGACGGCAGGCCCCGGCACCCGACCCGACGGACGCGGGCACGGACGCCGGACGCCCCCGCCCGAGGGGGCGAGGGCGTCCGGGCCGGCTCAGGATGCCGAGGTCGGCGGCGTCTTCTTGACGCGCTGGGCGGGCACCTCGGCGATCGGACGGCCGCTGCGCGACTGCCCCGGGAGGGGGCGCGAGCGGCGACCGTAGATGAGCTCCGACGAGTCGAGCAGCCACGGCACGAGCGTGATCGAGACGCCGTGCACGAGCATGAGCTGCTGGGCGAGGCGGCGCGAGCGGCGGTTGTGCAGGATCGACTCCCACCAGTGGCCGACGATGAACTGGGGCAGGTAGACGGTGACCACCGCCGAGCCGTTGTTCTCGCGGTACTTCTTGATGAACGCCGACACCGGCGAGCTGTAGGTGCGGTACGGCGAGTCGATGATGACGAGCGGGAGGGGCATGTCGTGCTCGGCCCACTCCTTCTGCAGCTTGGCCGCGTCCTCGTCGGTGATGGCGACGTGGACGGCGAGCGTCTTGTCGTGGTTGGCGGCCAGGGCGTAGTCGATCGCCTTCATGACCGGCTTCTGCAGGCGGTTCACCAGCACGATCGCCACGTCGCCCGACGAGCCGAAGTGCACGTCGTCGTCCATGCGGATCTCGTGCTCGACGTCGCGGTAATACCGGTTCACGCCGATCATCAGCACCGCGAGGATCGGGATGGCGATGAACACGAGCCACGCGCCGTGGGTGAACTTGGTGATGGTGACGATGAGCAGCACCAGCACGGTCATGCCGGCGCCGACCGAGTTGATCCACAGGCCCGAGATGGCGGAGCGGCGCTCGATGGCCGCGGACTGCTGTTTCGCGGCCTCGGCGGGCAGATCGTTCAGGCCGCGGAGGACACGGCGCCAGTGGCGCACCATGCCGATCTGGCCGAGCGAGAACGACACGAACACGCCGATGATGTACAGCTGGATCAGCGTCGTGAGGTTGGCCTGGTAGACGATCAGCACGCCGATGGCGACGATGCCGAGGATGATCATGCCGTTGGAATACACCAGCCGGTCGCCGCGGGTGTTCAGCGCCTTGGGGGCGTACCCGTCGCGCGCGAGCACCGAGCCCAGCAGCGGGAAGCCGTTGAACGCCGTGTTGGCGGCGAGCAGCAGCACGCACGCGGTCGCGGCCTGGATGATGAAGAACGGGATGCTGCCCATGCCGAAGGTGGCGGCGGCCACCTGCGCCATGAGGCTCGGCTGCGGGTTGTTGACGCAGTCGAAGCCGATCAGGTTGCAGGGGTCCTCGGCGTACTGCACGCCCGCGATCAACGCGAGAGCCGTGAGTCCGGCGAACAGCATGATGGCGATGCCGCCCATCATGGTCAGCGTGGTCTGGGCGTTGCGGATCTTCGGCATCCGGAACGCGGGCACGCCGTTCGACACGGCCTCCACACCCGTCAGGGCCGAGCAGCCGCTCGAGAACGCGCGCAGGATCAGCAGGATCAGTGCGGCCTGCGTGAGCGATTCGGCCTGTACGCCGTAGTCGGCGCTCGAGGCGTGCGGGGCATCGCCGAGGACGGCGCGTCCGAGGCCCACGACGATCATGAGCGCGACCGAGCCGATGAAGAGGTACGTCGGGATGGCGAAGACGCTCGACGCCTCGCGCACCCCGCGCAGGTTGACGATGACGATGAGGATCACGAAGCCGACCGCGATCTCGACCCGGAACGGATTGAGCGCCGGCAGCGCCGAGATGATGTTGTCGACCCCGGATGCCACCGACACGGCGACCGTGAGCACGTAGTCCACGAGCAGGGCGGCGGCCACCACGACACCGGGCACCTCGCCGAGGTTCTTGCTGGCGACCTCGTAGTCGCCACCACCCGAGGGGTACGCCTTGATGAGCTGACGGTAGCTCAGCACCACCACGATCAGCAGCACCACGACGGCGACCGCGACCCAGGGGCTGAGCGTCAGCAGGGCCGTTCCGCCGATGAGCAGGATCATCAGCAGCTCCTGCGGGGCGTAGGCCACGGAGGAGAGGGCGTCGGAGGCGAAGATGGGCAGTGCCATCTTCTTGGGGAGGAGCTGCTCGTCGAGTTTCTCGGAGGTGAGGGGCTCGCCGATCAGGATGCGTTTCGCGATCGGCGTCTCTTCGCCGTCAACGCGACTTTCGTCAGTCACGGCGCGCGACATTACGCCCCCTGGACGCTGGGCGCAATCTGACGCGCACGACGTTCATTCCCCGGTCGTGCAAACGTGACCGAGGAGGGCGGGTTCGACGTCGCGCCGAGGATAACCGGCGCGGGGCCGGGATTCTTCCCGCTCGGCCGTTCCCTATGCTCGCGGGGTGGACAACATCGTGGGCTCGGGGGTGCTCGCCGTCGTCGCGGGGGCGGTCGTCGCGGTGCTGGCGTTCGTGCCGTTCGTGGCGCTGAGTTACCGTCGGCGGGGCGGGCTGACGCTGTGGCGCTCGGCGCTGTGGGCGGGGGCCGCCGTCTACTTCTGGGCGATCTGGACGTACACCCTCATTCCCCTGCCCGATTCCGAGGTCTACCGCTGCGCGGGGGTCAACCTGCGCCCGTTCGAGTTCGTCGACGAGATCCGTGCGGCCGTCGCCGTCTCGGGCCGCTACCTGACCGACCCCGTCGTGCTGCAGGTCGCGCTGAACGTGCTGCTGTTCCTGCCCCTCGGGTTCTTCCTGCGGGTGCTCGGGGGGCGCGGCATCCTGATCGCGGGTCTGGCGGGCCTGGCGACCTCGGGCCTCATCGAGACGACCCAGCTGACGGGCGTCTGGGGCCTCTTCCCGTGCGCGTACCGCGTGTTCGACGTCGACGATCTGATCGCGAACACCTCGGGAGCCCTCCTGGGCTCGATCCTGGCGTTCGCGGTGCCCGCGCAGCATCGCGGTCTGACGAAGCGGGCGGATGCCGAGCACCCCCGCCCCGTGACCCGCCGCCGTCGGCTGCTCGGCATCGTGTGCGACGTCGTGGGCGTCGGCCTCGTCGGCTTCGCGGTGTCGATCCTGGTGCAGGCCGCGACCGCGCTCACCCTCGGCGATGCCGCGACCTTCTCGACCGACGAGGTCGCCTCTCTCGCCGGAACCCTCGTCTCGGCGGGGGTCTGGCTGGGTGTCGTGCTGGTGACCGGCCGCTCGGTGGGCGACCTCGCGACCCGGGTGCGCTTCACGAACGGACTGCTGCCGGGGTGGCTCGCCCGACCGCTGCGGTTCGCGACCGGGGCGGGGGCCTACGCGCTGCTCGGCGCCCTGCCGGCGCCGTGGTCGCTGTCGGCGCTCGTGCTGGCGCTGGCGACGGTCGCGCTGCTCGTCGTGTGGCCCGACGGCCGGGGTCTCACCGGCTGGATCGGCCGCCGCCGTCTCGTCGACGACCGCGCCGGCGTGCAGAGCCCGACGGTGGATCGCCTCCGCCGGATGCGATGACAGGCCCCCACCCCGCACGTCTCTCGACGCCGGGGCACCGGCCGCACCGGTGTCGGTGCCGGCGCCTAGGCTGGACGCCGAGGAGTGAGATGTCGTCGAGAGCAGGGCGCGCGCAGCGCGCGGTCCGCGGTGTTGCCGCGGCCGCGGTGGCGACCTTCGTCGCGACCGTCTCGCACGGCGCCGTCGACTCCGCCCTGCCGTCCGCGGTCAACATCGCGGTCGCGCTGTGCCTGGCGACCCCCGTGTGCGTGCTGCTGGCCGGCCGCGCGATGTCGTGGTGGCGACTGTCGAGCGCGGTCGTGCTGAGCCAGGCGTTGTTCCACGGCATCCTGGCCCTCGATCTGACCCGCGGCGGCGGCGACGTCACCGCGGCGCACCACGGCGCGGCAACGATGGCCTGGGATGCCGTCGCCCCCGCGCACACGACGCACTCGACGTGGATGTGGGCGGCGCACGCGGTCGCCGCGGTCGTGACGATCGTGGCGCTGGGTCGCGGAGAGCGGGCTCTGCAGGCGATCGCGCGCTTCGTCGTGGCGGTTCTGGCTGTCCTGCGGCCGTTCCGCGGTCTGGGAGTGCGGACGGATGCCGCGCCCTCGGCCCCCGAGCCGCCGCTGCTGACGAGGGCGATGACGGTGTTGTCGCCGATGAGGCATCGGGGTCCGCCGCGCGCGGCGTGACACCCCGACCCCTCTTCCGCGCGTGAAGCGCCTCCTCGGCGCGCGCTCTGTTCAGAAAGCAGCACCATGTCTCGCAAGACCACTCTTCGTCGTGCCCTCGTCGGCCTCACCGCCGGCGCGGCCCTCGCGATCGCCGCGCCCCTCGCGGCGTCTGCGCACGTCACCGTCAACCCCAACACCGCCACCCCCGGCAGCTACGCCACGGTCAACTTCCGCGTGCCGACCGAGTCCGAGACGGCCTCCACCGTCAAGGTCGAGGTCGATCTGCCCACCGACACCCCGCTGAGTGCGGTGCTGGTCGAGCCCGTTCCCGGCTGGACCGCGACCGTCGAGAAGGGAGCGCTGCCCGCGCCCGTCGAGGTCGAGGGCAACACCATCTCGGATGCCGCGCTGAAGATCGTGTGGCAGGCGGACCCGGGCGTGGGCATCGGTCAGGACCAGTTCCAGATGTTCTCGGCCGTCCTCGGCCCCATCCCCGACACCGGGCACCTGGTGCTCCCGGCCACGCAGACCTACTCCGACGGAGAGGTCGTGGACTGGGCGGCGACGCCCGACGAGGTCGCGGCCGACGACACGCTCGAGCCCGCGCCCGTGCTCTACATCAACGACACCCCGCCCACCGGCGAGCACAGCCACGGCGGACACGGCACGGCGTCGGCGGCACCCGCGATGGACGACATGGCGGCCGCGTCGACCACGTCGGACGACTCCTCGGGCGTCGCACTCGGCCTGAGCATCGCCGCGCTCGTCGTGGCGGCCGCGGGTGCGGTGCTCGGCGCCCTGGCGTTCGCGCGTCGCCCGAAGCGCGGCTGATCGTGCGCTCCCGGAACACGCTGCGTCGGGTTCTGGCCGGGGCGGTGGTGGTCGCTGCGGCGATCACCGCCGCCCTCGGCGGGGCGACGGCGGCATCCGCCCACGACAGTCTCGTCTCGTCGAATCCCGCCGCGGGCGACAGCGTCGCATCCCTGTCGGAGGTCTCGCTCGACTTCAGCGCCAACCTGCTCGGCTACGACGGCGGCAACATCGTCATCGTGCTCGGCCCCGACGGTCGGCACTACGAGAGCGACTGCGTGGCCCTCGCGGGCCCGACGCTCACCCTCCCGGTCGCCCTCGGCGCGCCCGGGGACTACACCGTGGAGTGGCGCGCGGTGTCGTCGGACGGCCACCCCGTCTCGGGCGTCATCCCCTTCACCTACACGGGCGCGAGCACTTCGCCGGGCACGGATGCCTCGGTGTGCGCGAGCGCGGCCGGGGCGACCGCGGCGCCCGAGACGTCGTCCGCGGCATCCGAGAGCGCGGGCATGTCCGGCCTGACCATCGGTCTTCTCGCCGGTGGCGCGGTGATCGTGCTCGTCGGCGTGCTGGTCGTGATCATCGTGCGGTCGCGGCCGAAGGAGTACTGAGCGGCGGCGTGCTGTAGCCCCGCGGCACCCGGGGCTACAGGCTCCCGCCCGGCACCGAGAACGTGTCGCAGGCGTTGACGCCGCCGTCGTAGCCGGTGCCGAACCAACGCGTGCGCTGCGCGCTGGACCCGTGCGTGAAGCTCTCGGGGTTGACGACCCCGCCGGATTCGGCCTGGATGTGGTCGTCGCCGACGGCCGACGCGGCCGACAGGGCGTCGGCGATCTGCTGCTGCGTCGGCGGCTGCAGGTAGGGCGTGCCGTTCTCGTCGACCTGCTCGCTCGCGGACGCGACCCAGGCGCCCGCGTAGCAGTCGGCCTGCAGCTCGGTGCGGACGCCGTTGCTGTCGGGGCCCGTCCCGTTGTTCGGATACTGCTGCATGACGCCGGTGAGGTTCTGCACGTGGTGGCCGTACTCGTGCGCGAGCACGTAGAGCTGGGCGAGGGGGCCCGCGGTCGTGTCGTACTGCGAACGAAGCAGCGAGAAGAACGTCGGGTCGACGTAGACCGTCTCGTCCGGCGGGCAGTAGAAGGGGCCGGTCGCGTTCGACGCGGTCCCGCACGAGCTCGAGGTTGCGCGGTCGACGATGACGAGCTGCGGCTCGCGGTACCCGTCGAGGCGCTGCTGCCAGAACTGATCGATGTCGAGCGAGGCGGCGGCCAGGCGGCACGAGTCGTCGGTGTTGGCATCCCGTCCGGTCTGACAGTTGGCGATCGTCTCGCCGCCGCTCTGCGGACCGGCCGGCGCACCCCCACCGAGCAGGCCGGTCAGGTCGGTGCCGGTGAAGGCCGAGATGAGGAACACCACGATCGCACCGAGGCCCACGGCGCCGCCGCCGACGGCCGCCACCGTCCCGCCGCGGCGCTTCGCGGAGTTGCCGCCGACGCGGGCGTTGTCGTTGAACGTCACGCTCGAACCGTACGCCGTGGCCGTGCCCCCGTCACGGGGCTGGACATCGGCCCGGAGCAGGAGTCCGCGGCATCCGCAACCCCTCATCGTCATCTTCCGGCAGGCGTACCGTCGCCCGCGAGAGGCACCGCGGCCCCGGCGTCCGCCTCTCGACTCGACAGACGGAGAATCGCCATGACAGTCACCCGCCGCACATTCCTCGCCGGATCCGGGGCGCTCGCCCTCCCGCTCCTCCTCGCCGGATGCGGCTTCGTGCAGTCCGCTCCCGCCGAGAAACGGCAGGGCACGCTGACCTTCACCACGTGGGGGACGGATGCCGAGCTGGCCGGCTTCCGCGCCGCGATCGCGGCGTTCGAAGCCGCCAACGAGGGCGCGACCGTCGAGCTCAACGCCGTGCCGTACGAGCAGATGTTCACGAACATCGACGCGCAGCTGCAAGCGGGGAATCCGCCCGACATCTTCCGCGTGCCGTATTACACGTTCGGCGCGTACGCCGGTCGCGGCCAGCTGCTCGACCTGAAGCCCCTGCTGTCGGCCGACCGCCAGGCGCAGTTCACCCCGCAGGCGTGGGCCGCGGTGCAGAACGGCGACGGCACCTTCGGGCTGCCGCACCACACCGACACCTCGGCGATCCTCGTCAACCTCGACCTGTTCCGTCAGGCCGGCATCGACGCGTCCGAGATCCCCACCTCGGCCGATCAGGCCTGGACGTGGGAGCAGCTCGACGCCCTCGGCGCCCGGCTGCGCGCGGGCCTGTCCGCCGATCGCTGGCCCTGGGCCTACAACTGGCAGGGCAACGGCGTCACGCGATGGCTCAGCCTGCTCTTCCAGTCCGATGGGGCCTTCTTGGAGTCCGACCAGAAGACCCCGGCGATCGACTCCGACGCGGCGCGCGAGACGGTGGCGTTCTCGAGCTCGTTCTTCACGAAGAACTACGTGCCCGCCAACAACACGATCGCCTCGTCGAGCTACGCGGCGGAGTCCTGGTTCTCGCAGTCGGTGGCGATGGTGTGGTCGGGGGCTTTCCAGATCCCGGATGCCGACACCACGGCCGACTTCGAGTGGACGGCGACCTACGCCCCGCGCAACGTGCGTGCGGGCAGCGACTTCGGCGGCAACGCGCTCGTGGCGACCGCGAACACGCAGCAGCCCGAGCTCGCGGCATCCTTCCTCGAGTTCGTCACCGACGCCGGACCCATGCGCGACTTCTGCCGGGCGGCGTCGCTGCTCCCGACCCGCGCCGACCTGCTCAACGATCAGCTCACCTTCGACGTGCGCCCCGAGCTGGCTCCCGTCTTCGCCGGCCAAGCGGCTCTCGTGCAGCCGCAGGACGTCGCGCAGGTCGCGAGCCCCTCGATGTCGGGCATCATCCCCGTGCTCAAGCAGCAGCTCGACCTGGCCTTCACCGGAGCGCAGGATGCCGCGACGACGGTGACCAACCTGAGCGCGGGCATCCAGGCGGCCACCGGTGGCTGAGACCCTCGCCGCCCCGCGGGGCGCCCTGCGGGAGCGGGCGACCGCGCCGCGACGGCCGGGCGCTCGACGGGAGGCGCTCGCCGCGTACGGCTTCGTCGCGCCGAACTACCTGCTGTTGCTGGTCTTCGTGCTCGTCCCGCTCGTCGGTGCCTTCGCGGTCAGTCTGCAGCGCACCGACGGCTTCGGCGACGGCACCTTCGCCGGTCTCGACAACTACGCCCGTCTCGCGGGCGACCCGCTGTTCTGGCGGGCGCTCGGCAACACCGTGCTGTTCACCGTGCTGGTCACGCCGCTGTCGATGCTGCTCGGCCTCGTCGCGGCGACGCTGTTGAACACGGCGCTGCCCGCCCGGCCACTGTGGCGGTCGCTGCTGATCCTGCCGATGGCGGTGTCGGGCGTGGCCACGGCCCTCATCGGGGTGCTCGTGTTCGATCAGAACTCCGGCATCCTGAACCGCCTCCTCACCGCGGTCGGGCTCTCGCCCGTCACCTGGCAGTCCGATCCCGTCCCGGCGTTCGCGACGATCGTGCTGGCGACGGTGTGGTGGCGCACGGGATTCAACATGCTGATCTACCTCGCGGGGCTCCAGGGCATCGGTCCCGACCTGTACGAGGCGGCGACGCTCGACGGGGCGAACCGGCTGCAGCGGTTCCGCCACGTCACGGTTCCCCTGCTGGGTCCGACGTCGTTCTTCCTCGTCGTGCTGAACGTGATCTTCTCGTTCCAGGTCTTCGACATCGTCTTCGTGCTCACCGGCGGCGGACCGGGAGGGGCGACGAGCGTGCTGGTCACCTACGCCTACGAGACGGGGTTCGTCACGCGCGATCAGGGCTACGCGGCCGCGATCGGCATGGTGCTGTTCGTCTTCGCCCTCGTGTTCGCCGCCGCGCAGTACCGGGCCAGCCGCACGAAGGACGTGGTCGAGTGAGCGTCGACGAGCGGGTGGCATCCGCTTCTCCGATGGCCCCGACGACCGCCCCGCCCGCCCGTCGTCCCCGACCCCGGCGCGGGGGTGTCGTGGTGCGCACGGTCCTCGTCGCCGTGATCGGCCTGGCCGCCGTGTCGCCCCTGTACTGGATGCTCGCCGTCGCCTTCTCGTCGCGCGCCGAGCTGCTCGGCGGCCGTGAGCTGCGCCTGTGGCCGCGGGAGGTGACGCTCGAGAACTTCGAGCGGGTGTTCTCGTCGTTCCCGGTGGCGACGTGGTTCGGCAACTCAGTCGCGATCGCCGTCGTGGTCACTCTCATCTCGGTGACGACGAGCCTGCTCGCGGGCTACGCGTTCGCGCAGTTGCGGTTCCGCGGGTCGACGGCGCTGTTCTTCGTGGCGCTGGCGACCCTGGTGCTGCCGGTGCAGGTGATCATGGTCTCGTTGTTCCGCATCGTGACGATGACGGGGCTCTACGGCACGTACTGGGCGGTGATCCTGCCGGTGTCGGCCTCGGCGTTCGGGCTGTTCCTCGCGCGGCAGTTCATGCTCGGCATCCCGCGCGAGCTCATCGAGGCGGCCCGCCTCGACGGAGCGGGACACCTGCAGACCTTCACGCGCGTGGTGCTGCCGCTGTCGAAACCCTTGATCGCGGTGCTGGTGTTCATGAGCCTGCTGTCGTCGTGGAACGACTTCGCCTGGCCGCTGATCGCGCTGCGCGAGAACCGGCTCTTCACGCTGCCCATCGGCTTGCTCTACCTGCAGGGGCAGTTCGGCAGCGACTACGGCGCGACGATGGCGTACGCGCTGCTGAACGTCGTGCCGATCGCGATCGTGTTCCTGGTGTTCCAGCGGTACTTCGTGGCGGGCTTCGCGCGCAGCGGCATCAAGTGACGCGTCGGGTGTTCTCGACTCACCGGCGCGCGGCCTGTCGTGGACACCCGACGGGAAAGGCCCGTCAGTCCAGGAACTCGCGCGCCGCGACGACGAGGTTCTCGACGCCGCGGTCGATCGTCGGCTGCATGACCGGCGCGAAGAACGGCGAGTGGTTGGTGGGGATGTCGCGCTCGATGGTGCCGCCGGCCAGGGCATCCGCGAAGGTCTGCGGGTCGACTCCGCCCCAGAACCAGAACACCAGCGGGGCGCCCGACTCGCGGGCGAACCACGACACGTCCTCGCTGCCGGTGAACATGCCGGGGTCGACGACCGATCCCTCTCCGAACGCGCGGCGGAACGCGTCGCTCAGTCGCGCGGTGGCGTCGATGTCGTTGATGGTCGGCGGCAGGGAGTGATCCGTGGTGATCGTGGGTTCTTTCTCGGCTCCGGATGCCACGGCCTCGGCGCGCACGATCCGCTCGACCTTGCCCATCACGCGCTCGCGCGCCGCGTCGTCGGGGTAGCGCAGGCTCAACTCGAGCTTCGCCTCGGCCGGGATGATGTTGTTCTTCAGCCCCGCGTGGATCGAACCGACCGTGACGACGGCGACGTCGCGCGGGTCGACCTCGCGCGATACCACCGTCTGCAGACGCATGACGGTGGCCGCGGCCATGACGACCGGGTCGATCGTCGAGTGCGGGCGCGAGCCGTGACCGCCGCGGCCGTGCAGCACCACGGTGAGACCGTCGGACGCCGCCATCTGCGTTCCCGGGCGCACGCCGATGACGCCCGCGGGGAGGGGCGTGACGTGCTGGCCGAGCACGATGTCGGGCGTCGGGTAGCGATCGAGCACCCCGTCGGCGATCATCGCCTGCGAGCCCGCGCCGTACTCCTCGGCCGGCTGGAACACCGCCACGACGGTGCCCGACCACTCGCCGGTCGTCGCGACGAGCCGCTCGAGCGCGCCGATGAGCGCGGTGACGTGCATGTCGTGTCCGCACGCGTGCATGACGGGCACGGCGTTGCCGGCGGGGTCGGTGCCGCGGGCGGTGCTGGCGTAGGCGAGGCCGGTCTGCTCCTCGACGGGCAGGCCGTCCATGTCGGCGCGCAGCCACACGACCGGGCCGGGGCCGTTGTCGATCCTCGTGACCACGCCGGTGCGTCCGACACCCTCTTCGACCGGGAGGCCGAGATCGGCGAGGTGTCGCGCGATGACGCCCGCCGTCCGCGTCTCTTGGAACGACAGCTCCGGGTGGGTGTGCAGGTCGGTGTAGAGGCTTTCGAGGTCGACGCTCATGCCCCGAGCCTAGTTCGCGCCCCCGACATCGTCGCGGGTTCTTCGCGGCGCGCGGCCGGCTGCCGCGGCGTCGCCGTTGCGGTGCGGCGGCGGGAACCCGGGCGCACAACGCAGGAGATCCGCTGCCGTGCTGCGGATCCACGGCGTCGCCGCGGTCCGCACCGCCGAAAACTCCTGCGTTGTGCTCGGGTGCCGCCGCTGCCTCCCCCCGCTACCCGATGGCGCGGAACCCCGCAACCCGCCCGATCCGGTCAGGTGGGGCCGGGATGCTGTGCCCATGACCACGACACACTTCGACTACCTCATCGTCGGCGGCGGGATGGTCGCCGACACCGCCGCGCGCGGCATCCGCGAGATCGACGCGGACGGGTCCATCGGCATCCTGAGCGACGACGTCGACGAGCCCTACACGCGCCCCGCCCTCAGCAAGAAGCTGTGGACCGACGACGAGTTCACGTGGGACAAGGTGCCCCTCGGCACCGCCGACGACACCGGCGCCGACGTGCGCCTGCGCACGCGCGCCACGGCCATCCGCCCCGAGGCGAGGGAAGTGGATGCCGACGACCAGACCTTCTCGTACGGCAAGCTGCTCCTCGCCACCGGCGGGAAGCCCGTGCCCCTGCCGATCGACGATCACACCGACGGGGCGCGCGCCCTGTCGTTCCGTACTGCCGAGGACTATCGCGCGCTGCGCGCGCTGGCCGAGGACGTGGACCGCATCGCGGTCGTCGGCGGTGGCTACATCGGTTCCGAGCTCGCGGCGGCCCTCGTCCAGAACGGCGTGGACACCGTCCTCATACACACCGGATCGGTGCTGGGCGACGCCGTGTTCCCCGCGGGCCTGGCCGAGCGGTTCGAGAAGCTGTTCCGCGACGCGGGCGTCGAGATCGTCGCGGGGTCGAAGGTCGCCGGCGGGCGAGCGGATGCCGACGGCGTGCAGCTGCAGCTCGAGAACGGCGACGAGGTGCGCGCCGACGCGGTCGTGAGCGGTCTGGGTATCGAGGTCGCAACCGAGCTGGCCGAGCAGGCGGGGCTGCAGGTGGACGACGGCGTCGTCGTCGACGCGCAGCTGCGCGCGTCGGCCGACGACGTGTACGCGGCCGGAGACGTGGCCAACTACCCCGACCGTCTGCTGGGACGCCGACGGGTCGAACACGTCGACAACGCGAACGAGCAGGGCAAGGCCGCGGGGCGCAACCTCGCGGGCGCCGCCGAGGCGTACACGCACACGCCGTACTACTACTCTGCGGTGTTCGGCATCCGCTACGAAGCCGTCGGCACGCTCGACTCCTCGCTCGAGACGGTGGAGGACTGGACGGATGCCGAGCACGGCGTCGTCTACTACCTCGACGACGACCGCGTGGTGGGCGTGCTGCTGTGGAACGTCGAAGACGCCCGCGACGACGCGCGCGCGGTGCTCGCCGAGGCCGACACGCTCACCCGGGACGACCTGGTGGGGCGCATCCGCTGACGCGGGGAACGCGAGCCCTGGGCGTCGCGGCGGGTGACGGGTACCCTGGACCGACGCCGCGACACCCGTGGCTCGCGAGCACTGGAGCACCACATGTCGTCGGCCGAACTGCGACTGTCCCTCCCCGTCGATGCGGCGCGTGAGGCCCTGACCACGGTCTTGGTCGAGCAGGGCTTCGCGGTGCGGCCGAACGGGACGGGATTGCTCGAGGTCGAGCGGGGGAGCCTGGGGACGACCCTCGTCGCCGGGGCGTTCGCGGGGCAGGACATGCACGTGCGCTTCGACGTCCGCCTGTCCGAGGTCGACGAGGGGACGCTCGCGGTGTTCGAGCAGTCCGCGCTCGGCGGGTTCCTCAAGGGGGGCGCGCTGGGGGCGGCCAAGGCCGGCGACGTGGTCACCGAGGCTGCGCGCCTGTCGGGGGCGCGGCTCGCGCAGCAGGGACTGCTGACGGTGGCGGCGTCGGCGCCGTCCGCCGCGCCGATCCCCTCGGCGGCGATGGGCTTCGCGGCGAACGGCTATCCGGGGTACGCCTCGACGGCGGTCGCGGCGCCCCCGGTGTACACCTCGCCCGCCCCCTCGTCCGACCGCACGAACCCCGTCTCGATCGTCGCGATCGTGCTGGGCTTCCTGTTCCCGGTCGGCGGCATCGTGGCGGGCGCGGTCGCGCTCGCGCAGATCAAGCGCACGGGCGAGAAGGGCCGGGGCCTCGCCCTGGGCGGGATCATCGCCGGTGCCGTGCTCACCGTGCTCGGATTCATCGCGACCGTCGCGTTCGTGGTCTTCATCTTGTTCGGCGCCGGATCCAGCGCGTCCGACCCCTTCGGCTTCTCTCAGGACGGAGAGGTGACCATCGCCCCCGACGAGCAGGCGGCGGTCGACCCGTCGGTGCTGTCGGTCGGGGCGTGCCTGGACTCGCTGCCCGGCGGTGTCATCGCCGCGGGCAACGTCGTCGACTGCGCGGCTCCCCACGCGTTCGAGATCTTCGCCGGGTTCGAGATCCCCGACGCGGGGGCGTTCCCCGGCGACGCGGCGATCGAAGAGGCCGCCTTCACCGGCTGCGAGGCGGCTTTCCCCGCCTACGTCGGGGCGACCTACAACGACTCGACGCTCAACTACTACTACGTCGGCCCCACCGAGCAGACGTGGGCGTCGGGCGATCGCGAGGTCTCGTGCCTGCTGTTCGACCCGGCGACCGAGCTCACGACGGGGTCCCTCGCCGGTTCGGGTCGCTGAGGCGACCGTCCCGCGCTCGCCCCGAGGGGAGGGATGCCGGGGCCCGGCTGACCGGAGGGCGACCTCGTGGGGTCTGGTGACGATCCCGCCCGTCAGCCCCGCGGCGGTGCCGTCGAACCGCGGTCGACCAGCTCGAAGGGCAGCGTTCCGCGCCCCCGCGCCGGCTCGGCGCCGTCGAGTTCGTTCAGCACCTCGATGGCCGCGCGTTCGCCCTGGCCGCGCGCGAACTGGTCGACCGTCGTCAGACCGAACCAGCGGCCGAGCTCATGGCCATCGACGCCGATCACCGACACGTCCTCGGGAACGCGGAGCCCGAGCGCGCGTGCCGCGAGGATCGCGCCGATCGCCATCTCGTCCGAGGCGGCGAAGAGTGCGGTCGGGGGTGCCGCGGCGGTCAGCGCGCGGGCGGCCGCGGCCGAGCCGCCCTCGATGGTGAAGTCGGCGGCCTCGACCCAGGCGTCGTCGATGCCCTCGGCGGCGAGGCTCCGCATGAACCCGCGGCGACGCAAAGCCGGCACCGAGGCGCCCCTCTCGGGGGAGCCGGCCCCGTCGTCGCCGATGTGCGCGATCCGGCGGTGGCCGAGCTCGAGCAGGTGCGCGGTCGCGAGGCGGCCGACGGCCAGATCGTCGACGGTGAGCGTGGTCAGCAGCGGGTTGGGACCCGCGATCGCGACGATCGGGACGCCGAGTCCGCGCAGGTGCGCCGATTCGGTGGCATCCAACTCGAGGGCGATCGTGATCACCGCATCGATGCGCTGGCGTCGGAGGTGGTCGTCGAAGACGCGGCGCCGTTCGGCCGGGTCCTCGCTGACGCTGTAGAGCGTGATGTCGTAGCCGCGGCGGACCAGGCCGTCCGAGATCCCGGCCAGCACCGTGCTGAAGAACCAGCGGTCCAGGAACGGCACGACCACGCCGACGGCGCGCGTCCGCCCCGTCGCCAGGCTCGAGGCCGAGGCCGACACCACGTAGCCGAGCGCGTCGGCCGCCGCGCGCACGCGATCTCGCGTCGCGGCGGACACGGGACCCCGGCCGCTCAGAGCACGCGAGACCGTGGCCGTCGACACTCCCGCCCGGCGGGCGACGTCGTCGATACCGGCCACGGTCTCGTCCGAGAGGATGCCGCGGCTCAGGCCGCCGCGATCCAGACCGTCGTGTCGGTGGGCAGGCGGTCGCCGTCGAGCGGGCCGCTGGCCACGAGGACCTCGCCCGCGGGCAGGTCGACGCTCGCGGCGCCGAGGTTGGCGATCACCAGCACCGAGCCGTTGCGCGCCGCCACGACGTCGTCGCCGTATCCGTCCACCCACTCCAGCGCACCGGCGCCGAGGCCGCGCGCGCGACGCTCGGCGAGCAACGCGCGGTACATCGACAGGGTCGAGGCCGGGTCGTCGACCTGCACGTCGTGGGCCAGGCCGGCCCACTCGGTCGGCTGCGGGAGCCACGAGGCGCCGGTGTCGTTGAAGCCGTAGGCGGGTGCGTCCGCGGTCCACGGGAGGGGCACGCGGCATCCGTCCCGGCCGTAGCGCTCACCGTTCGTGCGGAACCACGTCGGGTCCTGACGGGCGTCGTCGGGCAGGTCGATCACCTCGGGCAGGCCGAGCTCCTCGCCCTGGTAGAGGTACGACGAGCCGGGGAGTGCGAGCATCAGCGCGGTGGCGGCGCGGGCGCGGCGCAGACCCTTCACGGGGTCGGGCTGACCGGGCGACTTCGGTCCGATGCCGGCGCCCTGGGGGTTCTCCGCCGTCAGCGCCAGGCGCGAGGCGTGACGCACGACGTCGTGGTTCGACAGCACCCAGGTGCTCGGGGCGCCGACGGCGCCGTACTCGGCGAGGGATTCCTCGATCACGGCGCGCAGGGCCGCGGCATCCCACTTCGTCTCGAGGTAGTGGAAGTTGAAGGCCTGGTGCATCTCGTCGGGGCGCACCCACAGGGCCGTCTCGGCCACCGTCGGCAGCCACGCCTCGGCGCAGAGCGCGCGGTCGCCGTCGTACTCGGCGAGCACCTCGTGCCACTCGCGCCACACCTCGTGCACGCCCGGCTGGCCCCAGTACGGCACGGCGTCGGCGTCGCCGCCCATCGAGCCGCCCTCGGGGTCGGGGGTGTAGTCAGGCAGGCCCTCGGCCTTGATGAGACCGTGGGCGACGTCGACGCGGAAGCCGTCGACCCCGCGGTCGAGCCAGAAGCGCAGCACGTCGCGGAACTCGGCGCGCACCTCTTCATTGGTCCAGTCGAAGTCGGGCTGGGTCTCGTCGAAGATGTGCAGGTACCACTGGCCGGGCGTGCCGTCGGCCTCGGTCACGCGCTTCCACATGCCGCCGCCGAAGACGCTCTCCCAGTTGTTGGGGGGCAGCTCGCCGTTCTCGCCCTTGCCCTCGCGGAAGATGTGCCGCGCGCGCTCGGGGCTGCCCGGGGCGGCCTTCAGCGCCTGCTGGAACCACACGTGCTGATCGCTGGAGTGATTGGGGACGAGGTCGACGATGACCCGGATGCCGCGCTCGTGCGCGCCCGCGAGCATCGCGTCGAAGTCGGCCAGCGTGCCGAAGATCGGGTCGACGTCGCGGTAGTCGGCGACGTCGTAGCCGGCGTCCTTCTGCGGCGACGTCTGGAAGGGGCTGAGCCAGATGGCGTCCACCCCGAGTTCGCGTAGGTCGTCGAGGTGCGCCGTGACGCCGGGGAGGTCGCCCAGACCGTCGCCCGAGGCGTCGGCGAAGGAGCGGGGGTAGATCTGGTAGATGACGGCGGTGCGCCACCATTCCGAGCCCGGCGCCGAGGCCAGTTCGGCGCGCGCGTCTTCCTGCGTGAAGGTCATGTGTCCAGGGTACTGCAAGCGCTTGCAGAAGCGTCAAGCGGCTGGCGCCCTGCTCCGGGAGCCGCCGAGTGTCGTGGACACTCGAGCGGGGGAGGGGGGCGTGGGCAGGGGCGGGGGAGGGCGTGAGGGGGGGCGTGGGGCGGCGGGGTGCCGCGATTAGGCTGGAACCGTGCCCGACGCCACCGCCCTCGCCCGCGCTGAATCGCTCATCACGAGCATCCCCGACTACCCCCAGCCCGGGATCGTGTTCCGCGACATCACCCCTCTTCTGACGGATGCTGCGGCCCTGCGCACCGTCGTCGACGCCCTCATCGAGCCCTTCGCGGGCCGTTTCGACGCCGTCGCGGGTGTCGAGGCGCGCGGGTTCCTGCTCGCCGGTGCCGCGGCGATCGCCGCGAACGTCGGACTCATGCCGATCCGCAAGGCCGGCAAGCTGCCCCGCCCCGCCGCCACGATGTCGTACGACCTCGAGTACGGCTCGGCGAAGATCGAGATGCACGACGACAACGCCGCCGGCGCGCGCGTGCTGCTGCTCGACGACGTGCTCGCCACCGGCGGCACCCTCGCGGCGGGGCGCGATCTGCTCCAGGCCGTGGGCAGCGAGGTCGTCGGCATCGCGACGCTGCTCGAGATCGACGGACTGGGAGGCCGCGAGGTCCTCGGCGACGTGCACGCGGTCTTCCGCGTCTGATCCCCGCGCCGCGCGCCGGCCCGGTCGAGCGAAGGCCGCGTGCCGAACTCCGGAGTTTTCGGGCGTTCCGGAGCCGGATGCCGCGGAAATCCCGCGCTCGCCGGGAGCCCGGCATCCACTTCTCCGGAGTTTCGCCCGCCGGCGCGCCGGCCCCGCGAGGCGCCCCGCCCCGCGCGCCGGCCCGGCCCCGCGCGGCGCCCCGCCCCGCCGGCCCGGCCCCGCTCGGCGCCCCGCCCGTCGCCTCAGCCCAGAACGCTCGCGCCCAACTCCACCGGACTGCCCTCGATGTTCCCGACGATGCCGCGGATGACCCCGGTCCCGTCCTCCCGCCGCAGCCCGTCGTACCAGGCCTGGGTGGCGGCGACGTCGAAGGCGTGCGTCTCGAACGCCCGCTTGCGCGCGCGCAGCACGAGATCCCCGGCCCGTTCGGTGCGGATGCGCTCGTAGCGCTTCAGCGAGTCCTCGACGCCCAGGGTCGCCGTGGCGAACACGATGCCGAGCGCGAAACTGTCCTCCAGCGCCGAGCAGGCGCCCTGGCCGATGTCGGGGGCGGTGTTGTGCGCGGCATCCCCGAGGATGGCGACGCGACCGCGTACCCACGTGTCGAATGGGTCGATGTCCCAGATCTCGACGCGGTTGAGCGACTCGTCGGGGTCGATGCCGTCGAGCAGCGCGCGAACGCCCGGGGCGCCCCACGAGCCGAACGCGTGCTCGAGCGCGGCCATGCGGTCCTCGACCACACCGGAGGGGCCGGGCACGTCGACGAAGAAGTAGAACCGGTTGCCCGCCACGGGCATCACCGCGCAGCGTTTTCCGTCGCCGACGTAGGTCGTCCACTGCGTGAGCGGTCCGATCCGCTCGTCGGCGGCGACCAGGCCGTTGTAGTTCACGTATCCGGAATAGGAGCGTTCGGGACGGATGCCGGTGGGCTCGGTGACGTAGTCCCGCACGATCGATCGCGCCCCGTCGGCGCCGATCAGCAGGTCGGCCGTGTCGGTGGTGCCGTCGGCGAAGGTGGCGGTTACGACGCCCTCGTGCTCGGCGACAGCGACCAGCTGCATGCCCAGTCGGATATGGGCGGGGCCGACGGCATCCATCATCACCGCCTGCAGGTCGGCGCGAGCGACGGGGTAGGGCCGCTGGCCCGTCTGCGCGGTGACGGGAGCCAGGCTGAAGCGGCACAGCTCGTCGCCGGTGTGCCCGTCGTAGTAGGCCATGTCGTCCATGCGGCCGCCCAGGGCGGCGACCTGCGGACCGAGGCCGAGCCAGTTGAGCACCTTGACCCCGTTCGACCACAGCGACAGGGCCGCGCCGACGGGGCGGTTCTCGCGCATGCGGTCGTAGACGACGACGTCGTGACCGAGCTTCTGCAGGGCCAGGGCGGCGGAGGTGCCTCCGACGCCCGCGCCGATGATGATGACCTTCATCTCGCTCCTCAGCTGCCGCGGTAGGTGGAATAGGCGAAGGGGCTCAGCAGCAGCGGCACGTGCAGATGCGCCTCGCCCGTGACGGTGAACGCCACGGTCACGACGGGGTGGAACGACGCGACCCCGCGGCCGCGGAAGTAGGCACCGGTGCCGAAGGCGAGGGCGTAATCCCCCGCGTCGAGCACGTCGGGGCCGAGGGCCAGGCGGCCGTCCGCGTCGGTGGTGGCCGCGTCGATCGTGGCGCCGTCGAGGTGGCTCAGCGTCACGGTGACGCCGGCCGCGGGGCTGCCGGTGGTGGCATCCAGGATGTGGGTGGTGACGTGCGTCATTCGGGGTACTCCGGGGCGTGGGGGGTTCGGCGGGTCATTCCGCCGCCTCCGGTTCGGCGGGGGCGGCGTCGGCGAAGGTCCCGCGCAGGCGCAGCAGCGCGATCTCGGCGAGCTGGCGGGTGGCCTCGATGGTCTCGGCATCCGGGTCGTTCGTCAGGCGACGCTCGAGTTCGGCGCGCATCTCGCCGGGGGTGCGCCCCGCGGCGCGGATGAGAAACACCCGCCCGAATCGCTGCTCGTAGGCGGCGTTTCCCGCGGCGATCGCGGCGATGTCGTCGTCGTCGGCGGATGCCATGGCCCCCTGTTCGCGCCGGGATGCCCGTGCCTCGGCTCCGTCGCCCGACACTCTCGCTCCGATGCGGGGGTGCGCGTGCAGCGCGGCCTCGAGGTCGTCGGGCGACCAGGCCGAGGCGAGGTCGCCGCCGCAGGAGGCGAGGGCGTCGACGCTCGCGTAGGGGCGACCCGCGACGATGGCGTCGACCCACCCCGGGATGTCGGCCCAGACGCGGACGACGCCCGCGGCATCCGCGTCGTCGAGGGCATGGAAGTCCTGCAGGTGCATGCCGAGCAGGCTAGGCGCGCCGCGTTACGGGCCTGTGGCGGGATGTGTCGGTGATGTTGCTGTGGCGAACATTCCGGGAGCGGCTGTCCGCTCGCCCCTGCGACACAACGCAGGAGATCCGCCCCGTTCGTGGCGGTGGCGACGTGATCGCGGGGGCCGACGCGGGCGGATCCGCGGATCTCCTGCGTTGTGTCCGCCGATCGCGCGGGACCGCCGCGCCTCAGGCGTGCACGATCAGCCAGTGCGCGACCGCGTCGACGGCGCCGGTGTTGTGCAAGCGGTGGGGGACGGAGCAGGGGTAGCTGATGGCATCCCCCGCCCGCAGGATCACCCGTTCCGCCTCGAAGTCGATGGTCAGTTCACCCGCGACCAGGGTGCCGACCTCGTAGCCCTCGTGGTGGAACAGTTCGTCGGCGCCGTGCGCCGAGGCTCCGGGCGGATAGACCGACTCGAAATAGTCGACGCCGGGCGAGGTTCCGGGCGTGAGGCGGCGGAAGGACACTCCGCTGTCCAGCACGATGTCGGGCGACTGTCCGGCGCGCTGCAGGGTGAATCCCGACGGTCCCGCGGGTTCGACGGGGCGATCGGACGCCGGATCGAAGGCCGCGACGAGCGGCACGCCGAGGGCGTCGGTGATGGCGATCAGGCGCGAGACGCTGGGCTGCATCACCCCGCGCTCGATCTGCGACACCGCGCTGGGCGAGATGCCGAGGGTCGCAGCGAGCGCCCGCGCCGAGATGCCACGGGCTTGGCGGAGGTCGCGGATGCGGGCCCCGACGGATGCCGAGGGCTCGGCCGCCGCGGCCGCGTCGCGATCGACGGCGTCGGCGAGGGGCGGCTGCGTCATGCCCCCGAGTCTAGGGAGCCGCCCAGCGTGAAGGAGCGACTTCACATGCTCGTTACACGAGCGAAACCGCCCGCGTTGTGTGAACCCATAACTTCACATCAGAGCTCCACTCCGGCCGCGGACTCCACGTCGTGGCATCCATCGTCCTGAGAGGAATGACATGACTTCCACACCCCTCACCGGCCCCCACGATCTCGTGGAGGCCGCCGGCCACCCCCACGGGGGCGGCAACATGAAGCCCCACTACGACGAGCGTCTCGCCAACGAGGACCTCGCTCCGCTGCGGAAGCAGAAGTGGTCGAGCTACAACATCTTCGCGTTCTGGATGAGCGACGTGCACTCGGTCGGCGGCTACGTCACCGCGGGATCGCTCTTCGCACTCGGCCTGCAGTCGTGGCAGGTGCTGGTCGCTCTCATCGCGGGCATCGTCATCGTGCAGGTGTTCGCCAACCTCGTCGCCAAGCCCAGCCAGAAGACGGGCGTGCCCTACCCCGTCATCAACCGCGTGGTGTTCGGCATCCGGGGCGCGAACATCCCCGCGATCATCCGCGGCCTCATCGCGATCGCCTGGTACGGGGTGCAGACCTTCCTCGCGGCGGAGTCGCTGAACATCGTGTTCCTGAAGTTCATCCCGGGTTCGGCGGCGCTGCTCGACGTGTCGTTCGCGGGTTTGTCGGCCCTCGGCTGGATCTCGTACGCGATCCTGTGGACCGCGCAGTTCCTGCTGTTCTGGAACGGCATGGAGGTCATCCGCCGCTTCATCGATTGGGCGGGCCCGGCGGTCTACCTGGTGATGATCGTGCTCGCGGTGTACCTCGTCTCGCAGGCCGGCATCGAGAACATCTCGTTCACCCTGTCGACCACGCAGCTGGACTTCTGGGCCTCGATCCCGGTGATGTTCGCCGCGATCGCGCTGGTGGTGTCGTACTTCTCGGGCCCGATGCTGAACTTCGGCGACTTCGCCCGCTACAGCAAGAGCTTCGCCGCGGTGAAGAAGGGCAACTTCTGGGGCCTGCCGATCAACTTCCTCTTCTTCTCGCTGCTCACCGTCATCACCGCCTCGGCCACGGTGCCGGTGTTCGGCGAGCTGCTGACCGACCCCATCAAGACGGTCGAGCGCATCGACACCCCGTTCGCGATCCTGCTCGGCGGGCTCACCTTCGTCACCGCCACGGTCGGCATCAACATCGTCGCGAACTTCATCTCGCCCGCGTTCGACTTCTCCAACGTCGCCCCGAAGAAGATCTCGTGGCGCGCGGGCGGCATGATCGCCGCGGTCGGTTCGACCTTCCTCATGCCGTGGAACTGGTACTCCAACAGCGACGCGATCCACTACTCGCTCGGCGTGCTCGGTGCGCTGATCGGCCCGCTCTTCGGCATCCTGATCGCCGG
>NZ_CAJYPF010000209.1 GCF_913776565.1 uncultured Microbacterium sp. | reverse complement strand
GCGCGTCACCCGCCGACGACGCCGCGCTGACCTTCCTCCGGCCGTTCCTCGACGATCCGCGCATCACGGATCTGCTGATCAACGGCGAGGACGGTCTCTTCGTCGATCGAGGCGCGGGAATCGAGCGTGTGCCGTCCTGGGGTGCGGTCGAAGAGGAGGTGCGTCGCCTCGCCGTACGGTTGATCGCCCTCGGCGGACGCCACCTCGACGATGCGTCCCCCTGCGTCGACGTTCGTCTCACGCACGGCGTCCGCGTCCACGCCATACTGGCACCCGTCGCCGTGCGGGGCACGAGCATCTCGATCCGCATCCCGCGACGAGAGGCCCTCGATCTCGCGGCGCTCGAGCGCACGGGGATGCTCACGGCGACCCAGCGACGCGGGCTCGCGTCGCTGGTCGATCGCCGTGAGAACGTCCTCGTCTCGGGGGCCACCGGCGCGGGCAAGACGACCCTGCTGACGGCGTTGCTCACGGCGGTGCCCACCCATGAACGCATCATCACCATAGAAGAGGTGTGCGAGCTCCGTCCGCGCCACCCGCACCATGTCGCCCTCGAGGCGCGCCAGCCCAATCTCGAGGGTGCCGGCGGCGTCTCCCTGTCGCGGCTCGTCCGCGAGGCCCTGCGCATGCGGCCCGATCGCCTCGTCGTGGGCGAGTGCCGGGGAGCCGAGGTTCGCGAGCTTCTGTCCGCGCTCAACACCGGGCACGACGGGGGAGCCGGGACCCTGCACGCGCGGAGCCTGATCGACGTCGCCCCGCGACTCGAGGCGCTCGGTTCCCTCGCCGGCATGGACCCCGCGACCACGGCTCAGCAGTGCGCGGCCGCGATCGACGCGATCGTGCACGTGGAGCGCACCGACGACGGCCGACGGATCACGGGGTGGGGTCGTCCGATCGTGCAGGACGGCCGGCTGCGGATCCAGCCCCGGGAGTGGTCGTGACGCGTCGAGCGGTCGAGGCGGATCCGCTCGAGACGGTTCTGCGCCTGGCCGTGCTGCTCGCGGCCGGGGCATCCGCGAGCGCCGCCTGGGCCGAGCTCGCCCGGACCGGTGACGAAACGCTGCGTGCGGCCGCGACGGCGGCGGCGCGCGGAGGCGACGTCGGCGAGCCGCTCCGCGCAGCGGGGGCGGCCTGGCACGACGTCGCCGCCATCTGGACGGTGGCCGTCGAGACGGGAGCGCCGCTCGCCGACACCCTGCGAACGGTGGCGGGCAATCTCCGCGACACCGCCGAGATCGGTGCCGACATCGACGTAGCCGTGGCCGAACCCGTCGCGACGGCCCGCCTGCTCGGCTGGCTGCCCGTGCTGGGGGTGGCGATGGGTGTGCCGATGGGTGTCGACCCCGTCCGCACGCTCGTGGCCGAGCCCATCGGCGTCGCGTGCCTCGTCGGGGGAGTCGTGCTCCTGGTGGGGGCGCGCGCGTGGACCGGCCGGCTCGCGGCCGCGGCGCGACGACGTGCGTCGACACCCGGCCTGCGCGCCGAGCTGTGGGCGATCGCGCTGTCGGCGGGGGTCTCGGTGGATCGCGCTCGTTCTCTCGTCGATGAGCGGAGCGGCCTCGGACTCGCCGACGACACCGACGTCGATCGCACAGTCGCCCTGGCCGTGCGCGCGGGGGTGCCCGCCGCCGAGTTGCTCCGCGGCGACGCTTGGATCGCCCGGCATCGGGCACGCACCGCGGGCCGCACCGCCGCGGCCCGCCTGTCGACCCGCCTTCTGCTCCCGCTCGGCGTCTGCACCCTGCCCGCCTTCCTGCTGCTCGCCGTGGTGCCGATGATGCTCGGGCTGCTGCGCGCGAGCCCGTTGCCCTGACCCCCCTTCACCTCGACCCGTCTCTCGAAACCGCCCACCCTTCCACCGAGGAGTCCACATGAACCCGTTCCGCCGTCGCCTTGCCACCCCGTCCGACCTTCCGACGCTCGATTCACCTCGCGCTCACGCGCTCTTCCTCGACGAACGCGGTGCGGCCACCGCCGAGTACGCGATCGCCACCATGGCGGCGGTGGCGTTCGCGGGACTGCTCGTGATGATCATGCGCAGCGACGAGGTGCGCGGCATCCTCACCGATCTCGTCCGTCGCGCCCTCACGGTTCAATGAACCGCGGGCTCGACGAACGGGGCGCCGTGACCGCCGAGTTCGCCGTCGCCCTGCCGGCCGTCATCCTCGTCCTCGCGCTTGGCGTGGGCGCGGTCGGCGCCGCGGCGACGAGCGTGCGGCTGCAGCATGCCGCGACGGAGTCCGCGCGCCTGCTCGGCCGCGACGACCCCGACGCGCTCGCCGCCGTCGCCGAGGCGGGTGGCACGGCCGCCGTCGACCGCCGCGACGGATTGGTCTGCGTCACCGCGACCGCGTCCCCGCGGGGCGCTCTGCCGCTGCCTCCGCTGTCGGCCCGCGCGTGCGCCCTCGACGGGGGACGCTGATGCCCGGAGCGGTCGCCACGACCGGGATCATCGCCGTCGTGGTGGTCGTGAGCGTCTCTCTGACGGTGGTCGGCGGAGCCGCGGTCGCGGCGCAGCGACTGGCCGGAACCGCCGACGCGGCGGCGCTCGCGGCGGCCGACGCGGCGAGCGGCGCCGTCGCGGGCAGTCCCTGCGCCGAGGCCCGGCTCGTCGCCGAGGCGGGTGGGGCGCGCCTCGCCTCGTGCGAACTCGACGGCCTCGTCGCCACCATCGGCGTCGCCGGGGCGTACGGTGGGATTTCATTCGATGCGCATTCGCGGGCCGGACCCCCCGATGCTTCGAGCCCGTGAGACCTCCCGGAACCCGGACAGGGAGGCGTGTGTATGGTGTGCATCGACGAAAGGACCCCAGTGGCAAACGGCAAGAAACTCGTCATCGTCGAGTCCCCGACGAAGATGAAGTCGATCCAGGGATACCTCGGCGACGACTACGAGGTGCTCAGTTCGGTCGGTCACATCCGCGACCTCGCATCGAAGAAAGAGATCCCCGCCGACAAGAAGGCGGCGTACGGCAAGTACTCCATCGACGTCGAGAACGACTTCGACCCCTTCTACGTCGTCAACGATCGCAAGACCAAGACGGTGGCCGAGCTCAAGCGGGCTCTCAAGGGCGCCGACGAAGTCCTGCTCGCCACTGATGGTGACCGCGAGGGCGAGGCCATCGCGTGGCACCTGCTCGAGGTCCTCAAGCCCAAGGTCCCCGTGCGCCGCATGATCTTCCACGAGATCACCAAGGACGCCATCAAAGAGGCCGCCGAGCACACGCGCGAGCTCGACGTCTCGCTCGTCGACGCGCAAGAGACGCGCCGCGTCCTCGACCGCCTCTACGGCTGGGACGTCTCGCCCGTGCTGTGGCGCAAGGTCGGCTCCGGTCGCGAGGGCACGGCGCTCAGCGCCGGCCGCGTCCAGTCGGCGGCGACCCGCATGGTCGTCGAGCGCGAGCGCGAGCGCATGGCGTTCGTCTCCGCCTCCTACTGGGACGTCGAGGCTCTCGCCTCGCAGGCCGGTTCATCGTTCACCACGCGGCTGAACCGTCTGGACGGCGCCCCGATCGCCCGCGGCGGCGACTACGACGACAACGGACAGCTCAAGAAGGCCGTCGTCGTGCTCGACGAGACCGCCGCCCGCTCGTTGGCCGAGGCGATCACGACCGCCGGTCGCGCGACCGTCGCCAAGGTCGAGGCCAAGCCCGGAACCCGCAGCCCGCGCGCCCCCTTCACCACCTCGACCTTGCAGCAGGAGGCGGGGCGCAAGCTCTCGATGAGCGCCAAGCACGCCATGGGCGTCGCGCAGCGGCTCTACGAGAAGGGCTTCATCACCTATATGCGTACCGACTCGGTCGCACTGTCGGGCCAGGCCATCTCGGCGGCCCGCGCGCAGGCCGTCGCCCTCTACGGCGACAGGGCCGTGCCGGCCAACCCCCGCGTCTACAAGAGCAAGTCCAAGAACGCGCAAGAGGCGCACGAGGCGATCCGTCCCTCGGGCGAGACCTTCCGCACGCCGTCGTCGCTCGCCTCTTCTCTCGACCGCGACGAGCAGAAGCTGTACGACCTGATCTGGAAGCGCACGGTCGCCAGCCAGATGGCGGATGCCAAGTACGAGACCACGACGGTCACGCTCACCGTCGACGCGGCCGACAAGGTCGCCGAGTTCACGGCATCCGGAACCGTGTACACCTTCAAGGGTTTCCTCGAGGCGTACGAGGAGGGCGCGGACGAGAAGCGCAACGACCGCGACGCGGACGCCGACCAGTCGCTGCCCGCCGTCGCCGTGGGCGACGAACTCGCGATCAGCGACGTCGAACCCAAGGGGCACAGCACCTCGCCCAAGCCCCGCTACACGGAGGCGAGCCTGGTCAAGGCCCTCGAGGAGAAGGGCATCGGTCGCCCCTCGACCTTCGCGAGCATCATCGGCGTGATCCTCGACCGCGGCTACGTCACCAAGCGCGGGCAGGCCCTCGTTCCGAGCTGGCTCGCGTTCAGCGTGGTGCGCCTGCTCGAAGAGCACTTCGCCGACCTCGTCGACTACGACTTCACCGCGGCGCTCGAGGACGACCTCGACGCGATCGCGCGCGGCGAGCAGCGTCGCACCGAGTGGCTCAAGGAGTTCTACTTCGGCTCCGACAAGCAGGTCGGTCTGCGTCACATCGTCGACAACCTGGGCGAGATCGACGCGCGCGAGCTCAACTCGACGCGCATCACCGACACCGCCACGCTGCGTTTCGGCAAGTACGGTCCCTACCTCGAGGTCACCGACCCCGCGGCCGCGCCCGACGCCAAGCCGCGCATCGTGAACATCCCCGAGGACCTCGCTCCCGACGAGCTCACGCCCGAGAAGGCGCAAGAGCTGATCGACGCGCCGGTCGCGGGAGACCGCGTGTTGGGCGAGAACCCCGAGAACGGCAAGCTCGTCGTCGTGAAGGACGGCCGTTTCGGTCCGTACGTGCAAGAAGTGGATGCCGAGGAGCCCGAAGAGGTCGACCAGGCCACGGGCGAGGTCGTCGACCAGCCCAAGAAGCGCACCGCCAAGAAAGAGGCCGCACCCAAGCCCCGGACGGCGTCGCTCTTCCGCTCGATGTCGGTCGACACGATCGAGCTCGACACCGCCCTGCAGCTGCTCTCGCTGCCGCGCGTCGTCGGAGCCGACCCCGAGACCGGTGCCGAGATCACGGCGCAGAACGGCCGCTTCGGTCCATACCTGAAGAAGGGAACCGACTCCCGTTCCCTCGACAACGAGCAGCAGATCTTCGACATCACGCTCGACGAGGCGATCGCCAAGTACGCCGAACCCAAGTACGGCGCGCGCCGCGCCTCCAGCGCGCTGAAGGAGTTCGACGCCGATCCCGTCAGCGGCAAGCCGATCCGGCTCAAGGACGGCCGCTTCGGCCCGTACGTCACCGACGGTGAGACGAACGCGACCGTCCCGCGCGGCGAGAACGCGCTCGAGATCACCTTCGAACGCGCGGTCGAGCTCATCGCGGACAAGAGGGCCAAGGGTCCCGCCCCGAAGAAGGCGACGACGGCGCGCAAGACGCCCGCGGCGAAGTCGACGGCGGCGAAGACCACGGCGGCGAAGACCGCGGCGGCGAAGACCGCCACGGCCGCCAAGACCACGGCCACGAAGACCACGGCCGCCAAGACCACCACGGCGAAGACCGCGGCGGCGAAGACCACGGCGGCCAAGACGACCACGGCGCGAACGACCGCGGCGAAGGCGACCGCGGCCAAGGCCACGACCACGCGCAAGGCGCCGGCGTCGTCGTCGTGACGGCGCACGGTACCCGGCCGCTGCACGCCCCGCGCGCGGCGGCGGCCGGGGGGCCCGGTCTCTTCGTCACGTTCGAGGGTGGCGACGGGGCGGGCAAGACGACGCAGGCCGCGCTGCTCGAGCAGTGGATCGGCGAACGCGGCGGATCGGTCCTCCGCACGCGCGAACCGGGTGGAACCGACGTGGGCGTCCGCATCCGCGACATCGTCCTGCACCACCGCGGTCACATCGATCCCCGCGCCGAGGCGCTGCTGTACGCGGCCGACCGCGCCCACCACGTCGAGACGGTGGTCCGCCCGGCGATCGCGCGGGGAGACGTGGTCATCCAGGACCGCTACCTCGACTCCTCGGTCGCCTACCAGGGTGCGGGCCGCGTGCTCGACGCGCAGGACGTGCGCGCGCTGTCGCTGTGGGCCACCGACGGGCTGCTGCCCGACCTGACCGTCCTGCTCGACCTCGATCCCGTTGCTGCGCGACGGCGATTGGATGCCGACGACAAGCCCTTCGACCGCCTGGAGGCCGAGAAGGGCGAGTTCCACGCGCGCGTGCGCGCCGCCTTCCTCGATCTCGCGGCAGCCGAGCCCGATCGCTTCCTCGTCCTCGACGCGACGCAGCCGCCCGAGTCGCTCGCGGAACGCGTGCGGGCGGCGGTCTCGGCCCGCCTGGGCTGACGTCGAGATCGCCGCGGGCGCCTCACCCCCGGTGCATCCACAGCCGGCGCCCGGGGTCGTGTCGGACCCCGCGATTAGGCTGGATGCCATGTCCGTCGCGCACGCCCCGATCGTCCCCTCCGCCGGCGCGGCGCCCTTCCCGTGGGACGCCGTCTGGGGGCAGGACGACGCGGTCGACACGCTCCGGACGGCGGCGTCCGATCCCGCAGCCCTCGCCCACGCGTGGCTCCTCACCGGCCCGCCCGGCTCGGGTCGTTCCACCCTCGCGTACGCCTTCGCGGCCGCGCTCATCGCCGACCCGGGCGACGAGCGCGCGCAGCAGCAGGTCCTCGCGCGCACCCACCCCGACCTCACGGCACTGCGCACCGAGCAGGTCGTCATCCGCATCGACGAGGCGCGACGCCTGGTCGAACGTGCCTCCTTCGCCCCCTCTCTGGGTCGGCACCGCGTGATCGTCGTCGAAGACGCCGACCGCATGGCCGAGCGCACCTCGAACGTCCTCCTGAAGGCGCTCGAGGAGCCCCCCGAGAAGACGGTGTGGATCCTCTGCGCTCCCAGCGACGCCGACCTGCTTCCCACGATCCGCTCGCGCGTCCGCGTGCTGCGGCTGCGGGAGCCCTCGGTCGCGGATGTCGCGGCGCTGATCGTGGAGCGCACCGGCGTCGCCGCCGACGTGGCCGAGGAATCCGCCCGTCACGCGCAGCGGCATATCGGCATGGCCCAGCGCCTCGCCACCGACGACGACGCCCGCGCCCGGCGGGCCGAGACGCTCGCCGCGGTCCTGGCGGTCCGCGGCATCGGCGACGCGTTCGATGTCGCCGGACGCATCGTGCGTCTCGCTACCGACGACGCGAAGGCGCTCACCGCCACGCGCGACGACGAGGAGCGACGCGCGCTGCTGCGCATGCTCGGCGTCGCCGAGGGCGCGGCGGTCCCGCCGTCCGTGCGCGGGCAGGTGAACGCCCTCGAAGACGACCAGAAGCGTCGCGCTACGCGAAGCCTGCGGGACGGGATCGACCGTGTGCTCACCGATCTGCAGTCGCTGTTCCGCGACGTCGTCATGATCCAGTACGGACGCGAGGCCGACCTCGTCAACAGCGAGCGGCTCGAGGCGCTGCGCGCCCTCGCGGGGGAGTGGACCCCCGCCAGAACCCTCGGGGTGCTCGACCGCATCTCGGTCACCCGCAACAACCTCGAGCAGAACGCCGCCCCGCTGCTGGCGCTGGAGAGCCTCATGATCACCGTCGCCAACGGATCCACCCCGTGACCGCCCGTCGTCGCCTCGCCGCCGTCGTCGCCGCTCTCGCGGGCCTGGCCCTGACGCTGTCGGGGTGCCTCTACGCGCAGATCCCTCCGATGGCCCCCGACTCGACGCGGTCTCCCGCGCCCGTGACCGAGGGCATCGACCCGAGCTTGCTGTCGTACTACGGGCAGACGCTCACCTGGAGCGACTGCGGCGCAGCGGGCTTCGACTGCACCACCGTCACAGCCCCGCGCGACTACGGCGATCCCTCGGCCGGCGACCTGCAGCTGGCGGTCATCCGGCATCGGGCGACCTCGGGCGAGCCGCTGGGGTCGCTCTTGACCAACCCCGGCGGCCCGGGCGTCAGCGGCGTCGACACCGTGCGCGACTCCCTCTCGCTCGTCGCCGATGAGAACCTCACCCGTTCCTACGACGTGATCGGGTTCGACCCGCGCGGAGTCGGGCAGTCCGCGCCCGTCACGTGCTACGACGCGGCGGGCATGGACGCGTTCCTCTACGACATCCCCCCGGGAGCCCGGGGCAGCGACGAGCGCAACGCGGCCCTCGAGCAGCGCCAGGCCGACTTCGCCGCAGCCTGCGCGGCGGGGAGCGATGGCATCCTCCCGTACATCTCCACCGAGAACGCGGCGCGCGACATGGACCTCCTGCGCGCGGTGCTGGGCGATCCGAAGCTGAACTACCTCGGTTTCTCCTACGGATCGTTCCTCGGCGCGACCTATGCCGGCCTGTTCCCCGAGCGCGTGGGACGGATGGTGCTCGACGGCGGCATCGACCCGAGTCTGCCGGGAACCGAGAGCGGGATCGCCCAGGCGGTCGGATTCGAGAACGCCCTGCGCGCCTTCATGGGTGACTGCCTGTCGACGTCCGAGTGCCCGTTCAGCGGCTCGGTCGACGACGCGATGGCCGACCTGTCGTCGCTGCTCGCGCGCGTCGACGCCCGACCGATCACGGGCCCCGACGGTCGACTCCTCGGCGCGGACTCCCTCGTCACGGCGATCGTCGCGGCGCTCTACAGCGACCAGAGCTGGCCCTACCTGCGCGTGGCTCTCGCCGACGTGCTCAACGGCGATGCCTCGGTCGCGTTCCAGCTCGCGGACTTCTACAACGGTCGTGTCGACGGGCAGTACCAGGACAACACCCTCCAGGCTCTGCGCGCGTACAACTGCGTCGACTATCCCGACGAGGGCGACGAGGACGACCCGGCCGTCGAGCAGGAGCTCTCGCAGAAGGCACCGGTCGTCGCGCCCTACTGGCTCGGTCCCGACGCCTGCGCGGCGTGGCCGGCGCCGCCGACCGGTACGCGCGCGCCGATCACGGCCCCCGGTTCTCCGCCGATCGTCGTGCTCGGCACGACGGGCGACCCCGCCACCCCGTACGCCGAGGCGCAGGCGCTCGCCGGTCAGCTGTCGCAGGGAGTCCTCGTCACGTACGTCGGCGAGGGGCACCTCGCCTACAACAAGGGAAACGACTGCGTGAACGCCGCCGTGGACGACTATCTCGTCGCCGGCACGGTGCCCGCCGAGGGCCTGCGCTGCGAGTGACGCCGCTCGCGCCTAGGCTTGATCCGTCAGACCCGAGGAGATCCCTATGACCGCGCCCATCGCCGACCTGGCGACCTACATCGACCACACCTTGCTCAAGCCCGAGGCCACCCGCGCCGACGTCGAGCGTCTCATCGCCGAGGGCGCCGAGCTCCGCACCTACAGCGTGTGCATCTCGCCGTCGTTCCTGCCCGTCGAGGTTCCCGCGGGACTCAAGCTCGCCGTCGTGTGCGGCTTCCCCAGCGGCAAGCACCACGCCGACGTCAAGGCGGCCGAAGCGGCGCTGTCGGTGGCGCAGGGTGCCGACGAGATCGACATGGTCATCGACATCGGCGCGGCGATCGCGGGCGACTACGCCGTCGTCGAGTCCGAGATCCGCGCCGTCCGCGCGGCGGCTCCGGCTCCGACGGTGCTCAAGGTCATCATCGAGTCGGCGGCCCTCAGCGACGAGGCCATCGTCGCCGTGTGCCAGGCGGCGGTGACCGCCGGTGCCGACTTCGTCAAGACCTCCACGGGCTTCCACCCGGCGGGCGGTGCGTCGGTGCACGCGGTCGAGCTGATGAAGCAGACCGTCGGCGACCGCGCCGAGGTCAAGGCCTCGGGTGGGGTGCGCACGCGCGAAGCGGCCGAGCAGATGATCGCCGCCGGCGCCACGCGCCTGGGTCTCTCGTCGAGCCGGGACATCCTCGCGGACCGCGCCGCGAGCGGCGATTACTGATCGCGTTCCGCGAAGTGCTCTGAAGCATGTAAGATCGATGATCGTGCACGCGACAGCGCGCACATGCCGCCTTAGCTCAGACGGCAGAGCGATTCACTCGTAATGAATAGGTCAAGGGTTCGATTCCCTTAGGCGGCTCCGAAGGCCCCCACCCGCTTCCACCGGGTGGGGGCCTTTTTGGTTCCCCTCCCGCACGGTCCGATCCGTGAGCCGATGACGAGCCGCCTCGTGCCGTTCGTCGGTCGCCCCGCGCACCCGCTCCGGGCCCACGCACCGTCCCCGGTAAGCTGGTGCCGCCCCGGCCCGCCTCCGCGCGACGGCCCGTCTTCCGCCCGCAACCCGCTGGAGCTCCCCGTGTCGAACGCTCTCGATGCCCTGATCGAGATCTTCACGTGGGTGGGGCTCGGCGGAGGGGCTCTGCTCGCGCTGGCCGCGGTCGTGCTGCTCTTGGCCGATGGCACGTGGCTGCCGGCGCGCGCGGTGGTCGAGGACGTCGAGGGCGGCCGCGTGGTGCGCTGGTTCGACGACGACGGAGGGGTGAACGAGGCACCCCTGTCCGCGCATGACGAGGAGAAGATCGGTCGCGCCGACATGGCCGACATCTTCTATCGCCGCGGCACGGCGCACCGGATGCGTCTGACGCGTTCCTCTCCCTCCGTGCGTTTCGTGTCGCTGCTCGCCGCGGGAGTCCTCGGTCTCGGCGCGGTGGCTTTCGTCGTCTCGATCGTGCTGTTGTTCGCCCGGGGCTGAGACCTCGCGTCTAGGCTCGACGCATGACTCGCGCGCTGTTCATCGTCGACGTCCAGAACGATTTCACCGAACGCGGGGCCCTCGGCGTCGACGGCGGTGACGCCGTCGCGGAGAGGATCTCGCGATTTCTCGACGGCCATGCCGACGACTACGCGGTCGTGGTGGCCTCGCGTGACTGGCACCACGGCGATGACGACAACGGCGGTCACTTCTCCGCCGCCCCCGACTTCGTCGACACGTGGCCCGTGCACTGCGTCGGCGGTACCTACGGGGCCGAGTACGACGACGTCTTCGACACCTCCCGCGTCACCCATCACCTGAAGAAGGGGCAGGGGCGACCGGCCTACTCGCTCTTCGAGGGGGTGTCCGACGACGGCGAGACCGCCGCGTCGATCCTCGATCGGCACGGCATCCGCGACATCGACATCGTCGGGATCGCGACGGACTATTGCGTGCGGGCCTCGGCCCTCGACGCGGTGGCGGCCCAGCGGCGCGTCCGCGTTCTCACGGACCTCATCGCGGGCGTGCACCCCGAATCGAGCGCAGCCGCGCTGCGCGAGGTCGAGACAGCCGGCGCGATTCTCACCACGTCCGAGGTCTGAGCGGCGCCGTCGACCCGCGACGCGCCGCGGCACCCGTATCGGCCCGCGCGGCCCTGATCACCGATCGCCGCGACGGGCCGGAGCGTCCGCGTCAGTCGA
Organism: uncultured Microbacterium sp.; assembly: GCF_913776565.1. Taxonomy (GTDB): domain Bacteria; phylum Actinomycetota; class Actinomycetes; order Actinomycetales; family Microbacteriaceae; genus Microbacterium. The sequence continues at coordinate 7,179 of NZ_CAJYPF010000209.1, read as the reverse complement.
CGACCTCGTCGTCGACGCGCGGGATCGAGATCACGACCGTCGTCCCCTCGCCGAGTGCGCTCTGTATCCGCAGCGCCCCGCCGTGCGCCGACACGATCTGCTGAACGCTGGCGAGCCCGATCCCGCGTCCCCCGTCGCCGTCGTCGGCCAAGCGCCCGCGGTGACCCTCGTGCGTGATCGAGGCGAGGTCGTCGGGATGGATGCCGCGCCCGTGGTCGCGCACGCGGATGGCTGCGCCCTGATCGGTTTCGTAGGCGTCGATCTCGACGACGTCGTCCGAGTACTTCGCCGCGTTCTCGATCACGTTGGCGATCGCGCGGCGCAGGCCCAGGACGTCGCCGAGGACGGGGACGGCATCCATCTGTCCGAAGTGCACCCGCCCGAGCTCGCCCGGCAGCACGACCGCGACCGCTCCGCGCGCGATGAGGTCGAGGGTGGCGCGGCGCCGTCCGCGCTCGGCGGTGCTGTTCACGTCGTTCATCAGCGCCTGCGCCATGGCGATGATGTGGTCGCTCGCGTCGCCGGCGAGTCGCAGCAGACGGTGGTCCGGCGGCAGCTCCTCGCCGATCAGGTCGAGATAGCCACGCAGGGCGGTGACCGGAGAAAGCAGGTCATGCGCGAAGGTGCGCTGCAGCGCGGCCCGCTCGTCGGCGGCCTGCTTCTCACTCGTCAGGTCGCGTACGATCTTCACGAAGCCCTGCACCTGGCCGAGCTCGTTGCGGATCGCCGAGATCGTCACGCGCGCCCAGAACTCCGTCCCGTCGCTGCGGACGCGCCAGCCGGTGTCCTCGACGTGTCCGTCGCGCTGGGCGGCGGCGAGCAGTTGGTCGGGCAGTCCGCGCCGCTGGGCCTCCGCGCGGTAGAACCGCGAGAAGTGCGAGCCGATGATCTCGTCCTCGGTGTAGCCCTTGATCCGTTCGGCGCCGTGATTCCACCCCCGCACGAATCCGCCGCTGTCGAGCTTCACGATCGCGAAGAGGTCGACCTGTTCGTCCCAATCGCGGGGGATGGATCGCCGGATGCTCCTCAGCGGGTGCGGCGCGGGCGCGGCGCCCGCTGACGGGGGAGCGGTCGGTTCGTCGGGCACCGTGGTCATTCGAGACCACCGTTCGGGCGGGTGGCGCGTGCGACAGGCATGAAGCGATCATGCCCCGCGCGGGCCGCGCGGGTCGAGCGATTGACATCGACGGCGCGGTGGCCGATGCGACGACGCGCGCCCTCGGGCCGAGGACGCGCGTCGTGAGGGGCGGTGGGACGTCAGCTCCGGACGGTCACCAGGGTGCGCTGCCACCCGCTCGAACCGTCGGGCGCGATCGGCGCCTGCTGCTCGATCTGCAGGTTGCCCTGCTTGTCGGTGGCGCGCACCGCGATGTAGTGGCTGCCGGGCTCGGCGTTCCAGTCGAAGCGCCACTGCACCCACGACTGGTCGTTGATGGGGTTGGACAGCTGGGTCTCCTGCCAGTCGCCCTCGTCGATACGCACTTCGACCTTCTGAACGCCGAGGGGCTGCGCCCAGGCCATGCCCGCGACGGTCACGGTGCCCGCGGTGACGGGGGTGCCGATCTTGGGGGTGTCCACGCGAGACGACAGCTTGATGGGGGCCTGCGCCGCATAGCCGCGGGGGGTCCAGTACGCCTCGTCCTTGTCGAAGCGGGTGACGGTCAGCTTGGTGACCCACTTGGTGGCCGAGACGTAGCCGTACAGACCGGGCACCACCATGCGCACGGGGAACCCGTGCTCGAACGGCAGCGGCTCGCCGTTCATGGCGACCGCGAAGATCGCGTCGAGGTTGTCGTCGACCAGCGCCGACAGGGGAGTGGATGCCGTGTACCCGTCGACGCTCTCGGACAGCACCATGTCGGCGTCGGCCTGCGGTCCCGCCATGCGCAGGATGTCGCGGATGGGGACGCCGGTCCAGATGGCGTTGCCGACGAGATCGCCGCCGACCTCGTTCGACACGCACGTGAGGGTCACGCCGTATTCGTCGAGACCGCGGTTGACGAGGTCGTCGAAGCTCAGCTCGATCGGGGTGTCGACCATGCCGTCGATCTGCAGACGCCAGGTGGTGGGGTCGACGTTGGGTACCGTGAGCGCGGTGTCGACGCGGTAGAAGTCGCTGTTGGGGGTGATGATCGGGCTCAGGCCCTCGATCTCCCAATTGGCGCCGTCGGGGACGGTGACGGTGCGGCGGGCCGAGGGCAGGCGCAGAGCGTCCCGGGCCGCGGCGACCGAGGACGTGGTGGCGTTGAGCACGCGGGCGCCGACACCGACGACGACGGCGCCGAGTGCGGTCAGACCGGTGAACAGCAGGAACTGGCGACGGTCCGTCCCCGCGGTCTCGACGTCGCGGTCCCGGGCCGCGCCCATCCAGCGCTTCAGGCGTCCGATCGCGAGCACCAGGACGGCCACGCCGACCACGGTGCCGACCACGGGCGGCAGCCACGAGAGGGCTCCGGCCCCGGCGCGCGTGATGATCGCCGCGGTGGCGAGGATGCCGCCGATGCCCAGCAGCACCGCGCCCACGAAGCGGAAGCGGTGTTCCAGCACACCGGCGACGGCGGCGGCCACGGCGGCACCCAGTCCCACGCCGACGAGCAGGGCGATCTTGTCGGACTCGCCGAAGAGCGTGATCGCCAGCTCCTTCAGCGGGCGGGGCACGATGTCGACGATGAACGAGCCGACCGCCAGGACCGGGCTCGCGGATCGTGCGAACAGCGCCGCGAGAAGTTCGGCGACGGCGAGCAGGGCGGCGGCGGCGACGATGCCGGCCAGCGCGGCCCAGGGCCACGCGTGCGGCTTGCGCGTCGTGGTCTTCTCGGTGGCCCGTGCCCGGGTGTCGGTCGTCATGGCATCCCTCGCTCCTGGCAGCACGCACGCGTGCTCCCGTCTCACTCTCTCTTCGGAGCGGAAGGGGGATCGGATGCCGGGATCCCCGTGCGCGGCGTCGTCTCGACCGCCCTAGCGGGAGCCAGCGCGAACGTGGCCACGCCGGTCACGATGAGCGCCAGCGCGACCGCGAGCCCCGGTGTCAGCGCCTCGCCCAGCAGCGGGACCGCGACGAGCGCCGTCAGGACGGGGCTGAGCGCTCCGGCGGCGGCGGGGATGCTGCTGCCCAGGTGCTTCACGGCGACCACGTAGCAGGCGGTCGAGAGCAGTCCGGTGCCCACGCCCTGGACGAGCGCGTAGGCGCCCCACGCGCCCGGGTCGATCCCGCCCGTGAAAAGGTGCGACGGCATCGCTCCGGTGGCGGCGAGGACGAGCGCGGCGATCAGCGAGCTCAGGGAGACGATCGCGATGACGCCGACGGGGTCGAGACCGGTGCGGGCCAGTCCGAGCGTGTAGGCGGCCCACACGAAGCCGGCGGCGAGCAGTACGGCGATCCCGCCGGGTCCCCCCGGCCCGCCGGTGAGGGCGGCGCTGGCGGCGACCCCCGCCACGATCAGGCCCAGGGCGGCGAGCCGGCGCGACGGAATCGTTCGGCGATGGCGAGCGAGGAGCAGGAGGGTGACGAACAGGGGGACCGTCCCGGGCACGAGCAGCCCGGTCAGGGCGGCCGAGGTGAGATGCGCGCCGCCGGCGAACAGCAGGAAGTGGGGCAGGCCGGCGAGCAGGACGAGGGCGAGAACCCCGGGCCGCTCACCACGCAGGCGGCGCAGGGTGCGCGGCATCCACGGCACGAGCAGCAGCGCGGGCACGCCGAAGCGGACGATCGCGGCATCCGCCACGGTCATCCCCGTGCTCTCGAGCGCACGGGTGGACAGAGCGAAGGACGACCACAGGCAGATGACCGCCGCCAGGGCCGCGACGCCGGTGAGCGCGCCGCGAGCGGGCACGACGGTCCGCGGCAGGGGGAAGACGGTCACGAGCCGAGCGTAGAAATGATCGGCGCGCAGGCGATTGCGAAAATTGCTGTAGCGGCGAAAATATTGGCAGAATCTGCCCTATGACACCGCTCGACCGCATCGATCACCTCATCCTGCGCGAGCTGCAGCAGGATGGGCGCCTCACCAATCAAGAACTCGCCGACCGCGTCGGCCTCTCGCCCTCGCCGTGTCTGCGACGTGTGCGACAGCTCGAGCAGGCGGGCATCATCGAGGGGTACCGCGCCGTCGTCTCTCCGAAGGCCGTCGATCTGACCATCACGGCTTTCGTCCGCCTGCGGCTCGCGTCGCACGAGGGGGCGACGGTGGATGCCGTCGAGCAGCGCTTGCGCGCGATCCCGCACATCGTCGAGGCGCACCTGCTGGCGGGCGACTGGGACTATCTGGTCCGCATCGTCACCCCGAGCTTCGAGGAGTACGAGAGACTCCTGCGCGAGCACCTGCGGGCGATCCCCTCGCTGTCGTCGATCGACACGACGTTCGCGTTCGCCGTGACCAAACCGGTGTCGCCGCTCCCGCTCGGCGCCGGCGCCTGAAACGACCCCCGCCGGGCGGGACGAGTCCCGGCCCGGCGGTGGTCTGTCAGCGCGCCTGGCGCTGCTTCAGCAGCTTCGCCTGCACCTTGCGGCGGATCTTCTGCACCTTCGGGTCCTTCCAGACCCGGTAGGCGACCGTCCCGGCGGCAGCCGCTCGCCCGATCGCCGTTCGTGCGAGGATCGCTCCCGCGAGTCCGACCGCGCCCGTTCCGATCCATCGTCCGACACCCATGACGCCTCCTTCGATCGCGTGTGCGAGGTTCCATCACACGGGATCGACGGGCCGAGGGCGCGACGCTTGCGCCGGAACGGCGGGTGTGCTGCGTGCGCCGGTCAGGCGATGCGTTCGCCGATACCGGCCGCGAAGGGCTCGAGGGCGGCGAGGACGTCGTCGCTCAGCGTGGTCGTGCTCGCAGCCACCGCGTCGTCGATCTGGCTGGTTCGCGAGGCCCCGATGATCGCCGTCGTGACCACCGGGTCGCGCAGCACCCACGCGACCGCGAGCTGCGGGATCGAGAGACCGGCTTCGCGGGCGACGCGGTCGATGCCGCGGATGCGCTCGAGGTAGTCGTCGGTCAGGGCCGAGGCGTCGAGGAAGCGACTGTCGGCCGCGCGCGAGTCCGCCGGGACCGAACCGTCGAGGTACTTGCCGGTGAGCAGCCCCTGGGCCAGCGGCGAGAACACCGCGCTGCCGACCGCCAGCCCGCGCAGCGTCGGGAACAGCTCGGCCTCGGGCGTGCGGTCGAAGAGCGAGTACCGCGGCTGGTGGATGAACAGGCGCACGCCCTCGGCGGCGAGCAGCTCGTGCGCGCGGCGGGTGAGGTCGGCGGGGTAGTTCGAGATGCCCGCGTACAGCGCCTTGCCGCTGCGGACGATGTCCGCCAGCGCGTGGACGGTCTCTTCGATCGGCGTGTCGGCGTCGACGCGGTGCGAGTAGAACACGTCCACGTAGTCGGTGCGCATCCGCGTCAGGCTCTGCTCGAGCGAGCGCATCAGGTACTTGCGCGAGCCGCCGTCGCCGTAGGGGCCGGGCCACATGTCGTAGCCGGCCTTGGTCGAGAGGAACAGCTCGTCGCGGTAGCGTCGCAGGTCTCTGTCGAGCACGGTGCCGAACGTCGTCTCGGCGGCGCCGTAGGGCGGGCCGTAGTTGTTGGCGAGGTCGATGTGCACGATCCCGCGGTCGACGGCGTGGCGCAGGATCTCGCGCTGCACGTCGAGGGGACGCGCGCTGCCGAAGTTCTGCCACAGCCCGAGGGAGATGCGGGGGAGAGGGATGCCGCTGGCCCCGGCCCGCTGGAACGGGACGTCGTCGTAGCGGGTCGCGGCGGCTTCGAACGGCGAGGTCAGGCGGGGGTCATCGGCGGCGATGGGCATGTGGCTCCTCGGAACGGGGAAGGGGGCGATCCGACTCTGCCACGGCATCCGCTCGCCGGTCGACACCGCGGCCGGGACGGCGAGGGGCGGGCGCGGCGTCCTCCGGCCCGCCCTGTCGATCAGCCCGCGAGCTCTTCGCGCAGCAGCGCCGCGCCCGCGGTGAGTGCGCTGACCTTGTCGTAGGCGACATGACGCGGAAGCGGCGCCATGCCGCAGTTCGAACTCGGGACGAGCTTGTCGGCATCCACGAACTCCAGGGCGCGGCGCAGGGTGTCGGCCACCTCTTCGGGTGTCTCGATGCGCTCGCTCGCGACGTCGAGGGCGCCGAGCATGACCCTCTTGCCCCGGACCAGCTCGACGAGCTCGATCGGGACGTTCGATCGGTGGCTCTCGAGCGAGATGGTGTCGATGCTCGAGCGCTGCAGCAGGGGGAAGGACTCCTCGTACTGGCGCCACTCCGAGCCGAGCGTCGCCTTCCAGTCGGTGTTGGCCTTGATGCCGTAGCCGTAGCAGATGTGTACGACGGTCTCGGCGCGAAGTCCCTCGGCGGCGCGCTCGAGGGCGGCGACCCCCCAGTCCTTCAGCTCGTCGAAGAAGACGTTGAACGCCGGCTCGTCGAACTGGATGATGTCCACTCCCGCCGCTTCGAGTTCGCGCGCCTCCTGGTTGAGGATGGTCGCGAACTCCCACGCGAGCTTCTCGCGGCTGCCGTAGTGGCGGTCGGCGAGGGTGTCGATCATCGTCATCGGGCCGGGCAGGGCCCACTTGATCGGTCGGTCGGTCTGCGCGCGCAGGAACGCGGCATCCTCGACGAAGACGGGACCTCGGCGGCTCACGGCGCCGACCACGGTCGGCACGCTCGCGTCGTAGCGGTCGCGGATGCGCACCGTCTCGCGGTTCTCGAAGTCGACCCCGTCGAGGTTCTCGATGAAGGTGGTCACGAAGTGCTGACGGGTCTGCTCACCGTCGCTGATGATGTCGAGACCACGGCGCTCCTGCTCCTGCACCGCGGCGCGCAGCGCGTCGTGCTTTCCCTCGACCAGCACGTCGCCCTCGAGCTCCCAGGGCGACCAGAGCACCTCGGGCTTGGCGAGCCACGCGGGCTTGGGGAGGCTGCCGACGGTCGAGGTGGGCAGGAGGGTCGTCACGGCGGCGGTTCCTTCGCGGGTCATCGGACGGGGGCGGCGTAGTCGGCGGCCCACGCGTCGAGGATGTGACGGTGGGGCGTCACGAAGTGCTCCTCGGCGTAGCGGCCCTGGGTGACCGCGAGTCGGCTGCGCTCCTCGCGGTCGTAGTCGATGCCGGTCCGCACGAACTCGGGCTCGTCGAGCGTCGGCCGGTAGACCTCGCCCGCGGGGCTGACGGCGTTGTAGATCTCGGGACGGTAG
>NZ_CAJYPF010000208.1 GCF_913776565.1 uncultured Microbacterium sp. | reverse complement strand
CGGACGTTCTCGACCAGCTCGGCATAGGCGGCCTGCAGGCCCGACCAGACGGCATCCAGCGAATAGGTCCACAGCTTGTCGGCGTAGACGTTCTCCCACTCGTGGGAGCCGGTGGCGAGGACCTCGGCGTCGGGTCCGATGAGGCAGGCCTTGATGCGGGTGGAGCCGAGTTCGATGCCGAGGCTCGCCCGGCCTTCGGTGATGTGCGCGTTCATCGACGGTCGTCCGTGCTCTGTCCGTAGACGTTCTGGTAGCGGTTGTAGAGGGCGTCGATCCGGTCCTGCGGGATCGGCACGAGGGGGCCGGCCTCGCGGGCGTAGTGCACGGTGCGCGCCGCGTCCTCGCACATGACGGCGGCCTTGACCGCGTCCTTCGCGCTGACGCCGATCGTGAACGGGCCGTGGTTCTGCATGAGCACTGCACGGCTGCGGTGTCCGCTCAGGGTCTCGACGATGCCGCGACCGATCGAGTCGTCGCCGATGATCGCGAACGGACCGACGGGGATGGGACCGCCGAACTCGTCGGCCATGCCGGTGATGACGCAGGGGATCTCCTCACCGCGCGCCGCCCACGCCACGGCGAAGGTCGAGTGCGTGTGGACGACGCCGCCGACCTCGGGCATGTGGCGGTACACGTAGGCGTGCGCCGCCGTGTCGCTGGAGGGGCTGCGCTCGGAGCCGGGTGCGCCGGGGATGGCGTTGCCGTCGAGGTCGCACAGGATCATGTTCTCGGGCGCGAGGTCGTCGTACGAGACGCCGGACGGCTTGATCACGAACAGGTCGGCCCCGGGGACGCGGCCCGAGACGTTGCCGCCGGTCCAGATCACGAGGTTGTAGCGCACGAGCTCGGCGTGCAGTCTCGCGACGTCGGCGCGGACGGCGTCGATGGCCTCCTGCACCTCGGGCGCGAACGTGGCGGCAGCGGACACGCGGTCTCCTTCGACGGGGTCGGGTGGCGGGGCGAGCGCCCTCGATGCGCAATGTTACCGGTAACATCGCGCTTCCGCGAGGGCGCCTTTCGCGGGGATGCCGCCTTGCCCGCGCCGAGATCACACGATCGGCGCGAGATGACGTGCCGCGGCACGGCCGGACCGTGTGACCTCGCGCCGATCGTGTGATCTCGAGGCGCCGTCACGCCGGGCGGCGAGCGCGCGACCTACGATGTGCGGATGCTGCGCGCCACCGACCCGCTCCCCGCGCGGCCGCGTCGCGTCGTGGTCGCGGGCGTCTCCGGCGTGGGGAAGACGACCCTGGCGGCGCGGATCTCCGAGGTGCTCGGCATCCCGCACACCGAGATCGACGCGCTGTTCCACGGTCCCGACTGGACGCCTCGACCCGAGTTCGTCGACGACGTGCACCGCCTCGTCGCCGGTGAGGCGTGGGTGACCGAGTGGCAGTACTCCGCGGCGCGACCACTGCTGACCGCACGCGCCGAGCTGCTCGTCTGGCTCGACCTGCCGTTCGCGACCGTCACGCTCCCCCGCGTCGTCGCGCGGACCGTCCGCCGGCGCCTTCGCCGCGAGCACCTCTGGAACGGCAACGTCGAGCCCCCGCTGCGAACGTTCTTCACCGACCCCGAGCACATCGTGCGGTGGTCGATCTCCACCTGCGGCACATACCGCGAGCGCGTTCCCGCACAGGATGCCACCCTCCCCGTCGTACGGCTGCGCACCGCCGGCGAGGTGGAGAGGTGGCTCGCCGGTCCGCTCCGCGCCGCACGCTGAGGCGGGCGGGCGCCGCCGTGCGGTGCGGGGGCGCCGGGGCGCGGCACCGCCGCGCGGCGCGGGGCGTTCTGCGGCGCGGGGCGTGCGAAACTCCGGAGTTTTTGGCCCGGCGGACGGGTTCGGCCGCTTGGGGAGGCGGATTCGGGCCCTTTTTCCGGAGTTCGGCACGCGCCGCCGCCGCTCCAGCACCGCGCGCCTCGCGCCTCGCGCACGCGACCGCGACCGCGACCGCGCACGCGACCGCGCCCGCCCTACCGGCCTCCCGCGCCGCGCCGCGCGGCGCGGGCGTGCGAAACTCCTGATCATCCGACCCTCCGGACGGGTTCGGCCGGGGTTGGCCGGCGGATCCGGGCGCTTTCTCCGGAGTTTCGCACGGCCCGGCGCCGCGACAGCCCCGAGCGCGCGCGAGCCCATGCCCACGGCCCGGCGCCGCGACAGCCCCGAGCACGCGCGAGCCCATGCCCACGTCTGGCCCCGCCGCCGCGACAGCCCCGAGCGCGCGCGAGCCCATGCCCGCGGCACCGCCCGCCGCAGCACCGGCACCACCCACCGCAGCACCGGCCCCGCGCCCCGCGCCCCGGAGCCCGCGCCGCGCGCCGGAGCCCACCCGGCGTCAGGCCGGCGGGGCGGTGGAGTCCCGGACCACCAGCACGGGAGCCGCCGGCGCGACGACCGCGTCGCCCAGCACCGCGGCCACGGCGTACGCCGCTTCCCCCTCGACATCGAGGCGGACCGTCGTGAGCGACGGCGTGTAGAACGCGGCATCCGGATTGTCGTCGAAACCCGCGACCGAGACGTCCGCCGGCACTCGCAGGCCTCGGGACACGAGACCGGCCGTGAGACCGAGGGCCATCTGATCGTTGGCGACCGCGACGGCCGTGGCCCCCGCCGCGAGGCCGGCGGCGACCGCCTCGGCCGCCGCGGCCCCCGAGGCGGCGCTCCAATCCCCCTCGAACCGGTCCGCGTGTTCGAGGCCGCGGCGATCCACGGCGTCGGCGACGCCGGCCGTACGCGCGAGGGCCTCGCGCCAGTCCGACGGGCCTGCCACCTCGACGATGCGTCGGTGTCCGAGGTCGGCGAGATGATCGACGACGAGCGCGGCGGCGTCGCGCTGGCGACTCCCGGACTCGCCGTACAACGGCACGATCGGCACGTCGTACCCCTCGAGGGGGGTGGCTCCGTGCGCGGCGACGAGCACGATCCCGTCGACCCCCTGATCCAGGAGGTGGCGCACGGCGGCGTCGATGTCGGCGGGGTCGTCCGAGTCGGTGTAGGCGGTCGAGATCCACCGACCGCGCGCCCGCGCGGCCCGCTCGAGGGCGGCGATCCCCGCGGCCGGTCCATGCAGGACGGCATCGGATGCCACGACCCCGACCGTCCGCGTCAGGCTCGTGCCGAGTGCGCGCGCGGCGTTGTTCACGCGATAGTCGAGGGCGGCGACCGCGTCGAGCACGCGCTCCCTGGTCGCCTCGCGGATGCCCGGGTATCCGTTCAGCACGCGCGAGACCGTCTGCGCCGACACCCCGGCTGCGACGGCGACCTCGCGTACGCCGATGCGCTTGCCGCCGCTGTCGCCGCTCATGAGGACTCACAGTAGCGGCGACACCGCCCCGGCTATCTCGCTATACTTGTATATACAAGTTAGACCGTCGACGATGACGGCGGAAAGGAAACGACATGGACGTCGCCACCTCCCTCCCCACCCGCCCGCAGCGGAACCGCCCATGCGCATCGGGCTCCTGACCAGCGGGGGCGACTGCCCCGGTCTCAACGCCGTCATCCGCGGGGCGGTGCTGCGCGGATTCGCCGCCGGCGATCACTCGTTCGTCGGCTTCCTGGGCGGATGGCGCGGGGCGACGACGGGCGAGCATGTCGTCCTGGACCGGCCGCGCATCCGCGGGATCGCCAAGCACGGGGGCACCATCCTCGGTTCGACGCGCTTCAATCCCTTCGACAACGGCGGCATCGAACGAGTCCGCAGCAACTTCGCCGCCCTGGGAGTGGACGCGCTGATCGCCATCGGCGGCGAGGGGACCCTCGCCGCCGCGCAGCGCCTCGCCGACGGCGGAATCCGCATCGTCGGTGTGCCGAAGACCATCGACAACGATCTCAACGGCACGGACTACACCTTCGGCTTCGACACCGCCGTGCAGATCGCGACCGAGGCGATGGACCGACTCCGCACCACCGGCGACTCGCACGGACGCTGCATGGTCGCCGAGGTCATGGGCCGCCACGCGGGCTGGATCGCCCTGCATTCCGGCATGGCCGCCGGCGCCCACGCGATCCTCATCCCCGAACGCCGCACCACGATGACCGAGATCACCGCGTGGATCACCGACGCCCGAGCCCGCGGAAAGGCGCCGCTCGTCGTCGTGGCCGAGGGGTTCATCCCCGATCAGGCAGACGACCCGCACTCGGAACGCGGACTCGACGCCTTCGGGCGGCCCCGACTGGGGGGGATCGGCGAGCGCCTCGCCCCGCTGATCGAGGCCGCGACCGGCATCGAGACCCGCGCCACCACTCTCGGGCACATCCAACGCGGCGGAACCCCCTCGGCGTTCGACCGCGTGCTCGCGACCCGCATGGGCATGGCCGCCACCGAGGCGGTGCTCCGCGGCGACACCGGCCGCATGATCTCTCTGCGCGGCACCGAGCTGACCACCGTCCCCTTCGCCGAGGCGCTCGACGAGCTCAAGACCGTCCCCGCCGAGCGCTACGCCGAGGCCGAGGTGCTCTTCGGTTGAGGAGGGATGCCGCGAGGGCCCTGGATCGTCGGATCCGGGGCCCTTCCGGCATCCGTTCGACGGGGAGCGGCACCGGCTCCGCCTTCCCGCACACGCCGCGAGGCCCCGGACCGTCATGGACCCGGGGCCTCGCAGCGTCTGCGTCAGAGCAGGATCTGCAGCGGATTCTCGATGAGCGTCGCGAGACGGTCGAGCCAGCGTGCCGCGATCGCACCGTCCACCGGACGGTGATCCACCGACAGGGTGACGGTCACGACCGTGGCCGCTTCGAGGGCGCCGTCGGGCCCGACCACGGGGCGCGCCGTCGCCGCACCGACGGCGAGGATCGCCGCCTGCGGCGGGTTGATGATCGCCGCGAACTCGTCGACGCCGAACATCCCGAGGTTCGAGATCGACAGCGTCCCGCCCTCGAGTTCGGACTGCTGCAACCGGCCCTGGTTGGCCCGGGCGACGGCATCCTTGATCTGCGCCGACAGCGTCGCGAGCGACATCGTCTCGATGTCGCGGAAGGTGGGCGTCACCAGGCCCTTCTCGCTCGCCACCGCGACCGAGATGTCGGCGGTGTCGAAGCCGACGACCGCGTCGTCGGTCCAGATGACGTTCATCTCGGGAACGTCGACGAGCGCACGGGCCGCGGCCTTCACGAAGAAGTCGTTCACCGACACCCGGGCGGTGGCCCCCTCGTTGAGCTGGGAACGCAGCGCGAGCAGCGCATCGACGCGGAGGTGGCGCGTGAGGTAGAAGTGCGGAGCGGTGCGCTTGCTCTCCTGCAGGCGATTGGCGATCAGACGCCGCAGCTTCGTGTGGGGGGTGGCCGTCCCGCCCGCCGGCACCGTCGCGGGGGCGGCGGGCGCGGCGGCGGGCGTCGCCGCAGGGGCGGCGGGCGTCGCGGCCGGAGCTGCGACCGCGGCGGACGCTGCGGCCTCGACATCGGCGCGCACGATGCGGCCGCGCGGCCCCGACCCGGTGACGCTCGACAGATCCACGCCCCGATCGGCCGCCACGCGGCGCGCGAGCGGGCTCGCGAAGATCCGGCCGGACCCGCCGGCGGAGGCGGGGACCTCGGCCGTCGCGATCGCCGCAGGCGCATCGGCCGGCGCGGCGACGGGAGCGGCCAGGTCCTCGGCCGCCTGCTCCACGGCGCCGGCGTCCGGGGCCGCGGGCACCTCGCGGGGGGCCGCCGACGGCGCCGAAGCCGAGCCGCTCGACGCCGCCGGGTCGGGGACGGTGGAGGGCGGCTCGTCTACCGCTCCCCCACCGAGTCGGGCGAGCAGATCCTCCGCCTCGGCCGGGTCCTCGCCGGGGGCGATGAGCACGGCGATCGGGTCGCCCACCGCGACCATCGAGCCGGATTCCGCCACGAGGGCGTAGATGACGCTCTCTTCGTCGATCTCGATGTCGACGACGGCCTTCTCGGTCTCGACCGAGGCGACGGTGTCGCCGGCCGCGACGGTGTCGCCCTTCTCGACCGTCCAGAATTCGAGGGCGGCGGCGTCGGAATCCGCCGAGACGCCGGGCATGCGCAGGTATCGAGCCATGTCAGTAGTCCTCTCGCACGCCGGGTCAGACGATCGCCGTCAGCGCGGCGACGATGTCGTCGGTGGTGGCCAGGGCGGCAGCCTCGAGCACCTTCGAGATGCTCGGCGACGATTCCGCCCCCGTCACGCGTTCGATCGGGGCGTCGAGCCAGTCGAAGTAGCGACGCTGGATCTCATCGGCCAGCCACGCACCGTACGAGGTTCCCTCGGACCCCTGCTCGACGATCACGACCCGGTTGGTCTTCTGGATCGAGGCGCCGATCGTGTCCCAGTCGACGCTGGCCTTGTCGAGCCACCGCAGGTCGATCACCTCGCCGTCGACGCCCGCCTTCTCGACCGCCTCGACGGCGCGGTGCACCATCGAGAGGTAGCTGATGACGGTGACCTGCGCGCCCTCGCGGCGGACGGCCGCCTTGCCGAACGGCAGGCAGTAGTCGAGATCCTTGGGCGCCTCGCCCATCGACTTGTAGAGGTCGGCGTCGTGCTCGAGGACGGCGACCGGGTCCTTCAACCGCATGGCCGTGTTGATCAGCCCGACGTAGTCCAGCGGCGACGAGGGCGCGATGATGCGCCATCCCACCGACGTGGCGAGGATGCCCGCCGGATCCATCGAGTGCTGCGAGCCGTATCCGGTGTTCGTGCCGATCTTGATGCGCAGCAGCAGCGGCATGTCGTGGTCGCCGCCGAACATGTGCCGGGCCTTGCCGATCTGGTTGAACAGCTGGTCGGCGGCGACCCACAGGAAGTCCGCGTACATGAGCTCGATCACGGGGTAGTACCGCCCGTCGAGGGCGAGTCCGCCGCCGAAGCCGGTGAAGGCGTTCTCGCTGATGGGGGTTCCGAGGGTGCGGTCGGGGAAGTCGTCGGCGAGGCCCTTGGTCGCTCCGCGCGACCCGCCGTTGAGGCGGTGCACGTCCTCACCGAGGACCACGATCGAGGGATCCTGCTCCATCCGCCGGTGCATGACCTCGGCGATGACGTCGACGAACTTCTTCTCCTCGAGCTCGTCGGCGGCGAAGTCGGCGTTGTGCTTGACGGCGACATCGTCGATCACGGGGATCTCACCGCGGATGCCGAGATTGATCGTCTCGGTCGAGGGCCACAGCTCCGCCCGCAGGCGCAGCTGCCCGGGCTTTCCGTTCGGATCGGCCTCGACGACGTCCGAACCGACGTCCTGCATGATCTTCTTCGCGCGGGTGCGCACGGACTGGGCCTCGTCCGCGCTCAGGATGCCACGGCGGACGAGGTGCGCCTCGACCAGCGCGATGGGGTCGCGGTCGCGCCAGCCCTTCTCCTCGTCCTTGGTGCGGTAACCGAAGGCCGAGCCCGGGAAGGGGCCGTTCTGGTGGAAGAACCGGTACGTGTCGGCCTCGACGATGGTGGGGCCGCCGCCGGAGCGCATGTGGTCGACGGCCTGCTGCATGGCGAGGTAGACGGCGAGGGTGTCCTGGCCGTCGACACGCCAGCTCGGGATGCCGAAGCCCAGGCCGCGGCCCGACAGCCGTGCCTCGCCAGTCGCCTCGGCGACGGTGGTGGACACCGCGTACTGGTTGTTCTCGATGAAGAAGCAGGTGGGCGTCTTCCATGCCGAGGCGAGGTTGAAGCTCTCGAGCACGGATCCGATGTTCACGGCGCCGTCGCCGAAGAAGGTCACGGCGACGTTGTCGGTGCCGGCGTGCTGGTCGGCCCACCCGAAGCCCACCGCGAAGGGCACCGCCCCGCCGACGATCGCGTTGGTGCCCATGGCACCGGCCTCGGTCCACTGCAGGTGCATCGACCCGCCGCGTCCTTTGCAGTAGCCGTCGCGCAGGCCGGCGATCTCGGACAACGCCCGGTAGAGGACCTCGCGCACCTCGCCCGAGAAGTCCGCGGTGGCGTCGAAGCCGTTCGGCTGCACGTGACCGAGAGCTTTGGCGAGGAACTGGTGGTGCCCGCGGTGCGAACCGTTGACCTGGTCCGCGCTGACGAGGGGGAGGGCGGAGCCCACCGCCCCGCCCTCCTGTCCGATGGAGGAGTGAGCGGGACCGTTGATCAGCTTCTGGCCCGCCAGTTCGAGGACGTATTCCTCGAACGCGCGGATCAGGTGCAGCTGAACGAGCATCGTCTGCAGCAACGCCGGATCGGCGGCATCCCAGTCGGCCTCGGTCGTTCGCAGTTCGACCCACGGCGCCGCGGGCTCCAAGTTGATGGTCTGAGCCATGATCCTCATCCTCGATGAATCCTCCGGCGCCAGCGGGCCGGACCGACGTCGGGTCGAGGGCGTCGGATAGGCTTCAGCGAAGCCGAGCGGACGTCGTCGTACCCGTTGTAGAAATACAGTACACGTATATACAAGTTTAGACGAGTCAGATCCTCGGCGCACCGACGATCGGCGCTCGCGACTCGCGACACCGGGGCCGCGGACAGAAGGGACACGCCGATGACGGAGAAGCTGGATCGAGACTCGGCGACGCCGCTGTACATCCAACTCGCCGACGTCATCCGCGACAAGATCACCGGCGGCGAGTGGGTGCCGGATCAGAAGATCCCGTCCGAGAACGAGCTGAACCAGATCTACGGCATCAGCCGCATGACCGCGCGTCAGGTCCTTGCCCGCCTCGTCGACGAGGGCCTGCTGTTCCGCGTGCAGGGCAAGGGCACCTTCGTCTCGCGTCGCAAGATCAGCACGCGCTCCCCCTCGTACCAGGGCATCCGCGAGCAGCTGGAACAGCAGGGATACGCCACCACCACCGAGGTGCTGTCGAGCACCGTCGTCGACGCCGATACCCGCGTCGCGGCCGCCCTGTCGGTGGCCGAGGGCACGCCGGTGAACTCCATCCGGCGCCTCCGCCGCGTCGAGGGCAACCCCATCAGCCTCCACGAGTCGTTCGTTCCCCGCGCGCTGGCTCCCGAGATGCTCGAGCGAGACCTCGCGCACGAGCAGCTGTGCACCGTGCTCGACCGCGACTTCGGCCTGCGGATGTCGTCGATCTCGGAGTCGCTCGAGACCACGACCGCGTCGGCGGCGGTGGCGAAGCTGTTCGGCACGCGTTCGGGCACCCCCCTGCTGCTGCTCGAGCAGCGCATCGCGGCACCCGATGGAACGCCGTTCGAGTTCAGCCGCATCAGCTTCCGCGGCGACATGATCCGCCTCGAGTTCCACTACGACCTGTCCTGACGCCGGGCGCACGAAGAGGCCCCACTCGGCCGAGACGATCGAGGGGGCCCTTCCGGCGCGAACCGATCAGGAACGCGTCGCGAGGATCTGCTCCAGACCCTCGACGCCGATGACGCCGCGGGAGTCGCGGACGTCCTCACCCGCGCGCAGGGTCGCGGGGGTCCGTGCGTCGCCCACCACGTCGACGACCACGGATGCCGCGGGGAAGTCGTCGTCGGCGGTGAAGTGACTGACCGTCACCAGGTGCGACATTCCAGCCGCCGCAGCCGCGGCCGCACCGGATTGCGAGTCCTCGATCACGACGATCTCGTCGGGAGTGCGCCCGAGCGCTTCGGCCGCGAGCAGGTAGATGTCGGGAGCGGGCTTCTTGGCCGCGACGATGTCGCCGGCGAAGACGCCGGACATGCGCGCCCGCTGCGCGGGCCCCACGACCGAGGCGAGCACCGCCTCGACGCTCTTCTCGGCGGAGGTCGAGGCGCAGGCGACCTGCCACCCGGCATCCAGGGCCTCTCCGACGATCCGGGCGATCCCGGGGCGGCCGGGGAGAGCACCGCTCTCGACCAGCTCGACGTAGATCTCGGACTTGCGCGCGTGCGCGCGAACGATCAGCGCGTCGACCTCGTCGGGGCTCCCGAGGTCGATCTCGGGATGCTCCGCGAGGTAGGCCCGCATGCGTTCCTTGCCCCCGCCGATCCTCAGCAGGGGGCCGTACTCCTCGGCGCTCCAGTGGAACGGCATCCCGAGCTCTTCGAAGGTGCGGTTGAAGGCGACGAGGTGACCGTCGAGCTCTGTGTCGGCGAGGACGCCGTCGCAGTCGAGGATCAGCGCGCGATCCGTCATGCCGACACCGCCTGACGCGAACCGGAACGGAACAGGCCGACATGCTCGGAGACGACGCCCTCGACCGCGGCCCCGATCTGGTCGAACAGCTTCACCGGCTCCCATTTGCCGGTGCGCTCGGCCTCGGCGAGATGGTCGCGCGCGGAGTGCATGTAGGCGAGCTTGAGCGCGGTCGAGATGTTGATCTTGGACACGCCGGCGTCGATGAACCGGGCGAACTCCTCGCCCGACAGGCCCGTGCCACCGTGCAGGACGATAGGGACGTCGGTGAGGGCGGCCAGCGCCGCGACGCGGTCGAAGAGCAGCACGGGCGAGGCCTTGTACAGGCCGTGGGCCGTCCCCAAGGCGGGGGCGATGAGGTCGGTCCCGGTCTCGGCGGCCACCTCGACGAGCTGCTCGTCGGGGTAGAAGTGCACGTCCGGGTCGTCGGATCCCACGCCGTCCTCGACGCCGACGATGTTCTCGATCTCGCTCTCGACGTCGACGCCTGCGGCGTGGGCCTCTGCGGTGACCTCGGCAGTCTCGCGTCGCGCGACCTCGAAGGGGCGGTCCGACGCGTCGAACAGCACCGAGGACCAGCCGTGGGCGATCGTCTCGGTGATCACCGTGCGGTCGGGGCAGTGATCGAGATGCAGCGCCACGGGGACGCTCGCGGCGTCGGCGGCCGCGGCGGCGAGGCCGGACAGCACCGCGGCGCCGAAGTACTTCACGGTCTTCACCGAGGTCTGCAGGATGATCGGCGACCCGGC
>NZ_CAJYPF010000207.1 GCF_913776565.1 uncultured Microbacterium sp. | reverse complement strand
CGCGAGGCGGCGGGGATGAGCCCGAAGAGGGTCTCGAGCATGGTCATGAGAGCTCTCCCTCGGTCGATCCGGATGCCACGACCTCGGGCTCGCCGGCGGCCGGTGCCGCGGCATCCTGTGTCTGCTCCTCGAGCCATCGCTGGAGCTCGCGCAGGATCTCCGCGCTCAGCACGATCTCGATGAGTGGTCCGATGCGGTAGCGCCCCTCGGACTCCTCCTCGATGATGCCCTCGCGATCCAGCCGCGCGATCGCGGTGCGCACGGCCCGCTGCTGACTGGCACGCGTGCCGTCGGTCTCGCTGAAGTAGGTCAGCACGGTCTGCTCGACCTCTTCGACGTCGACGCGGGCGGATGCCGTGCCCGCGGTCGTCTCGCGCTGGAACACCGTGCGCAGGTACACCAGCACCAAGGTCTCGGCGCGCGAGTACGCCTCGTCCTTGAGCAGGATGGGCACGTCGAGCTCGTCGCTGCGCACCTGCTCCTTGTAGGCGACGCCGCGCGCGTGGTCGACGACGAGACGCACGAACAGGTCGTTCAGGCGCGACTCGATCATCTGCTGGTGCTCGAGCAGCAGCTTCCACTCGGCCGGCGAGGTCTCGGCGAGCAGGAACCGTCGCTGCAGGATGCGCACCAGCACGCGGCGCACGTCGGCATCCAGGATGCCGCGGTCGCCCGCGAACAGGGCGTCGGGGTCGTTCTCCATCGCCACGGGGGCGATGAAGGCGGGCGTCTCGGCGTCGGGGGTCGCGGCGGCGATGTCGACCGCGCGCTCGATCTCGGCGTCCCGGGTCTCGGCCGGTGCGGCCGTGTCGAGGTCAGTCATCGGCATCCGTTCTCGTGTGTCTCGCGGCCCGGACGGCTCCGAACGCGAAGCGCCGGGTCGTGCCGTCGGGGCGGACGGCCTCGACGACCGAGACGTCGGCGGTCTCGACCAGGCCGTCGCGGTGGACGATCTCGAGCAGCCCGACCAGATCGACCGGGCGGCGGGTGTCGGCATCCGCCCCCGCGAACGCCGTCGCGAGGTCGAAGCCGTCGTCGAGGCCCCCCACGTACGCCTCGAGCTCGGCGTAGTGCGGACCGCCCCAGGCGCGCGTGTCGGCGTCGACGAACTCCACGTCGTCGTCACCGGATGCCAGGGGCTCGGGCGCTCCGGGCGGACGCACATCGCTCAGCGATCGGCGCAGGTGCCCGATGTCGGCGAGGGGCAGGGTGCGCACCGGCTCGACGCGGCCGGGGGCGCGGGTCTGGCTCCAGCGGTGCAGCCCCGCCATGACCGAGCGCAGCAGGTCGTCGACCTGGCGATCGCGGATCGGGTCGTGCGTGCGCACCTGGGCGGTGATGACGTGCGAGGCGCGCCGCTGCGCCGTGAGCACCTCTTGCACACCCGCCTCGACCCGGCGGGCGATGGCATCCAGGTCGCCCCGCTGCTCGGGGGTCATGAGGCGCGAGAACGGCTGCGTCAGCACCGCGTGCACGCGATCGGTGAGGTCGTCGATGTGCTCGGGATCGCCGATCAGGCGCAGAGCCCCCTGGAACGCCCGCCCCTCGGGCGTCGCCTGCATCACCTGACGACCGCGTTCGAGGTATTCGCGCAGCACCTCTCCGGTGGGCCGCACGTCGCGCCGCAGCTCGGCGACGACGTCGCGCTGCATCGCGGCGATCGACTCCGCGACCCGCGAGAAGTCGGCCGGCAGCTCGCGGGCGAGGTGGATGACGTTCTCGGCCTCTTCGAGCAGGTGCTCGTCGTCGAGGGGCTCCACGATTCCCTCGTCGAGGGCGGCGATCTCGGCATCCAGGGCCGCGCGCTCCTCGAGCAGGGCCTCGCGACGGCGGGCGGGGTCGCTCTCGGCATCGCGGGCGAGGCGGTCGACGGCGTCGAGCAGCGTCCGCACGCGCGAGCGCGACACGCGGGCGCGGCCTCCACCGGCGCGACCGGCGATCTCGAGGGCCCCCACCGCGTGCGCCGACAGGCGGTAGACCTCGACGTCGTCCTCGATCTGCAGGCCCAGCCAGCCCATGCGCACCCAGCCGCGGCAGATCTCGCGGGCGGTGCCGGCGGGGATGCGGCGGTCGTCGTCGGTGTCGATGCCGGCCGCGCGCAGTTCGTCGATCGCCTCGGCGACCTCGACGTGCGCGTCGGCGACGGCCACGGCAGGGCGATCGGGGGTGAAGACCACCGACAGGACGGCGACGACGAACGGCGCGAAACGCCCGTGCAGCAGGTCGAGCGTCGGATTCTTGAACGCCGTCGCCGAGCGCAGATACGCGGCTTCGGCTCGGGTGCGGGTCACTGAGACGAGTCTACCGGCGACGCGGGATCCCTCATCGCGCGCTCACCCGCCGGAGCACCGGTACAGCGTCGCACCGGTCACCTTGTTGACCTCCCCACCCTCGCCGTGGGCGCCGAAGTCCCATGAGCCCAGCTCGTGGCAGCCCGGTGCCGTCGCCACCTCGCGCACCGGGTCGCCCTCGGGGGCGCCGTCGGCGACGACGAAGAGGTGCGGGCCGCCGGACTCCCGCAGGGCGGTGAGATCGTCGACGGAGAACACGGGCACGCGCCCGCTGTATCCGCCGTCCGTGAGCACGCTCGCCCCCGTGGCGTCGATCACCTGCGCCGAGATCGCCCAGGAGTCGGTGACGAAGAGGGGCCCGCCCCCGTTTCCGCCGCCGTGATCGCGTGCGGACTGCACGAGTTGCGCGACGGCGGGCGTCAGCTGCGGCGTCCCGCCCCACGGGGCCGGCGTCGACACCGCGAATCTCTCGTCGGAGTGGTCTCCGTGCGCGGTCACGCCCACATAGGCATCTCCGCCGCTACCGTCGCGCGCATCGTCGAGCACCTGCAGGCTCGTCGCCACCGGCAGGCACAGCAGCGCCACCGCCAGCGCGACCGGAGCCGCGCGACGCGAGACCACGCCGACCGTCAGGCCGACGACGGCGAGCACGATGGCGGGCACCAGCAGGACCAGTGGCAGGCTCGCCGTCGGAAGGAGCACCGCCCACCAGGCGCCCTGCACCAGCACGAGCGCCGGCAGCGTCATCCGCGCGGTCGCCCCGGGCGCGCGCCGCAGGCGGATCCCCTCCCTCCACGCCTGAGCGGCCAGCAGTGCCAGCGGGACCCCGAGAGCCGCGACGTAGGCGGTGTGCGGCACCCGCGTCACGGTGAGCACGGCCGCGGAGGTCACGAGCCAGAGACCGAGGAGGACGGTGAGCGCGAAACGCTGTCGACGCGCCGGGGACGACCACCCGTGCCGCCGCGGGCGGAATCGCCAGAGCCCCAGGACCAGCCCCGCGACCGCGGCCGGGTAGAGCCAGCCGATCTGGGTCACCAGCGGCAGTTCGAGCAGTTTCCCATACGAGGCGCCCGCGCCCGCGGTGCCCGACGACGAGGCGTGCGCCGAGGCGGCGTGGCCCGAGAGGGCGTGCACGATCGCGGTGAGGGTCGAGCCGACTCCACCGGTCGACGCCGATGCTCCCACGCTCCCGGGCCACGCGCCGGGTGCGAACCGGTCGAGGCCGTTGTACCCGAACACCATTGCGAAGACGTCGTCGTCGGTCGAGCCGTCGACGTACGGACGAGACCCCGCCGGGACGAGCGCGATCACCGTGATCCACGCCACCGAGGCCACCACCGCCGACGCCGCGAGCGCCCCCGCGCGCGCGAGGGCGCGGCGCCGGCCGGGCGTGCCGGCGAGGGTCGCCACGACCAGGGCCGGCAGCACGAACCACGCGGCCATCATCTTCGCCTGGAAGCCGATGCCGACGAACAGCGCCGCCACCAGCAGCGGCCACGACCGCGCCGTGAGCATCGCGCGCTGCCACCAGACGACCGCGACCGCGAGCGCCACAGTGAGCAGGCCGTCCTCCATCGGGTGGGCGAACATCGACACGAAGATCGGCGTCGACGCCGCCGCGGCCGCTGCGACCAGACCGAAGCCGCGGCCGCCGGCGCGCAGGCCCACCACCGCGCACGCCACGACCGTGACGATCCCCTCGATCACCTGGGGCAGGGCGATCGCCGAGATCGACATGCCGAAGAGGCGGATGCTGAGCGCCTGCGGAACCGCGAACCCGCTCAGCTTGTCGAGGGTCACCGTCGCCGCCGGGTCGAAGGCGCCGAAGAGCAGCGCGTGCCACGACTGCGACATCGACCGCGCCGAGGCCTCGTAGAACGAGAAGTCCCCGCCGCGAGCGAGGTTCCAGCACGTGAGCACCGTGAATCCGGCGACGATGAGGCCGAGCGCGACGCGCGCCCACCACGGTTCGCGCCACCAGCGCGCGAGGGGGACGGGACTTTCCACGCTGCACAGCGTCGCGCGGTCAGGGCGGCACGGGGTATCAGTCGGGTATGAGCCCGCTGTGGGTCCGACGTGCCCGGCGTCGAGGCGGTGGCGCGTCGAGACGCCGGGATCCGCCACCCGCGGCGCACACGCGCGGGCGACGGATCCCGGGGGTCGGCTCGATCAGATCTCGGAGCGCGGGCCCGGCACGGTCTTGTTGAAGCCCGTGACCGGTTCGTTCTCGTCGAACGAGGCGATCGGGCGGCGGAACCCGCGGGTGAGCACGAGCAGATAGACGACGCCGATACCGGTCCAGATCAGACCGCCGACCAGCGCGTGCAGGTCGAGGTTCACCCACAGCAGGCCCGTGAGCACCATGCCGATCGCGGGCATGACGATGTAGCGGGCGATGTCGCCGGGGGTCTTGCGCAGTCCCTTGCGGATCGCGAACCAGGCGATGACCGAGATGTTGACGAAGGTGAAGGCCACGAGCGCGCCGTAGTTGATGTACGCCGCGATCTGCTCGAGCGTGAACGCGATCGCCAACAGGCTCACCGCCCCCACGATCACGATCGAGAACGTCGGGGTGTGGGTCTTGGGGTTGATGAAGCCGAAGATCCGACGCGGCAG
>NZ_CAJYPF010000206.1 GCF_913776565.1 uncultured Microbacterium sp. | reverse complement strand
CCGTGATGATCCTCCCGATCGTCACGGCGAGGACGACCCCACCGGTGAACATCGTCGAGCCCGTGGTCGAGACCGGGCCCTGGAAGAGCGGGATCCAGCCCAGGTACTGGTTGAGGAACTCGCCCACCGGCACGAGCAGCGGGCGCATGACGATGATGCCCCACAGGCCGAAGACGATCGAGGGCACGGCGGCCAGCAGATCGACGATGTAGCCGAGGAAGCCGGCGATCCGACGCGGCGCGTAGTGCGAGATGAACAGCGCGATGCCGATGGCGACCGGCGTGCCGACGACCATGGCGATGAGCGCGGCCCAGATGCTGCCGAACAGCAGCGGACCGACGTACTCCCAGAAGTTGGTCCAGCTGCCGTTCTGGTAACCGGCGAGGTCGCCCTCGGTCCAGTTGCCGGTGATCGCGGGGATGCCGCGGATGATCAGGAAGATCGCCACCCCGGCGAGGATGATCATGATCGACACGGCGGCCGTGGTCGACAGTCCGAGGAAGACGGTGTCGCCGACGCGGCGCTTGCCGACGATCGTCGTGCGGGGCGGGGTCGGCGAGGACGGGGCGGTGTCTGTGTCGGCGACGGTGTCAGTCACGGGGGACCTCACGCTCGGCACGGGTCATGGGGTTCTCCTCGGTCGGGTGTTCGGTGAGGATGTCGGCTCAGCGGAGCGATCGACGCGGGTCGAGCGTTCCGATCAGCCCGGCCCGACCCGCGCGAGGAGCACGAGTCGGGCCGAGTCCGAACAGATGTTTACTTGATGGCCGAGAGGGTCTCGGCGGCGGCCTCGAGGACCGAGTCGGGCAGCGGGGCCGAACCGGCGTTCTTGGCCGCGACCTGCTGGCCGAGGGTGCTGGTGACGAAGCCGAGGTACGACTTGGTCAGCTCGGCCTGCTTCGAGTCCTTGAACGTGGTGCAGGTGATCGCGTACGACACGAGCGGGATCGGGTAGGTCTCGGCGGTCAGCTTGGAGTAGTCGAACTTCTTCGACAGGTCGCCCGCGACACCGTTGCTGGCGTCGACGGCAGCGGCCTCGAAGGTCGCGGTGACGGCCTCGGGGCTGTAGGCGACGGCGGTGCCGTCCTGGATGACCGCGGCGGCGTTGAGGTCGCCGATGGCCGAGTGGTCGGCGTAGCCGATGGTGCCCGTACCGGCCTTGACGGCCTCGACGACGCCCGAGCCGCCCTTCTGCTTCGAGACGTTGCCCTCGATGGGCCAGTCCTTGCCCGCGGGGGCGGTCCACACCGACGACTGGGTCGCGGCGAGGTAGTTGGTGAAGTTGGTGGTCGTGCCCGAGCCGTCCGAGCGCGCGACGGTCGTGATGGGACCGGCGGTCAGGGCGGTGCCGTTGTCGGCGGTGATGGCCGGGTCGGACCAGTCGGTGATCTGGAGCGCGAAGATCTTGGCGATCGTCTCGCCCGAGAGCTTCAGCTCGGTGACGCCGGGGATGTTGAAGATGATCGCGACGCCGTCGAGGTAGACGGGGATGTTGACGCCGCCCTCGGTGCACAGGGCAGCCGACTGCGTGGTCTGGTCGGCGTTCAGGGGGGCGTCCGAGCCGGCGAAGTCGTACGCGCCGCTCAGGAAGTTGGTGACACCGCCGCCGGAGCCCTGCGACTTGTCGTAGTTGATCGTGACGCCCTTGGCCTGCGCGTTGTAGGCGCTGGTCCACGCGGCCTGCGCGTTGGACTGCGCGCTCGAGCCGCCGGCGGTGATCGTGCCCGAGAGGTTGGGGTCGATCGTGAATGCCACGTCCGAGGACGAGGGCGACGAGGACGAACCCGCGGCGTCGCCGGAGCCCGAGGGGCCGGCGCAGCCGGCGAGGGTCAGGGAGGCCACGGCGGCCACGGTGCCCAGCTGGGCGAGTCGGGAGAGCTTCACGATGTGAATCCTTCGCATGTTTGGGGACGGAACCCGGTGCAGGGTTCGACGGGAACGCTAAACAGCGACTCTTAAGAGTCTGCGTTGCACGGGTGAACGGAAGGTGAACCGGGGCGGCCCGTCCGGGGTGTTTCCCTGGGAGTTGTACCCTTCGTGCCGTGACGACCTCCGCTTCCGCCGCCCAGGCCCCGCTCGACCGGCTGGCCGCTGCGGCGCCCGCGCGCACGTTGATCGACATCCTCACCGACGTCGCCGTACGGCATCCCGAGGCATCCGCCATCGACGACGGCTCGGGGGCGTTGAGCTACCGCGAACTGCTCGCGCGGGTCTGGCGTACCGCGGCGGCGCTGCACGAGGCGGGCGTGCGGCGTGGCGATCGCGTCGGCGTGCGCATGCCCTCGGGCTCGAAGGAGCTGTACGTGTCGATCCTCGCCGTCATGGCCGCGGGGGCGGCGTACGTGCCGGTCGACGCCGACGACCCCGACGAGCGCGCGCGCCTGGTCTTCGGCGAGGCGGGGGTGCGGGGCATCGTCGCGGGCGACGGCGAGTTTGTCGCGACGGATCCGGATGCCGCTCTCGTGCGCCTCTACGACGGTGACGCGCCGCACCCCGGCACGAACGCACTGCCGGTGGTGGCCCCGCCGACCGTCGACGACGATGCCTGGATCATCTTCACCTCGGGTTCGACGGGCGTTCCCAAGGGCGTCGCGGTGTCGCACCGATCGGCGGCGGCCTTCGTCGAGGCCGAGGGGCGCCTGTTCGTGCAGCGCGAGCCGCTCGGTCCGGGCGACCGCGTCCTCGCGGGGCTGTCGGTGGCCTTCGACGCCTCGTGCGAAGAGATGTGGCTGGCGTGGGGACACGGCGCGTGCCTCGTGCCCGCGCCCCGCTCGCTGGTGCGCTCGGGAGAGGACCTGGCTCCGTGGCTGCTGCGCCAGGGCATCACCGTCGTCTCGACGGTGCCGACGCTGGCCGCGATGTGGCCCGCGGACTCGATCGAGAACGTGCGCCTGCTGATCTTCGGCGGTGAGGCCTGCCCGCCCGAGCTCGCCGCGCGTCTGGTGGCCGAGGGCCGTGAGGTGTGGAACACCTACGGACCCACCGAGGCGACGGTGGTCGCCTGCGCCGCCCCCCTCGACGGCTCGCTGCCCGTGCGCATCGGTCTTCCCCTCGACGGGTGGGCGCTGGCGGTGGTGGATGCCGAGGGCCGGCCCGTCGCCGAGGGCGAGGTCGGCGAGCTCATCATCGGGGGCGTCGGCCTGGCGCGCTATCTCGACCCCGCGAAGGACGCCGAGAAGTACGCGCCGATGCCGACGCTCGGCTGGGAACGCGCGTACCGCTCGGGCGACCTCGTGCGCTTCGAGGCGGCGGGTCTGGTGTTCCAGGGGCGCGCCGACGACCAGGTCAAGGTCGGCGGCCGACGGATCGAGCTCGGCGAGGTCGAATCGGCCCTGCAGGACCTCGACCGCGTGAGCGCGGCGACCGTCGCGGTGCGCACGACCGAGGCGGGCGTGCCCGTGCTGGTCGGCTACCTCGTCATGGACGACGGCGTCGAGCTCGATCGCGCGGCCGCGCGCGCGGCACTGGCCGAGCGGCTGCCCGCCGCGACCATCCCCTTGCTCGGGGTCGTCGACGTCCTGCCGGTGCGCACCTCGGGCAAGGTCGACCGCGCGGCCCTTCCCTGGCCCCTGCCCGGGGTGGACGCTCCCGCGGCGACCGACTTCTCGGCTGACGAAGCCTGGCTCGCCGAGCAGTGGCAGGCCGTGCTCGGACTCGCCGTCACCGACCGCAAGGCGGACTTCTTCGACCTCGGCGGCGGTTCTCTGGCGGCGGCGCAGCTCGTCTCGCGCATCCGCGCGCGCGTGCCCGAGTTCTCGGTCGCCGACATCTACGACGTCCCGCGCCTGGGCGCGATGGCCAAGGCCCTCGGCCCGCAGTTGCACGACGACACCCCGTCGACCTTTCACCGTCCCGCTCCCACGCCCCGGTCGACGCAGTGGGTCCAGACGCTCGTGGGGGCGCCGCTGTTCATCCTCTCGGGCATCCGGTGGCTGCTGTACCTGCTGACCGCGTCGGCGATCCTTCAGCTCACCCCGGGCTTCGAGGTGCTGCCGGACGTGCCGTGGCCCGTGCTCGTGATCGGGCTGCTGATCTTCGCGACCCCGTTCGGACGCATGGCGATCGCCGTGGCATCCGCTCGTCTTCTGCTCGCGGGGGTGCGGGCGGGCGACTATCCGCGCGGAGGCTCGGTGCACGTCCGCCTGTGGCTCGCCGAGCAGATCGCGGATCAAGTGGATGCCGTCGGCCTGGCCGGCGCGCCCTGGGTGTCGTACTACGCGCGAGCGCTCGGCGCGAGGATCGGCCGCAACGTCGATCTGCACGCCCTTCCGCCCGTCACGGGACTCCTC
This sequence comes from uncultured Microbacterium sp., assembly GCF_913776565.1. Lineage (GTDB taxonomy): Bacteria > Actinomycetota > Actinomycetes > Actinomycetales > Microbacteriaceae > Microbacterium. The sequence goes on along the minus strand of NZ_CAJYPF010000206.1, from coordinate 38,744 downwards.
GTCATCGGAGACGGGGCGTCGATCGAGCCCGAGGTCGACCTGACCGGGTACTGGATCGACGGCGACCTGGTGCGCATCGGAGAGGTGCGCATCGGCAAGGGCGCGACGATCGGTGCCCGCTCGACCCTGGCACCCGGTACGCGGATCGGCCGTCGCGCCGAGATCGCGCCCGGGTCCGCCGTCTTCGGTCGCGTCAAAGCAGACCAGTCGTGGGCGGGTTCCCCGGCTGTGCGCGTCGGCGGCACGGCCAAAGACTGGCCGGCCGAGCGACCGGCCGCGCCCACCCGCTGGCTGTGGGCCTACGCGGCCTCGGCCGTCGTGCTGGCGCTGCTGCCCCTGGCCTCGTTCTCCGTGGGTGGCCTCGTCCTCGCGCAGGGGCTGCGCGGCAGCGCGACCCTCGCGGCCGCGGCGGGCGCGGCCTTCGCCTGGCTCGTGCCGGCGGTCGCGGTCACGGGCCTGGTGTTCGCGGCATCCGTCGTCCTCCTCGTGCGGGTGTTCTCGATCGGCCTGATCGAGGGCACTCACCCCGTGCGCAGCCGCGTGGCCTGGCAGGCGTGGACCATCGAGCGTCTGCTGGATGCCGCCCGCACCATCCTGTTCCCGCTGTACTCCTCGCTGTTCACGCCCGTCTGGCTGCGGATGCTGGGCGCCCGCGTCGGCCGCGATGTCGAAGCGTCGACGGTCCTGCTCATCCCCTCGATGACCCGCATCGAGGACGGGGCGTTCCTCGCCGACGACACGATGGTCGCCTCGTACGAGTTGCACGCCGGATGGCTGCGACTGGGTCCCGTGCGCATCGGCAAGCGCGCCTTCCTCGGCAATTCCGGCATGGCCGCCCCCGGTCACCGCGTCCCGCGCGACGGCCTCGTCGCCGTGCTGTCGGCGGCTCCCGCCAAAGCGAAGGCCGGGTCGTCGTGGTTGGGCTCCCCGGCGGTGCGCCTGCGGCGGCAGTCGGCCGAGGGCGACGAATCGCGCACCTACCGTCCCACCGCCGCTCTGCGGCTCGCTCGGACGCTGTGGGAGCTCGGGCGTTTCGTCCCGGTCGTGATGACGTGCGGCATCGGGCTGGGTGTGCTGCTGACCCTCGCCGCCCTCTGGGACGTGTTCGGGCCGCTGTGGGCTCTGCTGCTGTCGGGCATCGTGCTGCTGGCCGCGGGCGCCGTCGCCGCCGGGGTGTCGACGGTCGCCAAGTGGGCGATCGTGGGGACGATCCGCGCGGGCGAGCAGCCCCTGTGGTCCAGCTTCGTCTGGCGCACCGAGGTCTCGGACACCTTCACCGAGATGGTCGCGGCGCCGTGGTTCGCGCGCGCTGCGGCCGGAACACCCGCCCTCGCGGTCTGGCTGCGCAGTCTGGGAGCGACCATCGGCCGCGGAGTCTGGTGCGACAGTTATTGGCTCCCCGAACCGGATCTCGTCACTCTCGGCGACGCATCTACGGTCAACCGGGGTTGCGTCGTGCAGACCCACCTCTTCCATGATCGAATCATGAGCATGGACACGGTCGAGCTCGAAGCGGGCGCCACGCTCGGTCCCCACAGCGTGGTGCTGCCGGCATCCACCCTCGGAGCGCACGCGACCGTGGGACCCGCCTCGCTCGTGATGCGCGGAGAGACCGTGCCGGTCGGCTCGCGCTGGAGCGGCAATCCCATCGGCCCCTGGCGCGCCGTCAAGGTCCGCGCCTACCAGTCGACGACGTGAGCGGCGCTGACCCCTACGCCCCGCAGAGCGGTGACACCTCGTACGACGTCGACTCGTACGACCTCACGCTCGGCTACCGCGTGCGCACGAACCGTCTCGAGGGTACGGCCACGATCGTGGCCGTCGCGCGCGTCGACCTCGCCTCGTTCGCCCTCGACCTCGTCGGCCTGCGCACGACGAGGGTACGCGTCGACGGCGCCGTCGCCCGCTTCGCGGCGGGCCCGCGCGTCCTGCGGGTGAGCCCGGCGTCGAGGATCGCCGCCGGGGACCGCTTCGAGGTCGAGGTGGTCTACGCGGGTGCTCCCGCACCGCGACGCTCGCGCTGGGGGACCGTGGGGTGGGAGGAGCTCACCGACGGTTCCCTCGTTGCGGGGCAGCCGATCGGCGCTCCGACGTGGTTCCCCTGCAACGACCGGCCCGACGACCGCGCGCGCATGCGCATGGAGATCACCGTCGACGACGGCTACGCCGTGGCGGCGACCGGCGTGGTCGGGGCCACCACCCGCCGCGGAGGGCGGGTCACCACCGTGTTCACCTCGAGCGTCCCGACGGCGACCTACTTGGCCGCGGTGCACGTGGGGCGCTACCGCACCACCCCCCTGGCCGGCAGCGGCGCGGGTGTCGTGCCCGCCGTGACGGTGACGGCCCCGCCGGCGCTCGCCGCGGCCTCCGACCGTGCTTTCTCGCGCGTCCCCGACATGCTGAGGATGTTCGACCGGCTCTTCGGCGCCTACCCGCAAGAGGCGTGCGCGCTGGTCGTCACCGCCGACGAACTCGAGATCCCCCTCGAGGCGCAGGGTCTCGCGGTGTTCGGCATGAATCACCTCGTCCCCGCCGCGCAGCGGCTCGTGGCGCACGAGCTGGCGCACCAGTGGTTCGGCAACAGCGTCGGGATCGCGCGTTGGAGCGACATCTGGCTCAACGAGGGCTTCGCCTGCTACGCCGAGTGGCTGTGGTCCGAGGAGTCGGGCGGCGATGACGTCGACGCCTGCGCCGCCGAGCATCACCGTCGCCTCGCGGCGAAACCGCGCGATCTGCTGCTCGTCGATCCCGGTCCGGACGACATGTTCGACGATCGCGTCTACAAGCGCGGGGCGCTCGCCCTGCACGCTCTGCGCCGGCAATTGGGCGACGGGGAGTTCTTCGACCTTCTGCGCGGATGGACCTCGGCCCACCGGCACGGACTCGTCACGACCGACGACTTCCGTGCGGCCGTCGACCGGGCCGGGGGAGCGGATGCCGTCGCCCTGCTGTCGCGATGGATCGACCGCGAGGAGCTTCCGGCTCTGCCGTGAGCGTTCATCGTTGCCCGGGGTCGGAGACGCTGTCGCGCCAGAGCGCGGCGAGGACCGTGCGGCCGCTCCGGTCATCCCTCCCAGCCGCGCACGCGATGCACGACGAACGATTTGGGATACGAACCCCGTGGTGAGCCGACCTCGAAGATGTCGATGAGCAGCGCGAGCGGGTAGTCGGGCGCTTGCGGGAAGCATCGCAGGACGGTGCCCTCGCACCCGATCAGCGTTTCGCCGTCACCCCAGACGACCGTCCAGGTGTGGGGTCGACGAGCATCGATTGGCAGGAGCGCCTCGTGCATGTCCGTCATGAGCCGCGTGTCGTGGTGCGCCTTCACGCCGAACCGCGCCCGCGTGGTCTGCGGGCCGATCGCCTCGGCATCGATCTCGAAGATGCAGATCTCGCCCGCGTCGTCCGCGGAGAGATGTTCCGTTCCGACCAGCCAGGCCGCGACCATCGTTCCCTCGTCGGCGGAGGCCGAGATGGTGACGTCGACGCGTCCGCGTGACGGGGCGAACAGCAGGGACACCGGGACCTCGGTGCGCACGGTGAGCTCGTCAGCGCGGTGACGATGCATACCCTGGCGGGACCCCAGCGGGCCTGAGAACGTCGCGGTCTGCAGGTTCGAGACTCTCAGGGGCGCATCCTCCGGTCGCCAGTGCGGCTGATCTTCGTCGATACGCAGGCGGATTCCATCGGGTTCGCCGTTCCATCGTGCGGCGGCGCGCTCGGGCGTCGACCACTGGGGCAGGTAGGCGCTGACCCAGCGGGAGGGATCAGGCGCGCCGTCCGAGAAGTCATCGTCGAGATCCGCCGGGCGGGACGGGGGCGGGGGAAGCAATCTTCCGGCGGTGTTCACGAAGCATTTGTACCGCAGGTCGCGAGCCCGCTCGCCTGCCCGGAACGGCGCGGCTCGTCGGTGCCGCGAAGCATCACCCGGGAGGGCCGGGTGAGGTGCGATCGACGTCCGGCCGTTGCTCCCTGGGACGGGAGTGCTCGAAGACGGAAGATGCGTATGGGACCGCGGCGGCTACGGATTCGGATCCAGCACATTGTGGGTGCAGGCGCGGGCAGCCCTTCCTAAGCGGGAGGGACTGCAGCGAGGGCTCGTGTTCGGGATTGCGGCGCGGGTGCGTGGTCGGGGTTGCGGTGCGGGCGTGTTTGGCGTTCGGGCGCGGTGGAGCGCCGGGTCGTCGGGTCAGAACGGTGGGGGTGTGTCGTCGTTGTCGGGGTCGGGTGGGGGCGGTTCGGGTGGGAGGAAGCGGACGGCGGGGGAGTAGGGGAGGGGTTCGTCGGTGTAGGTGCGGCCGGTGGGGCTGGTCCAGTGGAGGGTGCCGCCGGGTTGTTGTTTCACGCTCCAGCGGGTGAATTGCTTCTGGGTGTGGTGGCGTTGGCAGAGGTGGGCGAGGTTGTGGACGTGGGTGGGGCCGCCGAGGGCGTGGTCGTGGGTGTGGTCGATTTCGCAGCGGATGGCGGGGGTGGTGTAGCCGGGCCATCGGCAGTGGCGGTCGCGGGCGCGGAGGTGGCGGTCGATGGCGGTGGTGCGGTGGTAGGTGTCGGTGTGCAGGACGGTGCCGGTGATGGGGTGGGTGATGACGCGGTCCCAGGGGAGGGTGGTTGTTTCGGTGAGGGCGCGGGCGGTGGGGGCGTCGAGGGGGCCGTGGCCGATGAGTTCGGCGGGGTCGTCGTTTTCGCGGGTGGGGTCGAGGATGGTGAGGGCGGGGACGACGATCTGGACGCGGGCGCGGATGGTGCCGAGGGTGCCGGGGCCGTCGTCGGTGCGGGTGGGGTCGGCGGTGGGGCTGGCGGTGAGGAGGAGGTCGGTGAGGATGTCGGCGCGAAGCTGCGCGGTGGTGCGTTCGTCGGTGGCCTCGACGGGGGTCGGGTCGGCGGTGGTGCGGCGGTCGATGAGGGCGCGGGCTTGGTGGGTGAGGCGATCGTAAATGCCCACGGCCAGCACGGTGGGGAGGGTGGCGATGAGGTCGGACATGCCGTCCTCTGCGGTGACGATGCGCACGCAGCGGGTGTCGCGGCCGCGCTGGTGACGTTCGGTGAGGGTGGTGGGGTGCAGGCGTTCGGCGAGGACGGCCAGGCGTGAGCGCAGTCGTCCGGGGCTGAGGCCCTCGCCGGCGGTGGCGGCGGCGAGGGCGTCGAAGTCGTGTCGCACCTCGACGGGGAGGGGGCGGCCGATGTCGAGGATCGCGTTCACGTGCGCGCGGGTGAGGGAGCCCGCCTGCCAGGCGGTGAGGGTGTCGGGGTAGTCGTCGACAAGGGTCATCGCGCGAGTGATCTGGGTCTGCACGGTGCGGTCGGAGAGGTTCTCGGCCGCGGCGATGTCGGAGGCCACCTCGCGAAGGGCCAGTTCGGCGGCGCGGGAGGACGCGCACTGGCCGGCCATGACGTCCAGGGCCAGGTGACCGGCCTGGGCGAGGGCGCGGGTGCGATCGGCTTCGGCTGCGGCGACGGCGACGCTGGCGCGGCGGACCTCGTCGACGAGCGCCGAGAGGACGCGGGGTCCTTCGGTGGGGTTCGTCGGGGAGGTGTCATCGTGCATGTGTGCATGCTAGCGGCGACCTCCGACATCGAGACCGACGGAAAACCCCAGGTGGGGATAACCTTCCGTCCTCATAGGGTGGGAAGGAGAAGTGCCTGCGCGGCACGAAGGGGGCGGTGTTGTCGACGAGCTCAGCCACCCGTGTGCAACGGGGCGGATCGGTCGGGTCGGTGGCTTCGCCAGGCTCAGCCACCTCGAGTAGGACAGGTCGGGCCGGTGGCTTCGACGAGCTCAGCCACCCCGTTCGCGACACGCCGGGCCGGTGGCCGCGACAGGCTCAGCCACCTCACCGGTCACAGCCTGGGCGCGCTCGTCGCCACCGCCACGACGAGCCCCGCGGGGCCCTCGACATCCCACCCGCGCCAGTCTCCGGCGGCGTCCTCGCCGCGGATCCGCGCCCGCCATCCGGCCGCGTCGAGCGCGACCTCGACGCGCGCGGGGTCGACGGCGAGGCCGCGGCCGTCGGCCTTGAGCACCGCCTCGATCCGCGCCCAACGGCGCGCGGCGCTGTCGGGCATCCGTCGTGACTCCGGGGTCAGCACCCGTTCGAGTCCGCCCGTGCCGAAAGGCACAGCATCCACCCCGATCCGCTCCCCGGGACCGCCCACCGCCGCGACCGCCCAGCCCGGGGCGTACGACACCGAGACCGCGGCATCCGCCCCCTCGACACGCACGCGCCCGTGAGCGCCCCCGCATACGGGGCAGCGGGACACGAAGCGGGCCGACGGCAGGGCTTCGCGCAGCAGATCACGCGAGACCGCGCGGCGCGACGCCCCCGCGGGTACCTCGCGCCAGAGGACGCGGATGCCGAGGGGCAGCGTGATCACACCTGCGGTTCGTGCGTCTCGATGGCGACGATGCCGGCACCGGGGTGTTCGACGGGGACGTGCACGACCGAGAAGGCGGCGGGATCCAGCGCCGAGGCGCTGCCGAGGTAGGAGCCGCTCATCGTCCCTGTCGCCAGGGCGAGCTCGTGCAGGATGTCGGGCAGCACCGGACCGTGACTGGCCAACACGACGGGCTTTCGCGACCGCACCCGCTGCCCGATGATCGATCGGGCGTCGGCGCGACCCTCTTCCCAGGCGTCCTGGCTGATCGACTCGCAGAACTGCACCCGTTGGCCGATGGCCTGGGCGATCGGCGTCGCGGTGCGCACGCACCGCTCGGCGGGACTCGAGATCACTCGACGCACTCCGAACGCCAGCAGGGGACCGACGATCCCCTGCGCCTGCCGCCGTCCGCGGGTGGTGAGCGGTCGGGCGGTGTCGCTGCCCTCCCACTCGTCGCGCGATCGCGCCTTGGCGTGCCGCAGCACGACGATGGGGAAGGTCGGCAGCGCCTGCTCGTCGACGACGCGGCTGAACTCGTCGAGGATCTCGATGTCGACCGGGTAGCTGAGGTGTTTGCGCGCCTTCTTCAGGCTCACCCACTCGATCGCGGCGACCTCTTTGTTGGGGACGAAGCTCGACGTGCGCACGGCGGCCTCCGTCGCCTCGGCGGCCCAGTAGTGCACGATCTTGGTGCGGCCGTTCGGCATCCGGTAGCGCGACACCCCGACGGGCACGCCGAGCGCGACGCGCAGGCCGGTCTCTTCGCGGATCTCGCGGACCGCCGTCTCGGCGAGCGTCTCGCCCGGGTCGACCTTTCCCTTGGGCAGGGTCAGGTCGCGGTACTTCGTGCGGTGGATCAGAAGGATGCGCAGCTTGCCCTCGACGATCCGCCACACGACGCCGCCGGCGGCATAGACCGCGGTCTCGGTCATCGGGCCGTCCGCGCGCGCCGCTTGCGCTGCACCAGCGCCATGGTGCGATCCTGCAGATCGACCAGGGCCGTGCCGTCGGCGGCGACGCTGTGCCGGACCCATTCGCCCTCGGAACCGAGATGCCAGGAGCTCGTGGCGTCGTCCATGGCGAAATCGAACAGCGAGGTGAGTTCGCGCACCTGGTTCTCGTCGACCACGCGGACGAGAGCCTCGACACGGCGATCCAGGTTGCGGTGCATCATGTCGGCACTGCCGATGAACACCTGCGGATCGCCGTCGTTGACGAAGGTGAAGATGCGCGAGTGCTCGAGGTAGCGGCCGAGGATCGAACGCACCGTGATGTTCTCGCTCATCCCGGGGACGCCCGGCTTGATCGAGCAGATGCCGCGCACCCACACCTCGACGGGGACGCCCGCCTGGCTGGCACGGTACAGCGCGTCGATGATCTGCTCGTCGACCATCGAGTTGACCTTGATGCGCACGCCCGACGGTTTGCCGGCGAGGGCGTTCTGACGCTCCTTGTCGATGTGACGCAGCAGCCCCTTGCGCAGGTGCAGAGGGGCGACGAGAAGACGCTTGAACTTCTTCTCGATCGCGTAACCGCTCAGTTCGTTGAACAGACGCGTCAGATCGCGCCCCACCTGGTCGTCGACGGTGAAGAGGCCGAAGTCCTCGTAGATGCGGCTCGTCTTGGGGTTGTAGTTGCCGGTACCCACGTGGCTGTAGTGGCGCAGGCGCCCCTCTTCTTCGCGGATGACGAGGGCCAGCTTGCAGTGCGTCTTCAGCCCCACCAGGCCGTAGACAACGTGCACGCCGGCCTTCTCGAGCTTGCGCGCCCAGACGATGTTGTTCGCCTCGTCGAAGCGCGCTTTGACCTCGACGAGCGCGAGCACCTGCTTGCCGGCCTCGGCGGCGTCGATGAGCGCCTGCACGATCGGGCTGTCGCCCGAGGTGCGGTAGAGCGTCTGCTTGATGGCGAGCACGTGCGGGTCGCGGGCGGCCTGCTCGAGGAATGCCTGCACGCTCGTCGCGAAGGACTCGTACGGGTGGTGCACGAGCACGTCGCCCTTGCGGATCGCTCCGAACAGGTCGGCGCGACCGTTCTGCTCGGGCGGCTGGAAGGCCAGCGCCGTCTTGGGCACGTGCGGGGGGTAGTGCAGGTCGGGCCGGTCGATGCGCGACAGGTCGAAGAGGCCGCGCAGGTCGAGCGACCCGGGCAGGCGGTAGACCTCCTGCTCGGTGATGTCGAGCTCGCTCAGCAGCAGCGCCCGCGTCACGTCATCCATGTCCTCGGTGATCTCGAGGCGGATCGGCGGGCCGAAGCGGCGGCGCAGCAGTTCGGCCTCGAGGGCCTGGATGAGGTTCTCGGTCTCATCCTCCTCGATCGTCATGTCCTCGTTGCGGGTGAGGCGGAACGCGTGGTGGTCCAGCACCTCCATGCCGGGGAACAGGTCGCCGAGGTGATTCGAGATGAGCTCCTCGAGCGGGAGGTACCGCACGCCGGGGCCGTCGCCGGGCACCTCGACGAAACGGGGGAGCATCGGGGGCACCTTGAGGCGCGCGAACTCCTGCCGACCGGTGCGGGCGTTGCGGATGCGGATCGCCAGGTTGAGCGACAGACCCGAGATGTAGGGGAACGGGTGCGCCGGATCGACCGCGAGGGGCATCAACACGGGGAACACGTTGCGCTGGAAGTACTCGGTCAACCGCTCGGCGGTCGCCGCGTCGAGCGAATCCCAGGTCACGACCTCGATGCCGGATTCGGCGAGGGCGGGGCGCACCTTCTCGGTCCAGGCCGCGGCGTGACGCAGCTGCAGACGGTGCGCTTCGGCGGAGATGTCGGCGAGGACATCGAGCGGGGCCCGCCCGACGTTGGTGGGAACGGCGAGACCGGTGACGATGCGGCGCTTGAGGCCGGCGACGCGCACCATGAAGAACTCGTCGAGGTTGCTGGCGAAGATGGCCAGGAAGTTCGCGCGCTCCAGGACGGGGACCGCGGGGTCCTCGGCCAGCTCGAGCACCCGCTGGTTGAAGGCGAGCCAGCTGAGCTCGCGATCGAGGTAGCGGTGGTCGGGCAGCTGGTCGTCGTCGGCCTCGACGGCCTCGTCGAAGTCGTCGTCGTCGGCGTCGCCGAGCCCGGCATCCAGCGCGTCGTGTTCCATCATCCCCACATCATTGCAGGGGTCGGTGACACGCGCGTGAACGGCCGGTGCGCGGGTCGTCAGGCGGGGGCGGATGCCGTCGCCGGCGCCTCGTCCTCGTACACGTTGAAGCGGTAGCCGACGTTGCGGACCGTGCCGATGAGCTGCTCGAGATCGCCGAGCTTGGCGCGCAGGCGCCGGACGTGGACGTCCACCGTGCGGGTGCCGCCGAAGTAGTCGTACCCCCACACCTCGCTGAGCAGCTGCTCGCGCGTGAACACGCGGGAGGGGTGGGTGGCGAAGAAGTGCAGGAGCTGGAACTCCTTGTAGGTGAGGTCGAGCGGCTTGCCGTGCACCTTCGCCGAGTACGAGGACTCGTCGATCGTGATGCCCGAGGTCTGGATGCGGGTCGACACCTGGTCGGCGGCGCGGCGCCCCATCGCGAGGCGGATGCGCGCGTCGATCTCGGCGGGACCCGCTCCCACCAGCACGACGTCGTCGATGCCCCAGTCGGTGGACACCGCGGTCAGACCGCCCTCGGTCACGATCAGCACGAGGGGTGCCTCGACGCCCGTCGTCGTCATGATCTTGCACAGCGACTTCGCCCCGACGAGGTCGAAGCGCGCGTCGATGAAGATGACGTCCGCGCTGGGCGCGTTGATCAGCTGGGCCGCCTCGGCCGGGATCTGGCGCACGCGATGGCTGAGCAATTCGAGCGCGGGCAGCGCTGCACCCCCGCCGGGGGCGGAGCTGAGAACAAGAAGCTGAGCCACATCGACCTCCAAGCGCGGGCGGGCCGCGCACCCGATCATCTTAGAGTGACGCGCCGCGCCGATCCGATTCCGGGGCGATGCGCGTGCGCGAGCGGGCGTCGTGGGCGAAGATGAGAGCATGTCGACCCCGGATCTCGCACCGCGCCGCACCTTCGGCGGCGTCGTCGCCGTGTGGGTGCTCGCGGCGATCGCGGGCGTCCTCATCGGCCTGTTCGCCCCCGCGGGGTGGCGCGCCCAGTGGGTCAGCGTCGCCCTGGGCGGATGCGTCATCGTGTCGTTCGCGGTCCAGCTCTGGTACGGGCGCTCGCAGGCGTTCATCCAGCGTATGGCGCTGAGCACCCTGGGTGCGCTGGTGGTGCTGGGCGTCATCACGATGGGTTTCGGGCTGGCCGCACTCGTCTCGGGATAGGGTGGTGAGCATGGACCTTTTCGCGCTCGAAGCGTTCTTCGTGGGACTTCTCGGCCTCGCCTCGCTGGCGATCGCCTTCGTGTCCGGAACGGTCATCTGGAACCTCTACCGCGGCCAGCGCTGAGCGCCCCGTGATCGAGATCCCGACCGACCTTCCGGCCGACCTCGTCCCCCTCTCGTGGCTCGTCGGCGTGTGGGAGGGCACGGGCGTCATCGACTACGAAGCCGCAGGCCGCTCGTTCTCGGGTGAGTTCGCGCACCGCGTGAGCTTCAGCCACGACGGCGGGGCGTTCCTCAACTACTCGGCCGACGCCTGGCTCATCGACGGCGCCGAGCGCCGCCCGCTCGTGTCCGAGATCGGATACTGGCGCCTGGCTCGTCCCGTGACGGACTCCGACGCGGGGCCCGCCCTTCTGCCCGCGACCGCCGAACCGGTGACCCGCACCGCCGATGACGTCGAGGCGCTGCGCAACGCAGACGGCGGTTTCGACATCGAGGTGAGCCTCGCCCACGCCGACGGCGTGCTCGAGCTCTACGTCGGTCAGGTCAAGGGCCCGCGCATCGATTTGGCGACGGATGCCGTCGTGCGCACCGCGGGAGCCAAGCCCTACACCGCGGCGACCCGCCTGTACGGACTCGTCGACAACCATCTGCTCTGGGCCTGGGACATCGCCGCTCTCGGGCGTGAGCTCGGTTCGCACGCCTCGGCGCGCCTCGCCCGGGCGGAGTGACCATGTCCTCGTTGACCGACATCCCCGGCGCGGTGACCGACGAGCGGGGCCTTCGCCACGTGGGTTCGCCCGTCGCCGAGCAGCGCCGCCTGGCATCCGGGACCGCCCTCGCCCCGCTGGGCGATCGCCGCGTGATCTCGGTCGCCGGTGAGGACCGCCGCAGCTGGTTGGACTCGCTGTCGTCGCAGGCGCTCACGCACCTGGCTCCCGGTGTGTCGACCGAGCTGCTCATCCTCGATCCGCAGGGACGCGTCGAGCACGCGGCCTCCGTCGTCGACGACGGCGAGGTGACGTGGTTGATCGTGGATGCCGGCGACGCCGACGCCCTCGCGTCGTGGTTGACGCGCATGCGCTTCCGGTTGCGCGTCGAGGTGCGCGACCGCTCCGGCGAGCTGTTCGTCGTCGGGGGTGCCCGCGCCGCCGTGTCGCAACGCCGCGCCGTCGCGCCCGTGTGGGTCGACCCGTGGCCCGACGTCGCGCCGGGGGGATGGGGCTACGCCCGCGTCGACCCGCACCCGGGACGCGATCGCGATTGGGCCGAGGCCATCGTGGATGCCACCGAGTACGAGGATCTGCTGGGCGAGGCCGCGCGGGGCGAGCAGTCGCTCGCCGGGCTCGACGCCGTAGAGGCTTTGCGCGTGGCCGCGTGGCGCCCCCGGGTCGCGATCGACGCCGACGACCGTCTGCTGCCGCACGAGATGGACTGGCTCCGCACCGCCGTGCACCTGTCGAAGGGCTGCTACCGCGGGCAGGAGACGGTGGCCAAGGTGCACAACCTCGGTCACCCGCCGCGTCGCGTGGTCGCGCTGCAGCTGGACGGCAGCGACAACGTCCTCCCGGCCCGCGGCGACGCGGTGCGCGCCGGTGACGACGTGATCGGCGCGATCACCTCGGTGGCCGTGCACCACGAGGAGGGGCCGATCGCCCTGGCTCTGGTCAAGCGCAACGCCCCCGAGGGACTGCCGCTCATCGTCGACACCGCGGATGGCCCGCTCGCGGCGTCGGCCGAGACCGTCGTCCCCGCCGACGCCGGTGCGACGGCGTCGGTGCCCCGTCTGCCGCGACTCGGTCGCCGCCGCGCCGCGGAATGAGCGGCGAGGCGTCGTCGACCTCGGTCGGGGTCGTCGTCGCTCGATCGCGGTGGCGGACGACACTGGCCCGACGGGTCCACCGCGTACGCGAGTCCGTACCGGCGATCGCGCAGATCGTCGTGTCGGCGACCGCGGCGTTCGCCTTCGCCCACTTCGTGCTCGGCCATCCCGTACCCCTTCTGGCCGCGACCGTGACGGTGTCGAGCCTCGGGCTCGTCCGCGACGCCCGCCCGTGGCGCGTCGCCGAGACCGTGCTGGGGATGCTGGTCGGCATCCTGATCGCCGAGGTCGTGCTGTTGATCGCCGGTGCCGGCTGGTGGCAGATCGCGCTCGCGATGACGGTGACGCTGGTGGTGGCGCGGTTCCTGTCGCCCCAGCCCGGGTTCGCGCTGGCCGCCGTGGTGCAGTCGCTGATCGCCCTCGTGCTGGTGTCGGGCGCGCCGTTCCTGCGGCTGGTCGACGGGACGATCGGAGGCGTCGCGGCCCTGATCGTGACGGCCCTCATTCCGCGGACGCTCCGCCGCACCGAGCTGCGCGACGCCGACGAGCTGTTCGACGCCTTCGACGCCGCGGTCTCGACGATCGTCCGCGCGCTGCGCAAGGGCGACCGCGCCCGGGCGGAACGCGGCCTCGAGCGCGCGCGGTCGCTGCAGACCTACGTCGACGCGTGGAGCGGGTCGCTGGAGTCGGGTCGCGAGGTCGCCCGCATCTCGCCCTTCCTGCGCCGCCAGCGGGCGGAGCTGCAGCGGCACGAGCGCGTGCGCGAGGCCCTCGACCTGGCGACCCGCAACCTGCGCGTGGTCGCCCGGCGCGCGGCGTACCTGTGCGCTGACGGGCAGGCGCGTCCGATCCCCGCCGACCTGCTCGCCGAACTCGCCCGGGGTGCGGGGCTCGTGCGCGACGGTCTCGACGACATCTCGCTCGAGCCCGCGGCGCGCGAGACGATCGCCGCGATCACGCGCCGCCTCGACCCGTCCGTCCTGCTGCCCGACGGGGGCGTCGGAGAACTCAACCTCGTCGCCGCTCTGCGACCGCTCGCGGTCGACCTGCTGGTGGCCGCCGGGATGCCGACCGCCGAGGCGCGAGGGCTCCTGCCCCGGATCTAGGGAGAGTTCAGCGCGGGGCCACGGCCTGCCATGCGACCCCGACTTCGCCGAGGCGCCAGCGCTCGCGCCGGACGAGCGGCCAGCCGTCGGCGGCGAGGGCGAGCATCGCCGTCCGCCAGCGGTGCACGGGCCCGAAGGGGGCCACGGCCGCGGCGCGGGCCCACTCCCGTTCGAGGGATGCCACGAACCCGTGCACGCGTTCCCCCTCGACGTTGCGGTGGATGAGTGCCTTCGGCAGGCGTTCCGCGGCGATGGCGGGGGAGTCCAGGCCCGCGAGGCGCAGCGACACCGTGAGGGTGCGGGGGACGGCATCCGCCCCGATCTCCACCCACGTCGCGATGCGCCCGATCTCGTCGCAGGTGCCTTCGACCAGGATGCCGTCGGGCTGCAGTCGCGCGCACATCCGGCCCCAGGCGTCGGCGACGTCGGCCTCGTCGTACTGGCGCAGGACGTTCATCGCCCGGATGACGGCGGGGCGACGTCCGCGGGGGAGGGGCACCTCGAACCCACCGCGCGCGAAGGACACCCCCTCGATGCCCTCGGCCTGGCTCCGCCCCCGCGCGACGCGGTCGGGATCGATCTCGAGGCCGAGGACCTCGGCATCCGGTCGCTGCGATCGCAGGCGCGCCAACAGCTCCAGGGGTGTGACGGCGCTCGCCCCGAAGCCCAGGTCGACGACCAGGGGGTCGTCGGTGCGCCGCAGCACCGGGTGGCGTGCGATCCAGCGGTCGATGCGACGCAGCCGGTTGACCCCGGTCGTGCCGCGCGTGGGGCGTCCGACGGGCGAGGGGGTCACTCCGACATGATGCCAGGATGCGCACGGGCGCGAGCGCCCCGCGTCGCTAGCATGGAGACATGCCTCACACGCTGATCCTCCTCCGCCACGGGCAGAGCGAGTGGAACAAGACCAACCAGTTCACCGGCTGGGTCGACGTGCGACTCACCGACCAGGGCAAGGCCGAGGCGAAGCGCGGCGGCGAGCTGCTGGCCGAGTCCGGCGTGCTCCCCGACGTCCTGCACACCTCGGTGCTCAGCCGCGCGATCCAGACCGCCAACATCGCGCTGGACGCGGCCGACCGCCTGTGGATCCCCGTCAAGCGCTCGTGGCGTCTGAACGAGCGCCACTACGGCGCGTTGCAGGGCAAGGACAAGGCGCAGACGCTCGAGGAGTTCGGCAACGAGCAGTTCATGCTGTGGCGCCGTTCGTTCGACGTTCCGCCGCCGCCGCTGCCCGCCGACGACCCGTACAGCCAGGTCGGCGACCCGCGCTACGCGGGCATCGACGGCGAGGTGCCCGACACCGAGTCGCTCGCGATCGTGATCGACCGCATGCTGCCCTACTGGCACAGCGACATCGTGCCCGACCTCCAGGCGGGCAAGGTCGTGCTCGTCACGGCGCACGGCAACTCGCTCCGGGGCCTCGTCAAGCACCTCGAGGGCATCAGCGACGCCGACATCGCCGAGCTCAACATCCCCACGGGCATCCCGCTCGTCTACCGTCTCGACGACGACCTCAAGCCCCTCGGTCCGGGCGAGTACCTCGACCCCGAGGCCGCCGCGGCCGGAGCCGCCGCGGTCGCCGCGCAGGGCAACAAGCACTGACGCCGCAACAGAAGAAGGGGGGTGGATGCCGTGGCATCCACCCCCCTTCTTCGTTCAGGCCGTGATCAGATGACCGGGCTCGGCTCGTGGGCGGTTTCGTCGTCGGCGCCGGCCCAGTCGCCGGTCGCCAGGTAGACGACCTTCTTGGCGACCGAGACCGCATGGTCGGCGAAGCGCTCGTGGTAGCGGCTGGCGAGCGTGGCATCGACCGTCGCGGTGGCCTCGCCCTTCCACGAGTCGCCGAGCACCTTCTCGAACACGCTGACGTGCAGCTCGTCGATGTCGTCGTCGGCGTCGCGGATCGCCTCGGCGATGCGCAGGTCCTGCGTGCGCAGCAGTTCGGCGAGCTTGCGGGCCACCTCGACGTCGAGCTCGCCCATCCGGGTGAACGTCGTCTTCAGGCCCTTGGGGATGGCACGCTCGGGGAATCGCGAACGCGCGAGCTGGGCGATGTGCTCGGCCATGTCGCCCATGCGCTCGAGCGACGCGCTCACGCGGAGCGCCGTGACGACGATGCGCAGGTCGCGGGCGACCGGCTGCTGGCGCGCGAGGATCTCGATCGCGAGCTCGTCGAGCTCGAAGGCCTTCTCGTCGATGATGGCGTCGGCCTCGATGACCTCTTCGGCCAGCGCGACGTCGCTCGTTCCGAACGCGCGCGTGGCCCGGTCGATGGCGACGGTCACGAGGTCGGCGATCTCGACCAGGCGGGCTTGGACGTCCTCGAGGGACTGGTGGAATACTTCGCGCATGGCGGGTACCTTCCTCGTCGGCGGCACGGCACAAGTGTGTCCCGCAACCTCCGGGATTCTTCCCAGCGAAGGTTAACGAGTGGTGCTGTGACAGTGAATAGTAACGTCTGCAGCCGCCCCGGAGGGGGTGAACGGCGGGTGACGCGTGATGCGCGCCTCTACGCTGGAGCAATGGAACAAACGCAGCTCGCGCTGCTCGCGCTCCTGGCGGGAGTCCTCATCGGAGCCGCGATCGTCGCCCTCGTGGTCGGCGCTCTGCGACTGCGCAACCGTTCGCTGGCGCAGACCTCGGTCGACGTCCCCGAGGGTGTGGACGCGATGCTGGAGGCGATGGACGACCCCGCCTTCGTGTGCGACATGTCGTCGACCGTGCTGGCCCTCTCGCCCGCCGCCGAGGTGTTCGGCGTGCAGGCGGGCGAGGTGATCGCGAGCGAGGAGCTCAAGCGCGTCGCGCGTGTCGCCCGCGACACCGGCGCCGGGATCGCCGAGAACCTCCGCCTCCGCCGCGGGGCGGCGCCCGCCGAGCCCCGTCTGGTCGCGGTGCGCGCCACGCCGATCTCGGGCCGACTCACGCTGCTGGTGCTGCGCGACATCACCGAGCGCGAGCGCGTGGAAGAGATGCGCCGCGACTTCGTCGCCAACACCAGCCACGAGCTGAAGACGCCGGTCGGCGCGGTCAGCCTGCTCGCCGAGGCGATCGAATCGGCGGCCGACGATCCCGCGCAGGTGCGGCATTTCGCCGCGCGCATGCAGGCGGAGGTGGCGCGGT
This sequence comes from uncultured Microbacterium sp., assembly GCF_913776565.1. Classification (GTDB taxonomy): domain Bacteria; phylum Actinomycetota; class Actinomycetes; order Actinomycetales; family Microbacteriaceae; genus Microbacterium. The sequence goes on along the minus strand of NZ_CAJYPF010000206.1, from coordinate 22,066 downwards.
TGAGCGCCCTGGTCACGCGCATCCTGAGCCTCTCGCGCCTTCAGGCCGCGGACGAGCTGCGCGACGTCCGCGACGTATCGATCGACGAGGTCGTCACCGCGGCCGTCGAGGCCCACGTCATCCAGGCCGATTCCGCCCAGGTCACCGTGGTGCGCGGCGGCACGAAGGGCCTGTGGGTCCGCGGCGAGCCGCAGATCCTCACTGAGGCGGTGGGCAACCTCATCGCCAACGCGATCGCGTACTCGCCCGAGGGGTCCAAGGTCGGAGTCGGGATCAAGCTGGACGACGACGTCGTCGAGATCGCCGTGACGGACCGCGGTATCGGCATCCCCGAGAGCGATCAGCACCGCGTCTTCGAGCGCTTCTACCGTGCCGACCAGGCGCGGTCCCGCCGCACCGGCGGCACGGGTCTCGGCCTGTCGATCGTCAAGCACGCCGTGCAGCGCCACGGCGGCGAGGTGCGACTGTGGTCCAAGCCCGACCGCGGCTCGACGTTCACCATCCGCCTCCCGCTCACCGAGGCGCCCGACCTGGACGGCATCCGTCCCAAACCGCGTCGCAAGGGCCGCAAGGGCTCTGTCACGACCCCCGTACCCGTGAAGGGAGACACCGCATGACCCGCGTTCTGATCGTCGAGGACGAGCCCGACCTCGCAGACCCGCTCGCCTACCTGCTGCGCCGCGAGGGGTACGAGGTCGAGATCGCCGAGGACGGCGCCCTGGCCCTCACGGCGTTCCGCGAGCGCGGAGCGGACATCATCCTGCTCGACCTGATGCTTCCCGGCATGCCGGGGACCGAGGTGTGCCGACAGCTGCGACTGACCTCGCAGGTGCCGATCATCATGCTGACGGCCAAGGACTCCGAGGTCGACATCGTGGTGGGGCTCGAGCTGGGGGCGGACGACTACGTCACCAAGCCCTACTCGACGCGCGAGCTGCTCGCCCGGATGCGCGCGGTCCTGCGCCGCCGCTCGCCCGAGGAGGGCGACCTCGACGACCGGGTGCTGTCGGGGGGCCGCGTCGTGCTCGACATCGACCGCCACACCGTCGCCGTCGACGGCGGCGAGATCAACATTCCGCTCAAGGAGTTCGAGCTGCTCGAGGTGCTCATGCGCAATGCGGGCCGCGTGCTCACCCGCGGGCAGCTCATCGACCGGGTGTGGGGCACCGACTACTTCGGCGACACCAAGACGCTCGACGTGCACATCAAGCGCATCCGCTCCCGCATCGAGCAGAACCCGAGCGAACCGAGCATGCTCGTGACCGTCCGGGGACTGGGGTACCGCTTCGAGGCGTGAGCCTCCGGGAACGACGAAGGCGCCGACGGAGAACCGCCGGCGCCTTCGTCGTATCTCAGGACGAGGGGGATGCCGTGGGCGTCGGCGTGACCGCGGACGTTCCCGACGGCGTCGGCTTGATGGTGATCGAGGGCTCGGCCGTGGGGGCGAGCGGGGAGAGGTACTCGAGGCCGCCGTCGAGCACGGGCACCTGCATGAGCGCGCCCTCGCCGTCTCCGGACTGGAAGTACACGGGCACGGTGGTGCCGGGAACCGCGTCGATGTCGTCGAGGCGCAGCGGCTCGACGTCGTCGGACAGGTCGCCCAGGCTGAGGGTGCTGCTGGCGGGGACGACGACCGACGACTTCACCGCCGACGATCCTTCGCCGACTTCGAGGCGCAGGGTCTGCGCCGAGGTGGTGTTGTTCACGATCGCGGCGACGAAGTTGCCGACCGTGCCGTCGCCGTTCGCGACGATCAGGGCGTTGCGCACCGCGAGGGGGCCCGACGACTCGGGCACGTTCACGCCGTCGGAGGCGGAGTACTCGATGGTGGTCGCCTGCGGAGCGATGAGGTTGCAGCCGGTCGTTCCCAGCAGAACGGCGGCACCCAGGGCGACGGACGCGATCAGGCGCGTTTTCACGGATCCTCCAAGATCGACAGACGGCATCGCGTCCATCCTACGGGGTCCGCGGTGCCGGTCACGTTTCCCGCGACGTCGGGCGAGGGCTCCGGTCGAGGGGTGCTGAGCGGGCGGAACAATAGCGCATGCGGGCCTGTGGTATCCTGGATGTTGCCGAAAGGACATAACTCCATGCTTTTTGAGGTTGGCGAGACCGTCGTTTACCCGCACCATGGCGCGGCCACGATCATCGAGGTCAAAGAACGCGTCATCAAGGGCGAGACGAAGAAATACCTGAAGCTCAACGTCACGCAGGGGGATCTCGTCATCGAGGTCCCGGCAGACAACGTCGACTTGGTCGGCGTTCGCGACGTCATCGGCAAAGAGGGTCTCGACCGTGTTTTCGAGGTGCTGCGTGCGCCTTTCACCGAGGAGCCGACCAACTGGTCGCGCCGTTACAAGGCGAACCTCGAGAAACTCGCGTCGGGCGATGTCATCAAGGTGAGCGAGGTCGTGCGCGACCTGTGGCGCCGCGATCAGGACCGCGGGTTGTCCGCGGGTGAGAAGCGGATGCTCGCCAAGGCCCGGCAGATCCTCGTGTCGGAGCTGGCTCTGGCTGAGAAGACCGACGAAGACCGAGCGAGCGTCGTGCTCGACGAGGTCCTCGCGTCCTGACTCACACGAAGACGCGCACCCGTCCGGGTGCGCGTCTTCGTGTTCCCGTGCGCGCTAGCGTGATCGGGTGACTCTGCGACCGGTTCCCCATCTCGCCGTCATCGTCGTCGCCGCTGGTTCCGGCACGCGACTGAACGGGGGAGCGCCGAAGGCCTTCGTCGGGATCGATGAGCGGTCGATCCTTCATCACGCGCTACGCGGTGTGTTCGCCGCGCCGCCCGCGCAGGTCGTCGTCGTCGTGCCCGAGTCGCTGCGGGGCGACGCGCTGACCGACGCGCGCGATGCGGCCGGGGACCGCGCCGAGCTCGTCACCGTGGTGGCGGGGGGAGCCACCCGACAGGAGTCCGTCGCCGCGGGGCTGTCCGCGCTGTGGGCGGACATCGAGACCGTGCTCGTGCACGACGCTGCGCGGGCGCTCACGCCGCCGGCGGTGTTCGAACGCGTGATCGCCGCCCTCGACGGCGGCGCCGTCGCGGTCATCCCGACCGTGCCCGTGGTCGACACGATCAAGCGCGTCGACGGTGATGGCCGGGTCACCGCCGCGGTCGACCGTTCCGAACTCGCCGCCGCGCAGACCCCCCAGGGCTTCCGTCGCGACATCCTCGCGGCGGCTCTCGCGGCCGCCGACGCGGATCACACCGACGACGCTGCGCTCGTGGCGGCCGCCGGCCACGACGTGCTCACGGTGGACGGCGATCACACCTCCTTCAAGATCACGACGGCCCCCGATCTCGACCGTGCACGTGCGCTCGTCCACGCCGCCTCGGTCGTGCAGCCCAGCGCGACGCGGACGGCTGCGCCCGTGATGCCGCGAGTAGGCCTGGGAACGGACGTCCACGGTTTCGGGGGCGATGGCGCCCTGTGGCTCGCCGGTCTGGAGTGGCCGGGCGAGACGGCGCTGTCTGGGCACTCGGACGGCGATGCGGTCGCCCATGCCATCGTCGACGCGCTCCTCGCGGCCGCGGGCCTCGGCGACATCGGTACGCACTTCGGAACAGACCGACCCGAGTTCGCCGGGGCGCACGCGGCGGCCTTCCTCACCCACACGCTCGGGTTGCTCGGAGCCGCCGGGTGGCGCGTCGGCAACGTCTCGGTGCAGGTGCAGGCCAATCGTCCGCGCTTCGCCGCCCGCCGCGTCGAGGCCGAGCGTGCCCTGTCCGCCGCGCTGGGCGGCGCGCCGGTGTCGGTGAGCGCGACGACGACGGACGGTCTCGGCTTCACCGGCCGGACCGAGGGCGTCGCGGCGTTCGCCACAGCGCTGATCGTCCCCGCCTAGAGCTCCCGCGTCATGAACGTCGAGAGCGGGTCCGGATGGTACGGCGCGAAGGGCGGGCACTCCTCGAATCCCTCGCTGGCGTAGAGGCGCCGCGCCGGCAGGAAGTCGTCGGTGCTCCCCGTCTCGAGCCACAGACTGCGGATGCCGCGCTCCCGCGCGTCCTCCATGATGTGCCGCAGGATCGCTCGCCCGACGCCCTGCCCCAGGTGCGCTTCGACCACGCGCATCGACTTCACCTCGGCGCGATCGACGTCGAGGTCCTTGCAGGCGCCGATACCCGCGAGCTCGTCGTCGACCCAGGCGGACCACACCGTCACGCCGTCCGCGGCGAGACGGTCGGCGTCGAGCGCGTGGACGCTCTCGGCCGGGGTGTTCTCGAGCATGCCGGCCAGGTGCGCGGCCACCAGGGCGCGTGTGGCATCGCCGGTGAGGTCGTCGACGTGGATGGTGAGAGGCATGTCCTCACGCTAATCGCGCGATGTTACGGGCACGGGTCGCCCCGAGGGGCGGCCGGTAGGCTGAGAGGGTGACCGTTCGGCTGTATGACACGAAAGCGCAGGCTCTGCGCGAGTTCGTCCCTCTCGACCCCGCGAACGTCACCGTCTACGTGTGCGGCCCCACGGTGCAATCCGGTCCCCACATCGGTCACGTGCGCGCGGCGCTGGCCTTCGACCTGCTGCGACGCTGGCTCGCCCACCGCTTCGGGCGCGTCACGTTCGTACGCAACGTGACCGACATCGACGACAAGGTGCTGGCCAACGCCACCGAGACCGAACCGTGGTGGGCGCTGGCGTACCGCATGGAGCTCGAGTTCTCGCGCGCGTACGGGGCCGTCGGCATCCTTCCCCCCACCTACGAGCCGCGCGCGACCGCCTCGGTCACGCAGATGCAGGAGCTGATCGCCGAGCTGATCGATCGCGGCCACGCATACGCCGCCGAGGGCGACGTGTACTTCGACGTGCGTTCGTGGCCCGCCTACGGCGAGCTGACCCGGCAGAGCCTGGATGCCATGGAGCCCGCCGCCGACGCCGATCCGCGCGGCAAGCGCGATCCGCGCGACTTCGCCCTGTGGAAGGGCGCGAAGGCCGGCGAGCCCGGTTCGGCCACGTGGGCGTCTCCGTGGGGCGCGGGACGCCCGGGCTGGCACATCGAGTGCTCGGCCATGTCGCGACGTTATCTGGGAGCGGAGTTCGACATCCACGGCGGGGGACTGGACCTGCGCTTCCCGCACCACGAGAACGAGATCGCGCAATCGACCGCCGCCGGCGACGCGTTCGCCCGCTACTGGGTGCACAACGGCCTCGTGACGGTCGACGGGCAGAAGATGTCGAAATCGCTGGGCAACTTCACCCTGGCGTCCGATGTCCTCGACGCGCACGACCCTCTCGTGGTGCGCTACGCCCTCGCGTCTGCTCATTACCGGTCCACGCTCGACCTGAGCGAGGCGTCCTGGGCCGAGGCCGAGACGGCCCTCGGGCGCATCCGCACCTTCCTCGATCGCGCGAAGCGCGTCGTCGAACCCGGGTGGACCGAGGCGAAAGAGGGTCTTCCCCCCGAGTTCGTCGAGGCCATGGACGACGATCTCGCCGTTCCCCGCGCACTCGCCGCGATCCACACGAGCATCCGCTCCGGGAATGCACTGCTGGACGCCGGCAAGTACGATGAGGCGAAGCAGGACGTGATGGACGTCATGCAGATGACGCTCGTCCTGGGCATCAACCCCCACTCGTCGCAGTGGGGTGACACCGGGAACAGCGCCGAGACCGCCGCGCTGGACGCCCTCGTCCAGACGATGATCACGCAGCGCGCGCACGCGCGCGCCGACAAGGACTGGGCCGCGGCCGATCGCATCCGAGACGCGATCGCCGCCGCGGGAATCACGCTGGAAGACACTCCAGCCGGAACCAATTGGAGTATCGATGGCTAAGCCTGGACGCCCGGGAGCACGCAACCCCGGCAAGAAGAAGGGCCCCCTCAAGGGCACCGGCGGGCACTCCCGCAAGGCGCTCGAGGGTCGCGGCCCCACCCCGAAGGCCGAGGACCGCGCCTGGCACCCCGCCGGAAAGCGCAAGGCCGCCCAGGAGCGATACGCCGCCGCCGGCGGCAAGGCGAAGCCGGGCGTTCGCGCCGTCGGCGGCAACGCCAACCGCAAGAGCCCGAAGGCGAGCGACGACACCGAGACCGTCACCGGTCGCAACTCCGTGCTCGAGGCTCTGCGCGCCAAGATCCCCGCGACCGCGATGTACATCGCGCAGCGCGTCGAGATGGACGACCGCGTCAAGGAGATGCTGTCGATCGCCACGAACCGCGGCATCCCGGTGCTCGAGGTCACCCGGCCCGAGCTCGACCGCATGGCCGGCTTCGACGGCGTGCACCAGGGCGTCGCGCTCAAGGTGCCGCCGTACGCGTACGCGCATCCGCAGGACCTGCTCGAGCAGATCATCGACCGCGGCGAGGTCCCGCTGCTCGTCGCCCTCGACGGGGTGACCGACCCGCGCAACCTCGGCGCGATCATCCGCTCCACGGGCGCATTCGGGGGTCAGGGTCTGATCATCCCGCAGCGTCGCTCGGCGAGCGTCAACTCCGCCGCGTGGAAGACCAGCGCCGGAGCCGCGGCACGTATCCCCGTCGCCCTCGCGGCCAACCTGACCGCGACGCTCAAGGAGTTCAAGAAGCAGGGCGTGTTCGTGCTCGGTCTCGACGGCGACGGCGACGTGTCGCTCCCCGCCCTCGAGCTGGCCGACCGCCCGGTCGTCATCGTCGTCGGATCCGAGGGCAAGGGTCTCTCGCGCCTGGTGACGGAGACGTGCGACCAGGTCGTGTCGATCCCGATCTCGACGGCGACCGAATCGCTCAACGCCGGCATCGCGGCATCCGTCGCCCTCTATCAGGTGTCGACGCTGCGCGCGAGCGTCTGACCCCGCCCCTCAGAAAGGAACGCCATGCCCCGCATCGCCGTCATCGGAGGAACCGGCTACGCCGGTAGCCATATCGTCACCGAGGCCGTGGGCCGCGGCCACACCGTGGTCTCGGTCGCTCGTTCGGTCCCCGCCGACCGCGTCGAGGGCGCGACCTATCTCGAGGGCACCGTCCTGGACGTGCCGGGGCTCGTGGCCCAGCTCGAGGGCGTCGACGTCGTCGTGTCGGCCGTCGCCCCGCGCGGTGACATGGAGGGCAAGCTCCGCCCGGCGATCGCCGAGCTCGTCACCGCACTGCCCGAGGGCGTGCGCGTGGGTGTCGTCGGCGGCGCGGGCGGATCGCTCGTCGCCGAGGGCGGTCCGCGCCTGATCGACACCGACGGCTTCGCCGAGGAGTACAAGCCCGAGGCGCGCGAGGCGATCGGCATCCTCGAGGATCTGCAGGCGGACGACACCGGTCGCGACTGGTTCTACGTGCACCCGGCCGGTGGCTTCGGCTCGTGGGCGCCGGGGGAGCGGACCGGCTCCTACCGCGACGGAGGAGACGTCCTCGTGGTCGACGACAAGGGCGACTCGTTCATCGGCGGGGCCGACTTCGCGGTCGCCGTCGTCGACGAGATCGAGAACCCGAAGCACACCCGGGGCCGCTTCACCGTCGGGTACTGACTTCGCACGGTCGAAGGCCGTGGCATCCCGGATCGATTCCGGATGCCACGGCCTTCGCCGTTCGCGGGACGGCGGGGTCAGACCAGGTCGCGCCAGTCCACCGAGTCGGTGTCGGTGGTGGGGACCTCGCCCGTGGCGGGGGCGTCGGCGTCGGACACCGTGGGGATCGACAGGGTGTCGGTGGGCGGACCCATCACCGTCGCCTCGTCGCGGCGGTGGCGCAGCACGTCGTCGATGTACGAGCTCACGACCTCGGCGAGCGGCACCGACCGACCGCGTGCCTGCGACATGTACCAGCGGTGCTCGAGCACCTGATGGAACACCTCGGCGGGTTCGAGCTTGGCGCGCAGATCCCACGGGATGGCCATGACGATCGGCTCGAAGACACGGGTGAGCCACTCGTGCGCGACCATCTCCTCATCGGCGCCGAGGCGCGAGACGCGCGCGCGGAACTCGTCGAGGTCGTTGAGCAGGCGACGGGCCTGATTCTCTTCGACATCGAGACCCGTCAGGCGCAGCAGGCGACGCTGGTGGTGGCCGGCATCCACGACCTTCGGCTGGATCGACACCTGCGTTCCGTCGCTGGCGGTGCGGATGGACATCTCTCCGATGTCGAATCCGAGCGCGTTCAGCCGGTGCACGCGCTCGGTGATGCGCCACGACTCGTCGACCGCGAAAGACTCCTTGTCGGTGAGGGCGCCCCACAGCGAGTGGTACGACGACACCAGGCCGTCGGCGATGGCCACGGCATCCACTCCGCCCTCGAGACGTCCGCCGGCCTCGAGGTCCATGATCTCGCCGGCGATGTTGGTGCGGGCGATGTCGAGGTCGTGCGCGCGTTGGCCGGGGCTGAGGCGGTTGCCGTGCAGCTCGCCCGTCTCGGCGTCGACCAGGTACGCGGCGAACTCGCCCGCGTCGCGACGGAAGAGCGTGTTCGACAGCGAGACATCGCCCCAGTAGAAGCCCACGTTGTGCAGGCGGACGAGCAGCACCGCGAGGGCGTCGACCAGTCGGGTCGCCGTGTGCGGGCGCAGCACCTGCGTGAAGAGGGCGCGGTAGGGGAGGGAGAAGCGCAGGTGCGCGGTCACCAGCGCCGCGGGCAGCGGGCGACCGGACGCGTCGGTACGTCCGGCGATGACGGCGACGCGGTCGACGCAGGGCGCGGCGAGACGGTCGAGGTTGCCGAGCATGTCGTACTCGCGGCGGGCCATCTCCTCGGTGGTCTCTTTGATCGCCACGACACGGCCCGAGAGGTTGGCGAAGCGCACGAGGTGGCGCGAGATGCCCTTGGGGAGGGCGACGATGTGGCTGCTGGGCCAGTCGGCCAGTCCGGTCGACCACGGCAGCTGCAGCAGCCCCGGGTCGACGGTGCTGGCGGTGATGCTGAGCGATTCGGACACGGGAGCCTCCGGGAAAACGGTGCGGCGCGGCCCCGGCCCGACCAGGTCGGGATGCCGAGGACGCGCCGCGTCGATGCGTGGGTCAGGCCGAGGCGATGGCCCGGTCGGTCAGGCGCTCGCCCGACTCGAGGTCGAACACGTGCACGTGTCCGGGGACCGGCGCCAGCACGACCGTCTCGCCCGCGTTGGGGTGACGACGACCGTCGACGCGCGCGACCAGGTCGGTGCGCTTGCCGTTGATGTCGGTGTGACCGTAGAGGTAGCCGTCGGCGCCGAGCTCCTCGACGAGGTCGACGACGACCTTCAGGCCGCGGCCGTCGGCCGGGGCGACCTGGATGTCCTCGGGACGCACACCGATGGTGACCTCGGAGCCGTGGGCCTTGCCGATGGTGTCGGCCTCGACGGGGACCACGAGGTCGCCGAAGCGCACGCCGCCCTCGGCCAGGTCGGCCGTGAAGAGGTTCATGGCGGGCGAGCCGATGAAGCCGGCCACGAAGACGTTCTTCGGGGTCTCGTACAGGTCGCGCGGGGTGCCGACCTGCTGCAGCAGACCGTCCTTCAGCACGGCGATGCGGTCGCCCATGGTCAGGGCCTCGGTCTGGTCGTGCGTGACGTAGACCGTGGTGACGCCGAGGCGACGCTGCAGCGACGCGATCTGGGTGCGCGTCTGGACGCGGAGCTTCGCGTCGAGGTTCGACAGAGGCTCGTCCATGAGGAACACCTGGGGCTGACGGACGATCGCGCGACCCATGGCGACGCGCTGACGCTGACCACCCGAGAGGGCCTTGGGCTTACGGGTCAGGTACTGCTCGAGGTCGAGCAGCTTGGCGGCCTCGAGGACGCGCGCGGCGCGCTCTTCTTTGCCGACGCCGGCGATCTTGAGCGCGAAGCCCATGTTCTCGGCGACGGTCATGTGCGGGTACAGCGCGTAGTTCTGGAAGACCATCGCGATGTCGCGGTCCTTGGGGGGCACGTCGGTGACGTCGCGGTCGCCGATGAGGATGCGGCCCGAGTTGACCTCTTCGAGGCCGGCCAGCATGCGCAGCGAGGTGGACTTTCCGCAGCCCGAGGGGCCGACGAGAACGAGGAACTCGCCGTCTGCGACGTCGAGGTTGAGCTTGTCGACCGCGGGGCGGGTTCCGCCCGGGTACAGACGGGTTGCGTTGTCGAAGGTGACGGACGCCATGTTTTCTTCTCCTTCACCGGCAGGTACGTGCCGGACGATCCGTAGTGAATGGAATGAACGGGGGCGACCCCGTGCGCCCTCCCTTGGGCGCAATCGTCAGTATCGCACGTGTCTGGCCATTTCTCAGCCAGCCTCGTTAGCATCGTTGATCGTTCGCCCCACCCGAGCGATCCCCCCGATTTCATGCGGCAGACGTTTATGCCCGGAAGGTTCCATGTCCCACGACGAGACCCCGCACGTGCCCGCCGAACGCGATCGTCGCGAGGCGGTGCGTGAGAAGGCGCAGCAGGTCAAGGCGAAGCAGACGCGCTGGCGCATCGCGCGTCGCTCGCTTCTCGCGATCGGCGCCGTCGCGGTCATCGGCGTCGGAGCCGTGGGTGTGTCGGCCGCGCTGAACTCCCGAGAGGCGCGTTCACAGGCGCTTCCGGATGCCGCCAGCGACGACGGTTTCGTCATCACGAGCGCCTCGCAGGTCGCCGACCCCCTCGCTGATCAGACCGTCGACGGCAGTTCGGCGACCATGGCAGCGGGAGCTGCGGCCCCCACGACCGCGCCGACCCCCGAGCCCACGGGCTCGGCGGCGCCCGTCGACATCCGCGTGTACGTCGATTACATGTCGACCGAGGCCCGCGAGTTCCAGGCCGCCAACGCGACCCAGTTGTCCAAGTGGGTCACCGACGGTGCGGCGTCGCTGACGTACTACCCCGTCGCGATGCTCACGTCGAAGTCCAATGGGACGAAGTACAGCTTGCGCGCCGCGGGTGCCGCCGCGTGCGTGGCCACGCACGCCTCGGACCGGTTCTTCGCCTACAACCACGAGCTGCTCACGAACCAGCCCGCGGTCGATTCCGACGGCTACAGCGACCAGCAGCTCGCCGATATGGCGCAGGGCGCCGGGATCAGCGACATCGCGACGGTGCGCGCGTGCATCGAGGACGAGACGTATACCGCGTGGGCCAAGGCCGCGACCGATCGCGCGATCAAGGGGCTGCCGGACACGAAGGGTCAGGCGCTGACCGCGACCCCGACGGTCCTCGTCAACGGCACCGAGTACGTGGGCAACATGAACGACGCGAAGGAGTTCGCGCAGTTCGTGCTGACCGTCGACAGCAACGCGTACTACTCGACCGCGACCCCCACTCCCACGCCCACCCCCGCCGGTTGATCACGCAGGCGATCCCCACCCCTTCTATGAGATTCTGGTGACATGAACGACGAGCTCGAGGACTCACCTCCGCGGCGGTCCCGTGATCAGTTGATCGCGTGGGTCGACGAGTTCAAGCAACAGGGGCACCTCTTCGCGGGCCAGCTCAAGGTGGTCGAGCAGGAGGACGCCGACAGCCAGGACACCGGCCTGGTCGTCATGAACCTGATGAACGCAAAGGCGTCCATCTACATGCAGCCTCGCGGCTACGACGAGCTGCTCTGGGAGGCGACGCTGACCTCGCGTCCCGAAGACCTGACTCTCTCGCCGCACGAGATGGCGAGCCTCGCGGCCGAGTTGGTCGTGGCGGGGAATCTCTGCTCCTTCCTGCAGTTCAAGTCGCTCGAATGGGATCGAGAGAGCGGCACGCACACCCCGTGAGCGGTGCGGCCGCCCCGGTCGCTCTAGACTCGATGACCGGGACGCCCCGCGTCCCACGCCGGCTTGGCGCAATTGGTAGCGCACCGTACTTGTAATACGGGGGTTGCAGGTTCAAGTCCTGTAGCCGGCACCACACTCCCACGTCTGACGGTCGACCCGAGCGGTCAATCGCCGTGCTTCGCGGTCCACTCCTCGAACGGCGCGGTGGCGGCATCCACCCGGATCTGTTGCGCGGACAGGGCGCGCTCGTCGATCGGCTTCGTGTACTCGTCGTAGAAGGTGGCCAGGCTCATGAGCCGGTTGCCGTCCTCGTAGTGCTCGCCCTCTTCTTCGCGCGTGACGGCGAAGACGAGGCGATCGGGCTGGGCGTAGTACACCGCGCCCAGGCACATGGGGCATGGGTAGGCGGTGACGAACATGTCGTAGCCGGAGAGGTCACTGATGCCCTTCTCGGCGGCGGCGCGGATCGCGCGGATCTCGGCGTGCGCGGTCGGGTCGCCCTCTTGCGCGACGTGGTTGACCGCCTCGACGACGATCTCGCCGTCCTTGACGATGAGGCAGGCGAAGGGCTTGCCGCCCTCGCGGACGTTGTCCATGGCACGCGACACGGTGAGGGCGGAGAGGTCGTGGTCGTTCATGCCTCGACGGTAGACGTCCGTCGTCCGCCCACGCCGGGGTGGGCGTTGCGCGGAAGACGTGCTACCGCCGGCTCACGACAGCGCTCGCGCGAGGGCGACGAGGAAGATCCCTCCCGCCGCGATGGTGACCAGGCCCGCGAGCAGGGCACCGCCGATCGCCGCCGCGCGGAGCGGGCCGGGGCGTGACGCCGCCTCCCACGCGAACAGCAGGGCCGCCACACCGATCACGAGCATCACGAGGTCGCCGACCAGGCCCGCGGGCACCCACACCACGCTCGCCAGAGCCGCCAGTCCCGCGAGCAGAGCCAGGACATGGCGGATGTGGTGGCCCGGCGGGGGATCGATGGTCACGGGGCCCCGGGTTCAGCGCAGCCGGACGCGCAGCCACCGCACCCCGTGCGCGGCGACCGTGAGACCGGCCCCGAGCCACACCGGGTGCGCCGTGACGATGTCGAGAGCCTCGGGGGCGAGACCCGAGAGGGTCAGGGCGTCGATCTCGACCGCCGTGTCGGCGACGTTGGCCAGGACGAAGACGGCGAAGCCGTGATCTCCCGGGCGCAGGAACGCCACCACCGAGGGCACGCGCGCGTCGAAGGCGATCAGCTCGTTGCCGGCGAACTCGGGCGTTGCACGACGGACGTCGATGAGCCGTGTGAGGCGCGAGAAGACGCGACCGGCGGGGGTGGTGGCATCCGTCCTCTCGGCGTACGCCCGCTCGGGACGGAACGGGCGGTGCACCCAACGGCTGTCGCCGGCCTCTTCGGGCCGGTCGGCGTAGCCGTAGTCGTTGAGCTGGGCGACCTCGTCCCCCAGATAGAGCAGGGGGATGCCGCCGGTCGACAGCGCGAGGGCGTGCGCGAGCACGACGCGATCCCCGCCTCCCGCGTCGCCCGCCTCGATCCCGGCGAGCGAGGCGGTGGTCCCCGTGACCCGGGCGTCGCCGGTGCGGGGATTCTCTTGGAAGGGCACGCCCCGCGCGAACGATCCGGGCGCGCGACCGACGTAGAAGTCGTTGAGGAACCGGCGGTGCGGGTAGCCCTCGATGCCGAGCTCGGCGGCATCCTCGTCGGCGAAGGTCCACCCGATGTCGTCGTGGCTGCGGACGTAGTTGACCCACGCGGTGCCCGGGGGAAGCGCGTGGCGCCGTTCGAGAGCCTGCTGCAGCAGGCGCGCATCGCGCGTGGCCAGGGCCTCCCAGGTGAGGGCCATCTGCAGCGGGTTGTACGAGATCTGGCATTCCTCGGGCGAGATGTACGACACGACCTCGTCGGGGTGCACGATCGCCTCGGACTTGAACAGCAGGCCGGGAGCCGCCATGCGCAGGACCGCGTTGAACGCCTGCAGCAGCAGATGCGCCTCGGGGAGCGACTCGCACGTGGTGCCGAGCTTCTTCCAGATGAAGGCCACGGCATCCATGCGCAGGATCTCGACGCCCTGGTTGGCCAAGAACAGCATCTCGCCGGTCATGGCCTCGAAGACGGCGGGGTTGGCGTAGTTGAGGTCCCACTGGAAGTGGTAGAACGTCGCCCAGATCCACCGGCCGTCGTCGAGCTGCACGAACGAGCCGGGGTGGTCGTCCGGGAAGATCTCGCGCGTGGTCCGCTCGTACGCGTCGGGCATCTCGCGGTCGGGGAAGATCAGGTAGAAGTCCTCGTACCCCGCGTCACCGGAGATGGCCTTCTTCGCCCAGCGATGCTCGTTGCTGGTGTGGTTGAAGATGAAGTCGACCACCAGCGAGATGCCGGCGCGACGCAGCTCGGCGGCGAGCTCGGCGAGCTCCTGCATCGTGCCGAGCTTCGGGTCGACGCGGCGGTAGCTCGACACCGCGTAGCCGCCGTCGCTGTTGCCCTCGGGGCTCTCGAACAGCGGCATGAGGTGCAGGTACGTCAACCCCAGCTCGCGGAAGTACGGAATGGCATCCCGGATGCCGCTGAGCCCACCCGCGTACCGGTCGACGTAGCAGACCCCACCGACCATCCGCTCGTCGGTGAACCATTCGGGGTCGCTCGCCCGCCCGCGGTCCACGGCCTTCAGGTCGTCCGGCCGCGCCGCCCACGACCGCCGGGCGAGGTCGACGACGGACGCGAGGCTCTCGAACCCGTCGGCGCGGTCGCCGTACAACTGCACGAACAGGTCGTGCAGGCGTGGCAGGTGCAACTCGACATTGCCGAGAAACTCGCGATCGACGTGGTCGGCGGTGAGATCGGCCAGGATCGACGAGACGTCGTGGGGGCCGGGGCGCAGCTGGGTCACGGGGAAAGCCTGGCGCATCCGCGGGGGTGCGGTCGACAACGACCCGGTCTCGATCTGGCCGCGGCGGGCGCCGGCCTGATCCTCGCGAGCGTGAGCGTGCTCGCGCTGATCGCGCTGATCGGCGTGTTCGTGGGCGCGTTCATCCGGGAGCGGCGGGAGCGCCGGCTGCTGGTGGCGCCGTGACCCCGTGCGGAGGACCGCGACGCCGCCGCCGTACGATCGACGGTGGCCCACAGTCCGGGGGCGTGAGGGGAGAACCGTGTCGGAGCGCGGAACGATCGGCGTCGCCGTCGGCGGAGCGGTACTGATCGGTGCGCTCACCGCGCTGCAGGCTCGCATCAACGGGACGCTCGGGGCCGAGATCGGCGACGGGATCGTCGCGGCGGCGATCTCGTTCAGCTCGGGGCTCGGCATCCTGGTCGTCCTGTCCGTGCTCGTTCCCGAGGGGCGACGCGGATTCGCGCGGCTGGTCGACGGCATCCGATCGCGCACTCTTCCGCCGTGGATGCTGCTCGGCGGGCTGGCCGGCGCCTTCACCGTCGCGAGTCAGGGCCTGACCGTCGCCACCATCGGGGTGGCCCTGTTCACCGTCGGGTTCGTGGCGGGGCAGACGACCGGCGGCCTGGTGCTCGACCGCGTCGGATACGGCCCCGCGGGAGTCGTGCCGGTCACGGTGCGCCGCGTGGTGGGCGCGCTTCTCGCGATCGCGGGCGTCGTGGTGTGCCTGTCGGGCGATGCGCTCGGCGGGGTCCCCCTGTGGATGCTCATCGTCCCGGCCGTCGCGGGCGCGGGCGTCTCGTGGCAGCAGGGCACCAACGGCCGTCTGCGCGTCCGCGTCGAGAGCCCCCTCACCGCGACGCTCGTCAACTTCATCGGCGGGACGGTCGTGCTCGTCGTCGCCGCCGTGATCCACGCCGTCGCGGTGGACGTCCCTCGGGTCGTGCCGACCGAACCCTGGCTCTATCTCGGCGGCGCGGTCGGCGTGGTCTACATCTTCTTGTCGGCGGTCGTCGTGCGCCGCACGGGCGTGCTGCTGCTCGGGCTCGGCTCGGTCGTCGGGCTGCTGACGACCTCTGTGCTGCTGGATGCGCTCTGGCCCGCTCCCGCGGCTCCCTCCACGCCGGTCGCGCTTCTGGCCGCCGGCGTCGCGATCGCCGGGGTCGCGGTCGCCGCCGTACCGTGGCGACGTCGCCCCCGCTGAACGCGCGACGCTGCGGTGTCTCACGGCGCGCTCACGGTCCCGGGGCTCGACGGCACCTCAGGGCCGCGACGCGACCGAGAAGACGTCGACGCCGTCGGCCGCAGCCGACGGCGTCGATCGCGCCGGAACGGACGCGCTCAGAGGCGCGCCTCGTCGACCGGGCGCCGCTTCTTGCCACCGGGCAGACGTGAGATGTGCTTCGCGGCATCCACCGTCTTGCGACGCACAGGGCGCGTGCGCGGGGGCTTGCCGCCGACGTAGAGCCAGCCGAGCAGCACCTCGCCCTTCGCGAGACCGTGCGCCTTGGCGAGCACCTTGCTGCGGGTGTTGTCGTCGGTGCGCCAGAAGACGCCGAAGCCCGCTTCGTCGAGCGCGAGACTCAGCATGTGGGCGACACCGGATGCCACGGCCTCCTGCTCCCACGCGGGGATCTTCTTCGAGCGCAGATCGGCGACCACCGCGATGATCAGCGGCGCGCGACGGGGCTTGGAGGAGTACCCCTTCTTGCCGTCGGCCTTGTTCAGCGCACGCGCCAAGAGGTCGCGATCGGAGCCGCGGATCTCGATGAGGCGCCAGGGCCGCAGCGTCTTGTGATCGGCGACGCGGCCGGCTGCGGCGACGAACACCTCGAGCTCGGGGCCGGTCGGGGCGAGGTCGGTGACCTTCGACCACGACCGGCGGTCGCGCATCGCCTCGAGTGCGCTCACGCCTGCTCTTCGGGGGTGAAGTTCAGCGACAGCGAGTTCATGCAGTACCGGTCGCCGGTGGGGGTTCCGAAACCATCGGGGAAGACGTGCCCGAGGTGCGAACCGCAGTTCGCGCAGCGGACCTCGGTGCGCTGCATGCCGTGGCTGTTGTCATCGAGCAGCTCCACCGCTTCGGGGCGGACGGACTCGTAGAAGCTCGGCCACCCGCAGTGCGAGTCGAACTTGGTACCGCTCTGGAACAGTTCGGCCCCGCAGGCGGCGCAGGTGTACAGGCCGGCGCGGCTCTCGTCGAGCAGCTCACCGGTCCAGGCGCGCTCGGTGCCGGCCTGACGCAGCACGGCGTACTGCTCGGGGCTGAGCTCGGCGCGCCACTGATCGTCGGACTTGTCGACGGCGTAGGTCATGTGTTCTCTCCTTCGTCCTCCCCATTGTCTCGTGCGCGACGCGACCTCGGCCGTGGCGGGATAATTTCCCGATGGATCAGGATGCCGTGGATGCCGTCGTCGAACGCTACGGGCGCTTCGCGCGCGACGAGGCCCCGGGAAGATCCCGGGTCTACGAACAGTGGGCGGCGCGCATCTCGCGGGATCGCGAGCTCTCCGCAGCGCTCGCCGCGATCCCCGACACCCGTCGGCAGCCGCCGCTCGTCTTCGCCGTCATGCGTGTGCTGGGAGCCCCTGTCGGCGACATCGACGCCTGGGCCGCGTGGGTCGTCGACAACGCGGAGCCGATCGCCATCGAGTGCGGGCGGCGCAGTGTTCAGACCAACGAGCCGCTTCGCTGCGCGACCCTGCTACCGGCGCTGTCGCTGATCGACGGGCCGATCGCCCTGATCGAAGTGGGGGCGAGTGCGGGACTCTGCCTGTACCCCGACCGCTATTCGTACCGTTACCGCCGCGGCTCCGAGGTCATCGCCGTAGACCCGCCCGCGGGGCCGAGCACGGTGGTCCTCACCTCAGAGCTCTCCGGCTCTCCCGCGCTGCGGGTTCCCGAGATCGTCTGGCGGGCGGGGATCGACCTCAACCCGCTCGACGCGCGGGACCCCGACGACCGCGCCTGGTTGGCCGGTCTGGTCTGGCCGGGGGAGGAGGGGCGCCGGGAGCGCATCGTCGGCGCGCTCGACATCGCCGCGGACGACCCGCCCCTGCTGGTGGCGGGCGACGGCGCGGCGGCCCTGCCCGCCCTCGCCGCCCGGGCTCCGCGTGACGCCACGCTCGTCGTCACCACCCCCGGGGTGCTCGCGCACGTCTCCCGCGCGCACCGTGGTGCCGTGATCGACGCCGCACGTGCGGCGGGGCGGTGGATCACCCTCGACGCGCCGGCTCTGCACGACGGGTGGACCCGGCGGGTGGATGCCGAGCGCGGAGGGTTCTCGCTCGCCCTGGACGGCGACGTCCTGGGCGAGGTGGATCCACTCGGGGCGTGGGTGGCGTGGCATCCGCGATCCGGAGACGGGGCGCAGTAGCTTTGCCGGGTGACTCTGTCGGACCGAGACCTGGCCTTCCTCGCCTTCGAGGGTGAGTGGCGACGGCACGCGGGTGCGAAAGAAGAGGCGATTCGCGCCGAGTTCGAGATCACCCCCGCGCGGTACTACCAACTGCTCGGCCGATTGATCGACAGCCCCGAGGCTCTCGCCCACGACCCGATGCTCGTGCGGCGGTTGCGTCGTCGACGCGACGAGGCCGCCGAGCTGCACCGTTCTCGCGTGACGCGCTCGGCCACCCGCTGACGCGGGGCGCAGAGCTTCCTTCGATACGATCGTCGAATGGCCAGATCGACCTTCCCTCGGGATCGCTTCGACGACCTGCCCGACGCCTCGGGCCGCGTCGGCGCCCACCGCGCCGAGAAGCCCCGCTCCCGGGGATGGATCGTCTTCCTCTGGGCGGCGCTGGCCACGCTCGTGCTCATCATCGTCGGCATCTTCGCCACGCTGGTGGCGTCGGGGCGTATCTCCCTCGGCGATGACGCAGCCCCCGCCCCCTCGGTCTCGGCCGAGCCGACGACACCCGCCGTGGTCGACACCTCCTACTCGGTGGTGGTGCTGAACGGGACGACCGACGACGGTCTGACCGGCGAGACCCGGGACCGCATCGTCGCCGCGGGGTGGCCCGGCTCCTCGGTCGAGACGGGGGCGTCCGACAGCACGGATTTCGCGACCACGACCATCTACTATCTCCGCGACACCGACCTGCCCGCGGCTGAGGGGCTCGCGCAGACGATCGGCGGAGCCGAGGTCGCGCAGAGCGACTTCCTGCAGCCGACCGACGATCCCAACACCCCGGGCGACGAGAGCGACGTCAAGCGTCTGATCATCGTGCTCGGCCTCGACAAGGTGGCCGGCGCGGCCACCGGAACCCCGGCGTCCTGACCGCGCCGGAGCCCGGTGTTTCAGCGGCGTAAACACTTCGGTGCACCTACGTCAACTTTGCCCTGAAGGCCCCGCGACGCGGCATCCCCCGTGCTTACGATGACCTCGTCGTTCAGCAACAGGAGATTCGCATGACGCAGGGCACCGTCAAATGGTTCAACGCCGAGAAAGGATACGGCTTCATCACCGTGTCCGATGGACAGGACGTGTTCGTCCACTACTCGAGCATCGAGATGTCGGGCTTCCGCGTTCTTGAAGAGGGTCAGGCCGTCGAGTTCACCGTCGGCAGCGGGCAGAAGGGCCCGCAGGCGGAGTCCGTGCGACTGGCCTGAACGCTGCATCGAAGGCCGTGGCATCCGGGAATCGGATGCCACGGCCTTCGTCGTTCCCGGACGGGTGAGGCGGCTTGCACTCCCCAGGGGCGAGTGCCAGAATGAGTTAGCACTCGCTTTCGTCGAGTGCCAAAATCTGGAAGTCACCCGTCCGGGAGGGACGACACACTTATGGCAAAGATCATCGCTTTCGACGAAGAGGCCCGTCGCGGCCTCGAGCGTGGCCTCAACACGCTGGCCGACGCCGTCAAGGTGACCCTGGGCCCCCGCGGTCGCAACGTCGTGCTCGAGAAGAAGTGGGGCGCCCCCACGATCACGAACGACGGCGTCTCGATCGCCAAGGAGATCGAGCTCGACGACCCGTACGAGAAGATCGGCGCCGAGCTGGTCAAGGAGGTCGCCAAGAAGACCGACGACGTCGCGGGTGACGGCACCACCACGGCCACCGTCCTCGCCCAGGCTCTCGTTCGCGAGGGACTGCGCAACGTCGCCGCCGGCGCCGACCCCATCAGCCTGAAGAAGGGCATCGAGAAGGCCGTCAAGGCCGTCACCGACGAGCTGCTGTCGTCGGCCAAGGAGGTCGAGTCCAAGGAGCAGATCGCCGCCACCGCGTCGATCTCGGCCGCCGACCCCGCGATCGGCGAGCTGATCGCCGAGGCCATCGACAAGGTGGGCAAAGAAGGCGTCGTCACCGTCGAGGAGTCGAACACCTTCGGCACCGAGCTCGAGCTCACCGAGGGCATGCGCTTCGACAAGGGTTACATCAACCCCTACTTCGTCACCGACCCCGAGCGTCAGGAAGCGGTCTTCGAGGACCCCTACATCCTGATCGCGAACCAGAAGATCTCGAACATCAAGGACCTTCTGCCCATCGTCGACAAGGTGATCCAGGAGGGCAAGGAGCTCCTCATCATCGCCGAGGACGTCGAGGGCGAGGCCCTCGCGACGCTCGTGCTCAACAAGATCCGCGGCATCTTCAAGTCGGTCGCCGTCAAGGCTCCCGGCTTCGGCGACCGTCGCAAGGCGCAGCTGCAGGACATCGCCATCCTCACCGGCGGCCAGGTCATCACCGAAGAGGTGGGCCTCAAGCTCGAGAACGCGACCGTCGACCTGCTCGGCCGTGCCCGCAAGGTCATCATCACCAAGGACGAGACCACGATCGTCGAGGGTGCCGGTGAGTCGGAGCTGATCGAGGGTCGCGTGACCCAGATCCGCCGCGAGATCGAGAACACCGACAGCGACTACGACCGCGAGAAGCTCCAGGAGCGCCTCGCGAAGCTCGCCGGTGGCGTCGCCGTCATCAAGGCCGGAGCCGCGACCGAGGTCGAGCTCAAGGAGCGCAAGCACCGCATCGAGGATGCCGTGCGCAACGCGAAGGCTGCCGTCGAAGAGGGTGTCGTCGCCGGTGGTGGCGTCGCGCTCATCCAGGCCGGCAAGACCGCTCTGGCGAACCTCGAGCTCTCGGGCGACGAGGCCACCGGTGCGAACATCGTCAAGGTCGCCATCGAGGCCCCGCTCAAGCAGATCGCGCTGAACGCCGGTCTCGAGCCCGGTGTCGTCGCCAACAAGGTCTCGGAGCTCCCCGTGGGCCACGGCCTCAACGCGGCGTCCGGCGAGTACGGTGACCTGTTCGCACAGGGCATCATCGACCCCGCCAAGGTGACCCGTTCGGCTCTGCAGAACGCGGCATCCATCGCCGGTCTGTTCCTCACGACCGAGGCCGTCGTCGCCGACAAGCCCGAGAAGGTCGCCGCTCCCGCGGGCGACCCGACCGGTGGCATGGACTTCTGATCCACGCTGACGACAGAGAACGCCCCCTCCTCCGGGAGGGGGCGTTCTTCGTTCACAGGCCGGATCTGGATGAGAGTTCTCTTATCGGGGCGTTGCGTGCCGGGGCGTCCGGCTACGCTCGATCGAATGAGTGATCTCTTCTCTTCACGCGAGGCGGAGGCGGCGATCGCCCGTATCGAGCAGCAGGTGGCTGAGGCGCAGGTGCGCGCGGCGCAGGCGCAGCAGGTGCAGTCGGACATCGACGCGGTGCGGGCGACGGCGACGTCGCCGCGACGCGAGGTGGCGGTGACGGTGGATGCCACGGGCCGGCTGGTCGGTATCCGTCTGGCCGACGCGGCGTATGAGCTGCAGCCCGACGCGTTGGAGCGGCTCATCGTGGAGACGGCGGGGGCGGCGCAGCGGCTCGCGGGGGAGCAGGCGTTGGAGATCTCGCGTGCGGCGTTCGGTGCGGACTCGGCGATCGTGGACCGGTTGGCGGGTGAGATCGAGCGGCAGTCGCCGCCGTCTGCGCCGATGGGTTTCCGGGTCTGACGCCGTGGCGGAGCGTATCGCCGTCGATTCCGAGCTGATCGGGTCGCATGCGTCCCGGTTGGGTGCGGTGGCATCCGATATCTCCCTGGCACGGGACGCGGGGGCTTCCGGCGGGTTGAACGCAGAGGCGTTCGGGGTGCTGTGTTCATTCCTGGTGCCGCCGGCGACGGTGGCGGCCGATGCCGCCCGTTCGTTGATCGGCGCCGCGGAGGACATGGTGCGCCGTTCGGCGACCGAGATCGTCGGGGTCGGCGCGGATCTCGAGGCGTACGAGCAGAAAGTCATGGAGTGGGTGCGGGCGTTGGAGGCGGGTCTGTGAGCAACGCGCTCATCGCCGGTCCCGTCGACACCGCGACGCCGTTCAGCGGGGCCGGGCTGTTGGACTCCGGCACGCAGCTCGCGCACGCGATCGAGTCGGGCAACTGGGTCGAGGGTGGGCTGGCGGCGTTCAGTACCGCGGTGGACACCGTCGCCGCCGTCATCGACCCCTTGGGGTCGCTGATCGCCGCCGGCCTCGGCTGGCTGATCGATCATTTCGAGCCGATCAAGGGCTGGTTCAACGACCTCACCGGCGACGCCGGTGCGGTGATGGGGTTCGCGCAGACCTGGACCAACGTCCAGACCCAGCTGGATGCGTCCGC
>NZ_CAJYPF010000205.1 GCF_913776565.1 uncultured Microbacterium sp. | reverse complement strand
CCTCGTCGTACCTCGGCGAGGGCCGATCGTTCGGACATCTCCTGGGTGGTCTGTCGGGGGAGTGATCCCCGCGTCAGCCCCGTCGCCCCGAGGCGGCGGGGCTTCGGCGTGCCCCGGCCGAGGGTGCGCACATCGCGGAGGAAATGCGCGCCGCACGACGGCGCCCCGCGCCGACCCCGCGCTCTAGGGTGGGGGCGAGCAGAAGGAGTCCGAATGGATGCCGCGCAGTGGGACGAGCGTTACCGCGCCTCCGCCGGGGGAGTGTGGGCCACTCAGCCGCCCGCCGTCGTCCGCGAGATCACCGGCGCGCTGCCCGCGGGAACGGCGATCGACGTCGCGACCGGAGACGGGCGGACCGCCCTGTGGCTCGCCGAGCACGGGTGGCGGTGCACCGGTCTGGACTTCTCGAGCGCGGGTCTCGCGCTCGCCGCCGCCCGGCCCGGTGGTGACGCGATCGACTGGGTCGAGGGAGATGTGCACGCGTGGCGACCCGCGGCGCGTGTCGATCTGGTCGTGTCGTGCTATCTGCACCTGCCCGAGAGCGCCTCGGCGGTCGCGCGCATCGCCGAGTGGGTCGCGCCCGGCGGGACGCTCGTGGTGGTCGGGCATGACGTCGACAACATCGCCGCCGGAGGGCACGGGCCGCGCGACCCGGCGATCCTGTACACCCCCGAGCTGTTGCGCGGGGCGCTCGACGAGCGCTTCGACGTCCTGCGCTGCGAGCGGGTGACCCGCACGAGCGCCGACGCCGAGCTGCGCGACGGCCACGCGGCCGCTGCCGTCGACACCGTGCTGCACGCGGTGCGCCGGAACTGAGGCACGGCCCGTCGCTCCGCCGTCGACACCGTGCGTCACATGGTGCGCCGGAACTGAGGGACGGCCCGTGGCCCCGCCGTCGACACCGTGCGTCACATGGTGCGCCGAGGCTCCGGGCTACTGCGTACGCCTCCGGCCGTCGCCACCGTGCGTGACGCGGTGCGCCGGGGCCGTCGGCTGCCTCCCTCGGCCCCGCGGGCTTCAGAGGACGATGTCGTCGGTGCCCTGCAGCTCGCGCGCGGCCACCGGGCGCAGCCCCCGTCGCACGAACGTGTCGGCCGTGGCGAGCGGACCGGCGTCGATCCCCGCCTCGGCCGCGATCTCGGCGATCGGCACCTGGAAGGTGCGGAAGGCGCCGAGCGGCGGCACGACCAGACTCTGTCGCGTGTCGACCAGGTCGCTCTGGTCGAGCACGAACCCCGCCGCGACCAGCACATCACCCGCGCGCCACGCGGCGATCTTCCAGAAGCGCAGCGGCACGCGGATGCCCCGATAGGGCGGGTCGTCGTCACCGAGCACGGGGGCCGTGAACACCGCGATCCGCTGGTCGGTGGCCTCGGCGTAGGCGAGTACGTGGTCCTCGAGCCCGAGCCACAGCTCTTTCGACTGATTGAACCCTGCCGCCTGGGGTGCGGCGTTGGTGTAGTGGAACGTCGCCTCGGTGGCATCCCGTGCCTCGGACGTGTCACCCCACCCGGGGTCTCGCCGACGCACCAGGTGCCCGCGGTCGAGGTCGTTGCGGCTGTAGACCTCGGGCCCCGCCTGTACATCGGCGTCGACTCGGGGATCGAGACGCCACTCGCCCGTGCGCGGGAGGTCCCGCAGCGTCGCACCGTCGATCACCACACCGGTGACCGCGGCGAAGCGGCGCTGCTCGTCGAGCAGGACAGAGAACCGCGGATAGTCCAGCCGCGTCGTCGGTCGCGCGGGCGAGGGGAGGGGGAGGGGGATGCCGAGGAAGTCCGGGTCGTAGCCGTCGCTCATTGCTCCATGGTGCCGTCGACCTCCGACATCGCGACAGACTGGAGTGATGGAACACCTGGTGAAGACCCGGGCGGACGCCCCCGAGGGCTTCTTCGCCGCCGAGGCCGCGGGACTGCGTTGGCTCGCCGAGGCCGGTGGGGCGGCCACGGCGCGGGTCTTCGAGGTGCGCGAGGACCGCATCGCGCTCGAACGCATCGGCGAGGTCGCCCCCACGACCGCCGCCGCGACCGCGTTCGGGGCCGCGCTCGCCGCCACCCACGCCGCGGGTGCCGAGGCCTTCGGAGCCCCGCCGCCGGGGTGGCGGGGCGGGATCTTCATCGGCCGGCGCCCGCAGCC
The DNA here is from genome assembly GCF_913776565.1 of uncultured Microbacterium sp. GTDB lineage: Bacteria > Actinomycetota > Actinomycetes > Actinomycetales > Microbacteriaceae > Microbacterium. Next base: position 964 of record NZ_CAJYPF010000205.1, on the reverse strand, counting down.
CGCCGACCCGACCCCGAGCTGGGGCGCCTTCTACGCCGCCCAGCGCATCCAGCCGTTCGTGCCGATCGCCGTCGCCGCGGGAAACCTCTCGCCGTCGGGCGCCAAGGTCGTCGCGCGCGCCTGCGCCCTGATCGCCGACGGGGCGTTCGACGACGACGAGCCCCCCGCGCGTCTGCACGGCGACCTGTGGGCCGGGAACGTGCTGTGGTCGAGCGGGGGAGTGGTGCTCATCGACCCGGCCGCGCACGGCGGCCATCGCGAGACCGACCTGGCGATGCTGGCACTGTTCGGCTGCCCGTTCCTCGACGAGCTCCTCGTGGCGTACGACCGGACGAGGCCGCTCGCCCCCGGGTGGCGCGAGCGGGTGCCGCTGCACCAGCTGCACCCGCTGGCGGTGCACGCCGCGGGCCACGGCCCGTCGTACGGTCGCGCGTTGGTGGACGCCGCGGAGCGGACGCTCGCGCTGGTCTGAGGCGTCCGGGGCCGGCATCCCGAATCTCGCAGGATCGCTCGCGCGCCTCAGCCCCGCGCCGCCGCCCGGCGCCGCGCCCGCCGCGCGAGTACGAGGTCGATCCCCGCGCCGATCCCCACCGCGACGACGACCGACACCGCCACCGCCACCACCGGTCCCCCCGGCACCACAGCCGCGACGAGGGCGCCGATCACGGCCTGGTACGCCGCCCACGCGAGCGCCGCGAGGGCGGCGACGCCGAGGTACCGCGCGGGTTGCACGCGCGCGGCTCCCGCCGCGAGGTTCACCGCGAGGCGCGCGAAGGGCACGAAGCGTGCCGTGAACAGCACGACGGCGGCGTTGCGCTCCAGCCGTGCCCGCGCCCCGTCCAGGGCCGCGGCGACGCGGGGACCGCGCATCCAGCGCCACCGTTCGACGCCCACCGCGCGCCCCACGAGGTAACAGCACAGGTCGCCCGCGAAGGCCGCGAGCCCCGCGACGACGATCACGGCG
>NZ_CAJYPF010000204.1 GCF_913776565.1 uncultured Microbacterium sp. | reverse complement strand
CTGGATGCCAGGGCGATCGCGCCGTAACGGCTCACGCCGCCGTAGGTGGGCTTGACGCCGACCGTGCCGGTGACGTGCGCCGGCTGACGGATCGACCCGCCCGTGTCGGAACCGAGGGCCAGCGGTGCCTCGAATGCGGCGACGGCCGCGGCCGACCCGCCGCCGGATCCGCCGGGGATGCGGTCGAGGTCCCAGGGGTTGCGCGTGGGCCCGTAGGCCGAGAACTCGGTGGAGGAGCCCATCGCGAACTCGTCCATGTTGGTCTTGCCGAGGGGGATCAGACCCGCCGCGCGCGACCGCGCGACGACCGTGGCGTCGTAGGGCGACATGTAGCCCTCGAGGATCTTGGATCCGCTCGTCGACGGCATGTCGGTGGTGACCAGCACGTCCTTGACGGCGAGCGGCACACCGGCCAGCTCGTGCAGCTGCTCGCCCGCGGCGCGGCGGCGGTCGATGTCGGCGGCGGTGTCGAGGGCGTGGTCGCTGACGTGCAGGAAAGCGTGCACGTCGCCGTCGACGGCGATGCGGTCGAGGTGGGCCTGCGTCGCCTCGACGCTCGACACCTCGTTGCGGGAGAGGGCAGCTGCCAGTTCGGCGGCGGTGAGGCGGGTGAGATCGGTCATCGGCCCTGCTCCTTCGCGATGGCGGCGGGGGTGGAGGGGCTCATACGGCTCACTGCTCTTCTCCGAGGATCGCGGTCACGCGGAAACGGCCATCGGCCTGGTCCGGCGCGTTCGACAGGGCCTGTTCGCGCGTGAGCGTCTCTCCGACCACATCGGGGCGGAACACGTTCTGGAGGGGGACCGGGTGGCTCGTGGCGACGACGTCGGGCGTTGCCACCTCGGAGACCTTCGCGATGTTGTCGACGATGGCATCCAGCTGGCCGGTGAGGCTGTGGACCTCCTCGTCGCTCAACTGGATCCGGGCGAGCACACCGAGATGGCGCACGAGATCGGGAGTGATTTCAGACACCTCCTAATCCTAGTTCGCCCGGCCCCTCGCGACCGTCCCCTCACCGATGCTCGGCGCCGTCGCCGCCTGTGGAGAGGACGGCAGCCGAGGCGTGGCTCGGCCTAGGCTGGCGGGGTGACGAGCTTCGAACCGCCGCGCCCCTGGACCTCGAGCTATGCCGCGGGGGTGCCCGAAGACCTGGCCCCCGTGAGCGGCTCGCTCGTCGACATCGTCGACGCCTCGACCCGTGACTATCCCGACGCCCCGGCCCTGCAGTTCTTCGGTCGCGAGACCACGTACGCGCAGCTCTCGGCCGACATCTCCCGCGTCGCCGCGGCCCTCGCCGCGCACGGCGTGCGCGCGGGCGACCCGGTGGCGATCGTGCTGCCCAACTGCCCGCAGCACATCGTGGCGTTCTACGCGGTGCTGCGCCTGGGCGCGGTGGTCGTCGAGCACAACCCGCTCTACACTCCCCGCGAACTGCGCAAGCAGTTCGAGGACCACGGCGCGAAGCACGCGATCGTGTGGAGCAAGGTGGTGGCCACGGTCCAGGAGTTCCCGGCCGACCTGCGCGTCGACACCCTGATCTCGGTCGACATCACCCGCGCGATGCCCTGGACCACGCGCCTGGCGCTGCGCCTGCCGGTCAAGAAGGCGCGCGAATCCCGCGCTGCGCTGTTCGCCCGGACCCGGGATGCCGTGTCCTGGGACGACCTGGTCCACCACGACCCTCTGCCCGAGACGCACCCGCGGCCGGCCTCGGGCGACCTGGCGATCATCCAGTACACCAGTGGCACCACCGGAACGCCCAAGGGCGCGATGCTCACGCACGCCAACCTGCTCGCCAACGCCGCCCAGGCGCAGGCGTGGACGCCCCAGATCGTCCGCGGCGAGGGCTGCGTCGTGTACGCGGTACTGCCGATGTTCCACGCCTACGGGCTGACGCTGTGCCTGACCTTCGCGATGTCGATGGGCGCGCGGCTGGTGCTGTTCCCCAAATTCGACCCCGACCTGGTCCTCGCGGTGACCACGCGGCATCCCGCGACCTTCCTCCCGCTCGTCCCGCCGATCGCCGAACGACTGCTCAAGGCCGCGAACGACAAGGGCGTGTCGCTCGCGGGGACGGACATCGCGATCTCGGGCGCCATGGCGCTCCCGCACGACCTCGTGGTGCCGTTCGAGCGAGCGACGGGCGGCTATCTCGTCGAGGGGTACGGACTGAGCGAGTGCTCCCCCGTGCTCATGGCCAATCCGGTCGCCGACAACCGCGTCGCCGGAACGGTGGGGCTGCCCCTGCCCGGCACCGAATGCCGCGTCGTCGATCCCGACGACCCCCGAACCGATGTCGAGCGCGGCGAGCTGCTCGTCCGCGGCCCGCAGGTGTTCTCGGGCTATTACGGCAAGCCGGACGAGACCGAGGCGGTGTTCGTCGACGGGTGGTTCCGCACGGGCGACATCGTCACGATCGACGACGACGGCTTCGTGCGCATCGTCGACCGCATCAAAGAACTCATCATCACGGGCGGGTTCAACGTCGCCCCGACCGAGGTCGAGAACGTGCTGCGTCAGCACCCCTCGGTCGCCGACGTCGCGGTCGTGGGCGTGCCGGACGCGCACGCCGGAGAGGCCGTGGTGGCGGCCGTCGTGCCCACGACGCCCGGCGAGTTCGACGCCGAGGCCGTGCGCGCGTTCGCGCGGAGCATCCTGACGCCCTACAAGGTGCCCAAGCGCCTGGTGGTCGTCGACGACCTGCCGCGCTCGCTCATCGGCAAGGTGCTGCGCCGACAGGTGCGCGAGCGCATTCTCGCCGACTAAGGCGCGGACGGGCGCGATTCATTCGGGCGCTCCCTCGGCGTCACCTCTCGCGGCGTCCAGTGCTGCGGGTCCCTGCTCCACCAGCACGCGGAACTGCGCCGCGTCGAGGATCCGCAGGCCCAGATCCTCGGCCTTGGCGAGCTTGGAACCTGCGCCCGGACCCGCCGCGACGAAGTCGGTCTTCTTCGACACGCTCGAAGCCGCTTTGCCCCCGGCGGCGATGATCGCCTCTTGGGCGCCCTCGCGCGTGTACCCCTCGAGCGAGCCCGTCGCGACCACCGTCAGACCCGCGAGCACTCCCCCGGCTGCGGCGGCGGCCCCCGGTCCCGGGTGTCCGGGGATGGCGAAGCGCACACCCGCCGCGGTCCAGCGCTCGACGATCTCGACGTGCCAGTCGACGGCGAACCAATCGATGACCGCATCGGCGATGATGCCGCCCACCCCCTCGACGGCGGCGAGCTCTTCGCGGGACGCGGCGCGGATGGCATCCAACGAACCGAACCACTGCGCGAGGGCTCGCGCGGCCACGGGTCCGACGTGGCGGATGTTGAGCGACACCAACAGTCGCCAGAGGTCCTTCGTCTTCGCCTTCTCGAGCTCGGCGACGAGCTTGGTCGCCTGCTCGGACGGGCGTACCTCGCGGTAGTCCTTGCGGATGCCGCGCCGCCGTCGTTCCGCGGGGTCGAGGTCGTCGCTGCCCGGCGGGTAGGTCGCGGGGCCCAGCTTCTGGAAGGGCGCCCGGCGGACCAGCTCTCCGGTATCGGGGTCGACCTTGCGTTCGCCGGTCTCGGAGTCGCGGACGACGACCTCGATCGGCACCAGCTCGTCGAGCGTCAGGTCGAACAGGCCGGCCTCGGTGTCGAGCGGCGGACGCTCGGGCACCTCGGGTTGGGTGAGGGCGGCGGCCGTCACCTCGCCGAGGGCCTCGATGTCGAGCGCGCCGCGGGAGCCGATGTGCTCGACACGACCGCGCACCTGCGCGGGGCACGAGCGGGCGTTGGGGCACCGCAGGTCGATGTCGCCCTCTTTGGCCGGACGCAGCGGCGTACCGCACTCGGGACAGTCCGCCGGCATGACGAACGCGCGTTCGCTGCCGTCGCGCAGCTCGACGACCGGACCCAGCACCTCGGGGATGACGTCGCCCGCCTTGCGAAGGACGACGGTGTCGCCGATGAGGACGCCCTTCACCTTGACCACGTCCTGGTTGTGCAGGGTCGCCTGGCGGACGACGCTGCCGGCGACCTTGGCCGGCTCCATCACGGCGAACGGCGTGGCCCGTCCGGTTCGGCCGACAGAGACCACGATGTCGAGGAGCTTCGTGTTGACCTGCTCGGGCGGATACTTGTACGCGATCGCCCAGCGCGGTGCACGGCTGGTCGCACCCAGCTCGTCGTGCAGGGCGAGTTCGTCCACCTTGACCACGACACCGTCGATCTCGTGCTCGACGTCGTGCCGGTGCTCGCCGTGGTACGCGACGAACGACAGCACCCCGTCGATGCCCGACTCGACGCGACTGTAGGGCGAGGTCGGCAGACCCCATCCGGCGAGCAGGTCGTAGACCTCGCTCTGCGCCGCGACCGGGGGGTCGGGCCACGCGCCGATGCCGTGCACATAGAGCGACAGCGCGTCGATGCGGGCGAGCCCGGCCTCGAGCTCGAGGCCGCTCTTCTTCTCGATCTGCTGGCGGAGTCCCCCGCTCGCGGCGTTGCGGGGGTTGGCGAACGCGGGAAAGCGTCGCGCGGCCGCCTGCTCCGCCTTGTCGAGGTCGAAGGACCGCCCGCCGCGGCGGGTCGCGGCGCGCTCCCGGGCCTCGGCCACCGCGCGTTCGCGCAGGTCGCCCTGCAGGCGATTCAGGTTCTCGAACGCGGCCACCGGGATGAAGACCTCGCCGCGCACCTCGACCAGGGCGGGATGCCCCTCGCCCCGCAGCTCGCGCGGGACGCCCGCGAGACGCAGCGCGTTCTCGGTGACGATCTCGCCGACCCGGCCGTCGCCGCGGGTGGCCGCCGACGTCAGCACGCCGTTCTCGTAGCGAAGGCTGATCGCGAGCCCGTCGATCTTGAGCTCGCTGAGCCAGTGCACGGCACGGCCCGCTGCCGCCTCGGTCTTGACCGCCCAGTCACGGAGCTCGTCGGGAGAGAAGACGTTGTCGAGGCTCAGCATCCGCTCGGCGTGCTCGATCGTGGCGAGATCGGTCGCCCCGGCCGCGCCCACCGAGAGCGTCGGGCTGTCCTGACCCTGCAGCTCGGGGAACGACCGCTCGATCGCCTCGAGCCGGTGCATCCACCCGTCGTAGGTGGCGTCGTCGACAAGCTCGGCATCGCGCCCGTAGTACGCCTCGCGCGCGTCGACGATGCGCTGCGTCAGGTCGGCCGCCTCGGCGCGCGCCTGGTCGAGGGTCAGGTCGGGAAGCTGGTCGTGCTCGGTCACCGTCCCAGCTTAGGCAGGGCGTCCGACATCGCCCGCGGGCCTTGCGGCGCGGGGATCACGCCCCGACGGGTACCGCCGACACCGTACGGTCGATCGTGAACTGACCGAGCACGCGCGTGCCGTCGTAGAGCACCGCGGTCTGCCCCGGCGCCACCCCGTCGAACGGCGTCTCGGGACGCACCGTGAGCACCCCGTCGACGAGCTCGGCCATGGCCGGCACGGGTTCGGCGTGCGCCCGGATCTGCGCGTGGCACGCGAAACGGTCCTCGCGCGGGGCGCGGCCGGCCCAGCTGAAACGCTCCCCCGCGATCTCGGCGCACGCGAGCGCCTCTTTGGGCCCGACGACGACGGTGTTCGAGACGGGTCGCACCTCAAGCACGAAGCGCGGCTTGCCGTCGGCCGCCGGAACACCCAGTTGCAGGCCGCGACGCTGGCCGACGGTGAAGGCGTGGGCGCCCTCGTGCGAGCCGACGACCGCCCCCGTGCGGTCGAGGATCTCACCGCGCTCCGCGCCCACCTTGTCGGCGAGCCACCCGCGGGTGTCGCCGTCGGGAATGAAGCAGATGTCGTGACTGTCGGGCTTCTGCGCGACGGTGAGCCCGCGCTCCTCGGCCTCGGCGCGAACGAGCGCCTTGGAGGGGGTGGAGCCGAGCGGGAAGTAGGTGTGCGCCAGCTGCGCGGCCGTCAGCACGCCCAGCACGTACGACTGGTCCTTGGCGTTGTCGGACGCGCGGTGCAGCTCGCGCCCCTCGGGTGTGTCGAGGAGCGTGGCGTAGTGGCCCGTGCACACGGCGTCGAAGCCCAGTTCGAGGGCGCGTTCGAGGAGGGCGGCGAACTTGATCTTCTCGTTGCAGCGCATGCAGGGATTGGGCGTGCGCCCGGCTCGGTACTCGGCGACGAAGTCGTCGATCACGTCGTCGCGGAAACGCTCCGAGAAGTCCCACACGTAGAACGGGATGCCGAGGCGGTCGGCAGCGCGTCGGGCATCCATGGCGTCCTCGATCGTGCAGCAGCCGCGGCTGCCCGCGCGCAGCGTTCCGCCCGCCCGCGAGAGGGCGAGGTGCACGCCCACGACGTCGTGGCCGGCATCCACCGCCCGCGCCGCCGCCACCGCGGAATCGACGCCACCGCTCATCGCCGCCAGAACTCGCATCGTCCCAGTCTACGAACGGCCCGCTGAACGGGCGCCGGATGCCACAGCACGGGCGTAGGCGGGGGCGAGATGCGCGAGCACGGCGTCGATGTCATCATCCGTCGAGGTGTATCCGAGGGTGAAACGAAGGACCGAGCGGGCCGCCCGGTCGTCGCGGCCGAGGGCGCGCACGACGTGCGACGGCTCGGCGACGCCCGCCTGGCAGGCCGACCCGGTCGACACGGCGATCCCGTCCATGTCGAGCAGGAACAGCAGCGTCTCGCCGGCGGCATCCGGGAACAGCACGTGCGCATTGCCGGGAAGCCGATCGCGCGGATCGCCGAGCAGCTCGGCGTCGGGGATGGACGACCGGATGCCCGCCACCAGCCGATCGCGCAGGCCCGCGATCCGCACGGCCTCGGTCTCGCGCTGCGCCCCGGCGGCGCGGACGGCGGCGGCGAATGCGACCGCTCCGGCGACGTCCTGGGTTCCGGCGCGGAGCCCGCGCTGCTGGCCCCCGCCGTGCACGAGCGGGGTCACCCGGGCGTGACGGGACACCACCGCGGCCCCCACCCCGACGGGTCCGCCGACCTTGTGCGCCGACACCGACAGCGCAACGAGACCGTCGCCCGTCGTGCCCGTCCCGCGCCACCCGGCGAAGTCCACGGGCACCTGGCCGAGGGCCGACACCGCGTCCAGATGCAGGGGAACACGGGCCTCGGATGCCGCGGACGCGAGGGCGGCGGCATCCTGAAGCGTTCCGACCTCGTTGTTGGCGACCAGGGCCGTGGCAGCGGCGGCTCCCGCGAGGGCATCGGCGAACTCGCCGGGCACGATGCGACCCAGAGGATCGAGCGGCACCGCGCGCACGCGCGCCCCCTCGGCCGCGGCGAGCCACTCGACGACGTCGAGCGTCGCGTGGTGCTCTCCGTCGGGCAGCACGATCGCGTCGGCGCCGTCGACGCGCGACCACCACAGGCCCTTGAGGGCGAGATTCGCGGCCTCGGTGCCGCCCGAGGTGAAGACGACCTCGATGGGCTGGCATCCCAACGCCGAGGCGACCTGCTCGCGGGCGTCCTCGAGAAGACGACGGGCGTCCTGGCCCGCGCCGTGTATCGACGAGGGGTTGCCGAGCACCTCGTGCGCCGCGAGCCACGCGTCGCGCGCCTCGGCGCGCAACGGCGTGGTCGCCGCGTGATCGAGGTACACCCGCACCTGGTCCTCCCGACGTCGACGGCCGCTGTCACTAGCCTAGGACACATGGTCCGACCCGAGCCTGCCCCGCCCACCCGTCCCGGCCTGCTGAGCCCCGCCCTGGACGACCTGGGGGTGCGCCTCGGTCCGGACGGCGGCACGCTGCGCGTGTGGTCGGGATCGGCCGACGCGATGCAGCTGCTGATCTTCGACGACGTCGATCTGGACTGGGCGACCGAGACCATCACGATGGCCCCCGTCGGCGGCGGCGTCTTCGAGGCCACGTCTCCCCTGCTGCGTCCGGGCGCACGGTACGCCATCCGCGTCGGCGGCCCCCACGGCCCCGGGCACACCTTCAACCCGCAGTCCCTGCTGATCGAGCCCTACTCGCGCGGCCTGGTGTCGGGCAGCTTCGGCGACTGGCGCTCGGTCGTCGTCGACGGCTCCTTCGACTGGGGCGAATCGGTCAAACCGCGCGTGCCGCTGGACCGCACCGTCATCTACGAGGGGCACGTGAAGGGGCTGACCAAGCGGCATCCCTTCATTCCTCCCGCCCTGCACGGTACCTACGCCGGCCTCGCGCACCCGGCGATGATCGACCACCTGCTCGCGCTGGGGATCACGAGCGTCGAGCTGCTCCCGGTGCACGCCTTCGCCACCGAGCCGCGCCTGCTGCAGCTCGGTCTCGCGAATTACTGGGGGTACAACTCCCTCAACTTCTTCACCCCCCACGCCCCGTACGCGACGGCGGCCAGCCGCGCCGAGGGCCCCGAGGCGGTGCTTCGCGAATTCAAGGGCATGGTCAAGCTGTTGCACGAGGCGGGGCTCGAGGTGATCCTCGACGTCGTCTACAACCACACCGCCGAAGAGGGCATCGGCGGCCCGCGCACGAGCCTTCGTGGCATCGACAACCGCGCCTACTACCGGCAGACGGCCGAGGGCGCTTACATCGACGAGACCGGGTGCGGCAATGCGGTGAACACCTCGACGGATGCCGCTGCCCGCCTCGTGCTGGACTCGCTGCGCTACTGGAGCGAGGAGGTGCAGATCGACGGCTTCCGTTTCGACCTCGCGGTGACCCTCGGCCGCGATGAGAATCACTCGTTCACCCCCGATCACCCGCTGCTGGCCGCCATCCGCGGCGACGAGACGCTCGCGGACGCGAAGCTGATCGCCGAGCCCTGGGACGTCGGGATGGGCGGCTGGCAGACCGGCAACTTCGGCGACGGGTGGCTGGAGTGGAACGACCGCTACCGCGATCGCGTGCGCAACTTCTGGCTGAGCGACATCGACTACGCGCGACGCGCGAGCACCGCCCCCGTGGGCATCGGAGGCTTCGCCACCCGCCTGGCGGGTTCGTCGAACACCTTCAGCGAGAAACGCGGACCTCTCGCGAGCGTCAACTTCGTGACCGCGCACGACGGGTTCACCCTGCGCGATCTGGTGTCGTACGACGTCAAGCACAACCTCGGCAACGGCGAGCAGAACCGCGACGGCGCCGACACGAACCGTTCGTTCAATCACGGTGCCGAGGGCAAGACCACCGACGAGCGCGTGCTCGCCACCCGCCGCAAGGCCATGCGCAACCTGATGGGCACCCTGCTGACCTCAGCGGGGGTCCCCATGATCACCGCCGGCGACGAGATGGGGCGCACCCAGCGCGGCAACAACAACGCCTACTGCCACGACTCGGCGCTGACATGGCTGTCGTGGGATCTCGCGCCCTGGCAGCACGACCTCTTCGCGCACACGCAGCGATTGCTCCAGGTGCGGCGCGACAACCCCGCCCTGCGCCCCCGGCGCTTCGCGCGTCTGGGCGAGCGGATCCCCTCGGCCTCGGTGATGGAATGGTTCGACGAGCACGGCGAGACGATGTCCAGCGACCGCTGGAACGACCCCGCGCACCGCACGCTGCAGTACCTGGCCACCTCGACCCCCGAAGAAGAGGCGCCGAACCGCGTGCTCGTCGTCATCCACGGCACCGAGGACGACACCGAGATCGTGCTGCCCGACCTCGACGACGCGGTCTTCGTCGAGCTGTGGTCGAGCGCGCTCGAGGCACCGGCCGAGACCGAGGCCCGCTTCGCCCCCGGGACGGTTCTGCCGATCGCGGGGGCGTCGATGCGCGTGTTCCGCGTGGAGTGAGAAACGGCGTCACGCCGGACCCACCCGCCCGACGTGACGGCTCAGCCTGTCAAGGCCGGATGAAACGATGGGGCAACGTCGCCACCCCGCGATAGGTTCGATCCGTGGCCACCACGACGACTGAAACGCCCGAGCTGCCCTGGCGCAGCGCCGCCTCGATCCCGGTGCGTCCGGTCAAGCCGACGCCGACCTCGCGCAGCGTGGTCACCCCGCGCATCCCGATGGCGCTGCCTCACCCCAGCGTCCCGGGCGGACGCTTCCGTCCGTCGGCTTTCGTCGGCGAGGCCGTGCCGTTCACGGTCACGGCGTTCCGCGAGGGTCACGACCGCATCGGGGTCAACGTCCGGCTGTTCTCGCCGTCCGGAGACGAGTCCCTGCACCGGTTGAGCCCGCTCAACGACGGCTTCGACCGCTGGTCGACGCTGGTGGCGCCTCTCGAGCAGGGCGTCTGGCGCTTCCGCTTCGAGGCCTTCGCCGACGACTTCGCCACGTGGGAGCACGCGGCCGATCTCAAGATCGCCGCGGGGGTCGACACGGCCCTCATGCGCGAGATGGGCGCTCGGCTGTTCGACCGCGCCCGCGGCGAGAAGAAACGCCCCGGCAGCGACAAGGACGCCCTCTACGACGCCGCCCGTTCCCTCCGCGACCCCGACGTGCACGATGACGTCGCGCTCGAGATCGTGCGTGATCCGGCGATCGCGGCCTTGTTCGCGGCTCGTCCGATGATGGGCCTGGTCTCGGTCGGGCGCGACGCCGAGCTGCTCGTTGAGCGAGAGCGCGCGGGCGTCGGCGCCTGGTACGAGTTCTTCCCGCGTTCCGAGGGAGCCACCCGCGCCGAAGACGGCTCGGTCGTGAGCGGCACGTTCCGTACCGCGATCGATCGCCTGCCCGGCGTCGCCGGCATGGGCTTCGACGTGCTCTATCTGCCGCCCATCCACCCCATCGGCGTCACCAACCGCAAGGGTCCGAACAACACCCTCGTCACCCAGCCCGGCGACCCCGGCTCACCGTGGGCGATCGGCGCGGCGGCCGGCGGTCACGACACCGTGCACCCCGACCTCGGCACCCTCGGCGATTTCCGCGCCTTCGTCGCCGCGGCGCGCGAGAACGGCATCGAGGTCGCCCTCGACCTCGCGCTGCAGGCCTCCCCCGACCACCCCTGGGTGACCGAGCACCCCGAGTGGTTCACCACGTTGCCCGACGGCTCCATCGCGTTCGCCGAGAACCCACCGAAGAAGTACCAGGACATCTACCCGGTCAACTTCGACAACGACCCCGAGGGCATCCGGGCCGAGGTGCTGCGCATCGTGCGGCACTGGATCGCGCAGGGAGTGACCATCTTCCGCGTCGACAACCCGCACACCAAGCCCCTGCAGTTCTGGGAGTGGCTCATCGCCACGGTCAGCGCCGAGGAGCCCGACGCCGTGTTCCTGGCCGAGGCGTTCACGCGCCCGGCCCCGCTGCAGGGACTGGCGATGGCCGGCTTCCAGCAGAGCTACACGTACTTCACGTGGCGTAACACGAAAGAGGAGCCCGAGGAGTTCCTCGGCGGGCTGGCGCACGACACCGACGACTTCCTGCGGCCCAACCTGTTCGTCAACACTCCCGACATCCTCACCGAGTACCTGCAGTTCGGCGGGCGTCCGGCGTACAAGATCCGCGCCGCGATCGCCGCGACCGCGGCTCCCACGTACGGCGTCTATGCCGGGTACGAGCTGTACGAGAACGTGGCGCGTCCGGGATCCGAAGAGAACATCGACAACGAGAAGTACGAGTACAAGTTCCGCGATTGGGAGGGATCCGAGGCATCGGGCGACTCGCTCGCCCCGTACCTGCGCATGCTCAACGCGGCCCGCCGCGCGCACCCCGCCCTGCGCCAACTGCGCAACCTGCGCGTGCACTGGAGCGACGACGACGCGATCCTCGTCTATTCCAAGCACCTGGATGCCGAGCTCTCCCCCACCGGCTCCCCCGACACCGTGATCGTCGTCGTCAACGTCGATCCGCACTCCGCGCGCGAGACCACCGTCCACCTCGACACGACCGTGTTCGGTATCGAGCCGGGGGCGACGTACGACGTCGAAGACCTTGTGACGGGCCAGGTGTTCACCTGGGCCGACCACAACTTCGTCCGCCTCGACGCCTTCAACGAACCCGTGCACATCCTGCACGTCAAGGAGAACCGATGACCGCCCTGCCCCCCGAGATCCTGGACGCCGTCGCCCACGGTTCGCACCACGACCCGCACAGTGTCCTCGGGGTGCACCGGAGCGGGGACGGCTGGGTGATCCGGTCCCGCCGCCCCCTCGCCCGCGAGGTGTCCGCCGAACTGGCCGATGGCACCAGCGTGCAGCTGTCGCATGTGCGCGGGGGCATCTGGGAGGCCCCGGTCGACGCCTACCCCGGCGCGTACACGGTGCGCGCCCGCTACGACCAGAGCGAACACGTCACCGACGACGGGTATCGTCACGCCCCCTCGGTCGGCGAACTCGACCTGCACCTCATCTCCGAGGGCCGGCACGAGGAGCTGTGGCGCGTGCTCGGCGCCCACGTGCGCGAGCTCGACGGCTCCACCGGCACCGCGTTCACCGTGTGGGCGCCCGACGCCCGTGCCCTGCGCGTCATCGGCGACTTCAACGGCTGGGACGGCACCGGCAGCGCGATGCGCTCGATGGGCGGCAGCGGCGTGTGGGAGCTGTTCGTCCCCGGCATCGGCGTCGGAACCCGCTACAAGTTCGAGATCCTCACGCGCGCGGGACAGTGGATCGAGAAGGCCGACCCGATGGCCCGCCTCGCCGAGACCCCGCCGGCCACGGCATCCGTCGTCACCGACACCGCCTACGAGTGGGCGGACGATGCGTGGGTCGAGGAGCGCTCGCGCACGGCGCCGATCGACCGTCCGATGTCGATCTACGAGCTGCACCTCGGTTCGTGGAAGCCGGGGCTGTCGTATCGCGACGCGGCCGACGAGATAATCTCGTACGTCAGCGCGCAGGGCTTCACGCACGTCGAGTTCCTGCCCCTGGCCGAGCACCCCTTCGGTGGATCGTGGGGCTACCAGGTGTCGGGCTACTACGCCCCGACCAGCCGTTTCGGCTCCCCCGACGACCTGCGCTACCTGATCGACCGCCTGCACCAGGCGGGCATCGGCGTCATCATGGACTGGGTCCCCGGGCACTTCCCCAAAGACGAGTTCGCTCTCGCGCGCTTCGACGGCGAGGCTCTCTACGAGCACCCCGATCCCCGTCGCGGAGAGCACAAGGACTGGGGCACGCTCATCTTCGACTACGGGCGAAACGAGGTGCGCAACTTCCTCGTCGCCAACGCGCTGTACTGGTTCGAGGAATTCCACGTCGACGGTCTGCGCGTGGATGCCGTGGCATCCATGCTCTATCTGGACTACTCCCGCAACGAGGGCGAATGGGCGCCCAACCAGTTCGGCGGTCGCGAGAACCTCGAGGCGATCCGTTTCCTGCAGGAGGTCAACGCGACGTCCTACAAGCGCTACCCGGGCATCGCGCTCATCGCCGAGGAGTCCACCAGCTTCCCCGGCGTCACCGCCCCGACCTCGCACGCCGGTCTGGGCTTCGGGTTCAAGTGGAACATGGGCTGGATGAACGACTCGCTGCAGTACATCGGGCGCGACCCGATGTACCGCTCGCACCACGAGGGCGAGCTGTCGTTCTCGTTCGTGTACTCGTTCAGCGAGAACTTCGTCCTGCCGATCAGCCACGACGAGGTCGTGCACGGCAAGGGAAGCCTGTTCGGACGGATGCCGGGAGACCACTGGCAGAAGCTCGCCAACATGCGCGCCTTCCTGGCGTACATGTGGGGCCACCCCGGCAAGCAGCTGCTGTTCATGGGCCAGGAGTTCGGCCAGATGTCCGAGTGGTCCGAGACCCGCGGGCTCGACTGGTGGATGCTCGATCAGCCCTCGCACGCACAGCTGCACGCGTTCGTCGCCGAGCTGAACCGCGTGTACAAAGACCAGGCGGCACTGTGGTCGCGCGACCACGACGGCGCGGCGTTCTCGCGGCTGGGCGCCCCCGCCTGGAACCCCAACGTGCTGGCCTTCGCCCGCCGCGACCACCACGGCAACACGATCGCCGTCGTCTGCAACTTCTCGGGCGTCCCCCTGAGCGACTTCCCGCTCGACCTGCCCGAGGCGGGCGAGTGGACCGAGGTGCTCAACAGTGACGCCGAGGTCTTCGGAGGTTCGGGCCAGGGCAACCTGGGCAGCGTCCACACCGACGGTCGCGGCAGCGCCACGCTGACCCTCCCGCCGCTGGGCGTGCTGTGGCTGCACCACCGCGCCGGCTCCTGATGCGCTGACGACAGAACGCCCCGCCCCGGTCCACCGGGGCGGGGCGTTCTCTCGCGTGGCATCCTCCCCCCACCTCGGCGGGAGACACACGCGGAATCAGAAGAGCAAGGATGCCAACCGGGCACGCGCGCGGATCACGCGGGCGTCGTCGTCGCCGACGATGCCGAACAGCTCGAGCAGACGCTCCCGCACGGGCGCGCGCTCGTCGGACGGCAAGGCTGCGAACAGCTCGAGCAGACGACCGAAGGCGTCGTCGACGTGACCGCCCACCACATCGAGGTCGGCGACGAGGAACTGCGCCGGAATGCTCTCCGGATCGGCCGCGGCGGCAGCGCGAGCCGCCTGCAGGTCCGCACCCTGCACGCGATCGAGCAGGCGCACCTGACCGAGTCCGGCGCGGGCGTCCGCGTCACGCGGGTTCTCGGCGAGAGCCTGCTCGTAGGCAGAGATCGCGCGAGCGTAGTCGCCCTCTTCGATCGCGGAGAAAGCCTCGGCGTGCAGGGGCGGCAGGGGCGGCTCTTCGGGAGCGGCCGCAGAGTCGGCCCCGGCGACGGGCACGGTTCCGGTCACCCCGTGCTGCGCGGCCAGCTGCAGCAGCTGGGCGAACACGTCGCGCACCTGCTGCTCCGGCACGGCCCCGGTGAACAGGGGGACGGGCTGGCCGGCGACGAGCGCCAGGACCATGGGGATCGACTGCGCACGGAAACCCTGCGCGAGCTGCGGGTTCGCGTCGACGTCGACCTTCGCCAGCACCAGACGGCCGCCCAGCTCGGTGACGACCTTCTCGAGCACGGGGCTGAGCTGCTTGCACGGTCCGCACCACTCGGCCCACAGGTCGATCACGACCGGGACGGTGCGCGAGAGCTCGAGCACCTCGCCGAACGTGGCGTCGGTGACGTCGAAGACGAGGGGAAGGGCGCCGGTGGGAGCCCCGTCCGGCGCGGTCGTGGCGGAGGGCGCCGTCGGGGCCGAGGGGCGATTGCGCAGGGAGGAGAGATCGACGGCACCGCGCATGACGGAACCGGGTGCGGCGGGAGTGCTCACGGGGACACCTTCGCTTCGAGGAGGCTGGATCGGTAACCGAGGAGGCGGATCTGATCGTCCGAGCCCTGGCTGGGCACGTAGAAGAACACCTGGTCGGAGTAGGTCGTGGTAAATCCCGTCGCGGACTGGTCGACGCCCGTGAGTGCCTTGACGGCGGGGTTGTTGTCGAGCTTGATCACCGCGTCGGCGTTGGTGGGCTTGGCCGTGTCGCTCTCGTAGACGTTGACCGCGACGATCGCACCGGTGTCCAGCGTCGCCAGGGCGATGGGCGAGGCCGGGCCGGCCGAGGCCTCGAAGCTGATCTGCGCCGTGCCCGCACCGGTCTGATTGAGTTCGTCGGTGCGCTTGGTCTTGTTGTCCTGGATCGCGGTGAGGAGCAGGTCGTTCGCGGTGTCGAACAGACCGTACGAAGCGCTGTTCTGCCCGTTGTTGATGATATCGGCGTAGGCGGCGGCGACCTTCTCGGGCGCCATCACCAGGAACGACGAGTCCGGCGGCACCTGGGTCGCACCGACGTAGGCCGCAGCCAGCTCGGGCAGATTCGTCGAGGCCTCGAGGTTGCCGACGTAGGACGCCTTGTACTCCTCCCAGGGCGTCTGTTGCGTCATCATCATGATCGTCGTCGTGGGAGTCGTGGTGTCCGTCGATTCGACCACCGTCATGAGCGTGCGCGGCCATGTCCCCGTCGTCTGCGGAAGGACGATCTGCACGGGTTCAGCGGGGATCGCGGGCAGAGCCGGGCGGTCGGAGATGGCGGCGCGCAGCCTGTAGTTGGTCTGACGCTCGGCCAGGGCCGGTCCCGACAACCGCTGCGCCGCAGCGTTCGCGTCCAGTGAGGCGTCCGCCTGAGCGACTGCCTGCGAGACGCGTGAGACGATGCGCTGAGCCTGAGCCTCGGTGACGGCGGGCGGGAACTGCCCCTCGGGCACGACGACCGTCGGCGTGGGGCTCGGCGACTCCGACGCCGCGAGCTGCGGCCACGCGTCGGCGGAGCATCCTGCCAGCAGCGCCACCGACACGCCCAGCGCGGGCACCGCCACGAGCGCGCGGCGGGTTCCGCGCCCCCGACGAGCAGGACTCTCGCTCACGACGCCCTTGGACTCACCGTCCACGGTCGAGATGGGCTCGGTGACCGGCAGGGGCAGACCCTTGCGGCGCGGACGACGCTGGCGGCGGACGTGACGGATGCCGAGTCCGTAGAGCACCAGGCCGATGAGCAGCACGACGCCGCCACCGACGATGAGCGGTCCCGACAGCGGGGTGGAGTTGTCGATCGGCCAGGTGACACTGACGTTCGCGGGGGCGGGAGCGGTCCCGTCGGAGGCGATGAGGACGCTCATGTCGCTCGGCAGCTGCAAGGTCGTCGAGAGGGTGCCGGTCTGCTCGTATTCGTCGAGCCACAGGTCGGAGTCCACCGGCGAACGCCCGGTCGAGACGGGAGTCACGGTCGGCTGGACCGCCGAGGTCTGCACGACTCCCTCACCGTCGACGGTGACCGCCGTGTACGGCACGTCGGCCAGCCACGCCTTGACGTCGGCGGTACGGCCGTACGACGCGAACACCGCACCGTCGCCCTCGACGCGCAGGGTCTGCGCCCCCGGGACGCTCGTGAGCACCGAACCGTCGACCAGCGTGTACGCCGTCGTCCCCTCGGTCTGCACCGTGGCCGAGGTCTCGGATGGGCCCTGGAACACGGTCCGTTGCGCGATCCCCGCACCGATCATGGCGGCGGCGATGACGAACGCCACCACGGCCCAGACGAATCTCACGCTTCACACCATCCCCACCGGCGGCTCGGGTGCCACCGAAGAATCGACGTTTCAGACTATCCGAGGGCGGCTGAAAGTTCGCGGCATGGGCCGGTCACCGGTCGCGCCGTGCGCCGTGCGCTCCGCGGTGCGCCGCGTCAGTATCCTGACGGGACGGGCACGTCCGCCCGGCTGAGGCGGGAGTCGTTCGGCATGAAGATCCACAATCCCTTCCGGGTGGCGCTGCTGGCGACCCTCGGCGTGGGCGTCGGCCTGCTCATCATCGGCAGCGTGCAGAACCTGTCGACGATCCTGCTGTACGTGGGAACCGCGCTGTTCCTCTCGCTCGGCCTCGATCCCGTCGTGTCGTTCCTCGAACGGCGGGGGCTTGCTCGCTGGGCTGCCGTGCTCGTGACGATCCTCGCCGTCCTCGGCATCTTCACCGGGATCATCTTCATGGTCGTGCCGATCATCGTGAGCCAGATCGGTCAGCTCGTGTCCCAGATCGAGCTCCTCCTGCAACCCGGTCGTTGGAACGAGCTCGTGCTGCAGGTGCAGACCTGGGTGTCGCAGACCCTCCCCTGGCTCAAGCTCGACGACGTCTGGGCGAGCATCCAGCGCTGGTTCACCACGCTCGACGTCGGGTCCATCTCGACCATGATCGGCAACAGCCTGCTGACGGGTGCGGGGGCAGTGGCCGCGGGCCTGGGCGGGGCGTTCATCGTGCTCATCCTGACCATCTACTTCACGGCATCCACCCCGTCGTTGAAGTCGGCCGTCTACCAGCTGGTTCCGGCGTCCAAGCGGGCCCGGTTCATCGAACTGGCCGAGAAGATCACCGACTCCGTCGGCTATTACGTCATGGGTCAGGTGAGCCTGGGCGTCATCAACGGCGTGCTCAGCGCGATCTTCCTGTCGATCATCAATGCGCCGTTCCCGGCCGTGCTGGCCGTCATCGCCTTCTTCTTCTCGCTCATCCCGCTGGTGGGAACGCTCACCGGGTCGACGATCATCGTCCTGACCTGCCTGCTCCCCGGCCTGGGGTCGCCCACGGCGGCGCTCATCGCCGTGATCTACTACCTCGTCTACATGCAGATCGAGGCCTACGTGATCTCTCCGCGCATCATGAACCGCGCGGTCTCCGTGCCGGGTTCGGTCGTGGTGATCTCGGCGCTGGCGGGCGGGGCGCTCCTCAACCTGCTCGGCGCGCTCATCGCCATCCCGGTCGCCGCGAGCATCCTCATCATCTACCGCGAGGTCGTCATCCCGCGTCAGAACGAACGCTGAGCCGGCTCAGTCCTCGTCCCATTCCGTGGGCAGCGGGAGGGCTTCGGGGTTGACGGCGGCGACGATCTCGGTGAGGACACGCCGGGTCTGGGTCTCACCCACCCAGAGGTGCTTCGCACCCTCGACGGGGATGAGCGTCGCCCCGGGAACCGACGAGAACCGCTCGCGCGCCTCGTCGGGACGCAGGTAGTCGTCGAACTCCGGCACGAGCACCACCATGCGACGAGGGTCACCGGCCCAGGCAGCGACCTCGTCGGCGGTCGCGCGGTGCAGAGGCGGCGAGAGAAGGATGACACCTTCGATGTCGTGGTCCCGTCCGTACTTGAGGGCGAGCTCGGTGCCGAACGACCAGCCCACCAGCCAGGGTCGCGGAAGCCCCCGCTCTCGCGCGAAATCGACCGCGGCGGCGACGTCGAACACCTCGTTGGCGCCGCCGTCGAAGGAGCCCTCGCTCGTCCCGCGCGGAGAGGTCGTGCCGCGCGTGTTGAAACGCAGCACCGCGAGATCGGCGAGGGCGGGCAGCCGCCCCGCCGCCTTGCGGAGGATGTGCGAGTCCATGAACCCGCCGGCCGTGGGCAGCGGATGCAGCGTCACCAGCGTCGCGACCGGTTCGCGCTCGAGCGGCAGGGCGAGTTCGCCGACGAGCGTCAGCTCGTCGACGGTGCGCAGCTCGATGTCCTCGCGACGGGCGGGCAGAAGGACGGGTCCACGAATCTCCATCAGGCGATCCTCCAACAGTGCGAGTGCCAGTGACGGCGGGCGGCGAGGTCGGCTGCATCGCCGAGCACCCCGTCGGCCCTCCAGACGACGAGGTGCGGGGTGCCGGCGGGCACGGTTCGACCGCACCCCGGGCAGACGTAGTCCTTCACCGCCTGCGAACCGGCGAGCGGTTGGACCGTCCACTCGGCGCCGCGCTTGGTCTCGGTGCGCTTCCACCCGGCGATGAGGCGGTCGAGCGAGTCGTCGCCGCGGCCCGGATCGGGCCGTCGTCTACGGGAGCGGGGCATGGATGCCGCTCACCACCAGTGGTTGCTGGTCCAGAACGCGTAGGCTCCGGCCCAGCTGCCGTAGCGCCCGACGGCGTAACCGGTCCCCCAGCGCAGGTTGTCGACCGGGTCGTATCCGTTTCCGGGGACCTTGCTGCACGGCAGCGCCTGCACGAGACCGCAGGCACCCGAGGATCGGTTGGTCGCGTTGGGGTTCCATCCGCTCTCGCGACTGACGATGTAGTCGACGTAGCCCATGTCGGCCTCGGAGATGCCGGCTGCGGCCATCCACTCGGCGGGTGCTCCCCCGCCCGTGTAGAACAACGGGCCGCTGCTGGACGCCGACGAACCGGAGTCCGACGCGGTGGTCGTGCGCGACGCACTCGGCGTGGGCGTGGGCTTCGGCTTGACGTAGACGTTGTAGCTGGACCGGTCGAGCTGCGGGGTCTGCTTGTCTCCCCCGGTCGACACGGCCTGGACGTCGTCCAGGCCCTCCGCGTACAGGGTGACGGTGCGGGGCACCTCGGCCTGCGCGGGCTGCAGCGCAGCACCCATCGGGCCGACGTAGGCGCCGGCGAACAGCACGGCGGCGCACGCGGCGAAGACGCCGACGACACCGCGACGACGCGACCACCGCGGCGCGCTGCGAGCGGGGAGCCGCGGGGGGATCACGTCGAGCGCCGCACCGCCACGACGGGCGACGCGAGAGGCGCGCGAGAGATCCGAACCGGGAGTCACAGTGCCGTCGAGTCTACCGACGCTGAGCGACCGGTTTCCATTCGAGCGGGTCATCCGACCGCGAGCATCACTTCGACGACGGAGTCGAGCACCGCGTCGACCTGCGTCTCGCGGTATCCGCCGCGCTGCAGACGGAAAGCCACGGCCCGCACCTGCTCGGGGGTGACCGGGTCGCCGGCAGCGAGGTAGCGCGCGACACGATCGGCCACGACGTCGACCTCGTCCACGCGGTAGCCGTAGCGCAGCATGCCGACCCGCTCGAAGCGCGCGCCGCGCGGGCGACGGAGCCGGTCCAGCACCACCTGCGCGGTGTCGCGGGTCTCGGCCACCCACGCGCGAGCGCCCAGCCGCGACAGGGCGTGTTCACGCTCGCGCGCGGCGAAGGTGTCCTCGATGCGCCCAAGGGCCGCGTCGACGGCGGTCACGGCGTAGCCGCCGCGGACGAGCGGGAAGGCGACCGCTCGCACCTCGGAGGAGCGCATCGTGCCGATCTCATCCGACTCGAAGGCCTCGCGCGCACGAGCGAGGAAGGCGTCGACCGCGCGCTTCTCGTAACCTTTGGCGCGACCGGATTCGGGGAACGGTGACGAGCTCATGACACTCCCAACGGAGACAGCAGGTAATACATCACGAGAGCGGCGGTGGCGGACGGGAGAATCGAATCCAGCCTGTCGAGCACTCCGCCGTGGCCGGGCAGCCAGGAGCTCATGTCCTTGATGCCGAGGTCGCGCTTGATCATCGACTCGCCGAGGTCGCCGACCGTGGCGGTCGCGAGCACGGCCGCACCGAAGATCATTCCGGCCCACCAGGGCACCTGCAACATGAACGCGGCCAGCAGCGCCCCGGCCACGACGGCGGCGACACAGGCCCCGGCGAAGCCCTCCCAGGTCTTCTTGGGACTGATACGGGGAGCCATGGGATGCCGCCCGCCCCGCCCGAAGGTCAGGCCCGAGACGTACGCGCCGGTGTCGGCGGCCACCGCGAGGATGAGGAACGCGAGCACCCACCACTCTCCGCGGGGCTGTGCGAGCAGGATCATGGCGACGCTCGTGAGGAACGGCACGTACACCTGCACGAAACCGGCCACCAGGACGTCGCCGATCACATCGATCGGCGCGCGTCCCGCAGCGGCGAACAGCTGAGCGACCAGTCGCCACACGATCACGAAGACGACCGCGACCAGGACGGCGATCCAGTGCACCCACGCGCCCAGGAAGAACCCGCTCAGCAACAGGACGAAGCCCATCGCCAGCTGCGGAACGACGTCGACCCGCCGGCCGGCATTCTGCAGAGCGCGCGAGAATTCCAGCACGCCGAGCACCATCGCCCCCGCCGCGAAGAGGACGAACGCCCACTTCACGAAGATCAGCGAGGCGATGACGATTACGCCGATCGCGACGCCGATGAGCGTCGCGACGATGAGGTCGCGCCCGGTGCGCTGTTTGATGCGCTCGTTGGCCTGGTCGAACTCGGCGCGGGCGTGGGCGAGGTGCTGTTCGGCATCCGTGCGCATCGCGCGCAGCTGCGACTCGATCGCGGTCACACCCTCGCCCGTGATCGGCGAACGGCGCGCTGGATCGTCGCGACGGGATGTCGGCGGATCGACCGGCGCGCTGTCGCCGATATCGGGGGCGTCGGGCATGACGGTCAGACCTCGAGGAGTTCTGCCTCTTTGCGCTTGAGGGCTTCGTCGATCAGATCGACGTGCGTGCGCGTGACGGCGTCGAGCTCCTTCTCGGCACGGACCAGTTCGTCCTCGCCGACGTCGCTCTTGAGCGCGTCCAGGTCGTCTTTGGCCTTGCGGCGGAGGTTGCGCACCTGCACCTTGGCGTCCTCGCCCTTGCCGCGCACGATTTTGACGTACTCCTTGCGGCGGTCCTGCGTGAGTTCGGGCATGGTGACGCGCACGATCGTGCCGTCGTTGGTCGGGTTGACGCCCAGGTTCGGCATGTCGCGGATCGCCTGCTCGATGGCCTTCAGCGCGGACTTGTCGTAGGGGTTGATGACGAGCGTGCGCGCCTCGGGGTTGTTCAGCGAGGCGAGCTGAGCGAGAGGTGTCGGCGAGCCGTAGTAGTCGACCAGGACCTTCTGGAACATCTGGGGGTTCGCGCGTCCGGTGCGGACGGTCGCGAAGTCCTCCTTGGCGGCCTCCACGGCGCGATCCATGCGCGCTCCGGCATCGGCGAGGACATCGGCGATCACGGTGACTCCATTCGTTGGGACTGACGACTCAGTCTAGTCGCG
>NZ_CAJYPF010000203.1 GCF_913776565.1 uncultured Microbacterium sp. | reverse complement strand
TATGTAAATTCCTTACTTATCATAGCAAAAAATATGATCTTAAATTGTTGCATCTTGTCGAATGATTATAGGACGTCCACGGTGCGCTCGAGCGCGTGCTCATCGAGACCGTGGGTCCCGCGGTGGGCGGCAAGCTGCGCGCCGGCCGCAGCCGCAACGATCAGATCGCGACCCTCGTGCGGCTGTACCTGCTCGACCACTCCCGCACCCTCACCCGCGAGCTGCTGCGGCTGATCGACGCCCTCGTCGCCCAGGCCGGGGCGCACGAGACGGCGATCATGCCGGGTCGCACCCACCTGCAGCACGCCCAGCCCGTACTGCTCGCTCACCACCTGCAGGCCTACGGGTGGGCCTTCGTCCGCGGGATCGAGCGTCTGCGCGACTGGTCCGTCCGCGCCTTGGTCTCGCCCTACGGCGGCGGTGCGCTCGCCGGTGCCACGCTGGGTCTGGACCCGCAGCTGGTGGCCGACCGCCTGGGTCTCGCCCGCCCCTCCGAGAACTCGCTCGACGGCACCGCGTCGCGCGACGTCGTGGCCGAGTTCGCCTTCATCACGGCGATGATCGGCGTCGACCTGTCGCGGTTGTCCGAGGACGTCATCCTCTGGAACACTCGCGAGTTCGGCTTCGTCACGCTCGACGACTCCTACTCGACCGGGTCGAGCATCATGCCGCAGAAGAAGAACCCCGACATCGCCGAGCTCGCGCGCGGCAAGGCGGGGCGCCTCATCGGCAACCTCTCGGGTCTGCTCGCCACCCTCAAGGGGCTGCCGCTGGCGTACAACCGCGATCTGCAAGAGGACAAGGAGCCCGTCTTCGACTCGGTCCGCACGCTCGAGCTCGTCCTGCCGGCGTTCTCGGGCATGATCGCGACGCTGCGCTTCCACACCGACCGCATGGCCGAGCTCGCCCCGCAGGGGTTCTCCCTCGCGACCGACGTGGCCGAGTGGCTGGTGCGTCAGGGCGTCGCTTTCCGCGACGCGCACGAGATCTCCGGGGCGCTGGTGCGCGCGTGCGAAGAGCGCGAGATCGGCCTCGAGGACGCCGACGACGCGCTGTTGGCCTCGGTGTCGCCGTCGCTCGCTCCGGCCGTGCGCGAGGTGCTGACGATCGAGGGTTCCGTCGCGAGCCGCACGGGCGCGGGCGGAACGGCCCCGGTGCGCGTGGCCGAGCAGCGCGCGCAGCTCGTCGAGCGCGCGCAGGCCGCGGCTCGACCGATACTCCCGTGAATATCAGTAAATCGCTTATAAATCTGCATCGATAAGTATTATGCTGATCACATGACCGTCGCCGTGATCGTCGACATCGTCGCCTCGCGACAGCTCGCCGACCGCGCCGGCGCGCAAAGGGCGATCGCCGTCGCCATCGCCGAGGTCGACCGCGTCCTGCCCGTGGCATCCGCGCCCCTCACCCCCGTCGCGGGGGACGAGTTGCAGGGCGAATACGACACCCTCCCGCGTGCGCTGGCCTCGCTCCTGCTCCTCCGCCTCGCGCTGCCCGACGGCGTCGACTGTCGCTTCGGCATCGGCGTCGGCGCCGTGCGACCCATCGACATCGACGGACGCATCGTGCCCGAGGGGCCGGCATGGTGGGCCGCCCGCGCGGCGATCGAGCACGTCGAGCGCCTGCAGCAGCGCGCCGCGCCGCTCGCGCGCACGTGGATCGAGCTCGCCGAGGGAGAGGATGCCGCCATGTCCGACACGATCGCCCTGGCCGGCGCCTACGCCCTCGCCCGTGACCACACGATCTCGGCGATGAGCGAACGCAGCCGGCGGCTCACCTACGGGCGGTGCATCGGCCGATCGCAGCGCGACCTCGCCGAGGCCGAGGGCATCAGTCAATCCGCGGTGTCGCAGGCGCTCGCCGCGGCCGGATCGGCCACCCTGGTCGAGGGGTTCGCCGTGCTGACCGCGGGGGAGCGCGCATGATCGCCGCCGGACTGCTGCTGCTCGCCGTCGGCGCCGTCGACCTGCTGCGCCAGATGATCCGCGCGAAGCGCGCGATCGCCTTCGCCGTCGCCGCCATCGCACTCGTCGCGGTCTCGGCGGGTCTGGACGCGGTGGTCGCCGGCATCCTGGCCGTCGCCGTCGCTGCGATCTGGACCTGGGTCGTGCCCGAGACGGGTCCCGCACGCGCCGGGCTGTGGCCGGTCGCGCTCCTCGCCCTCGCCGCCGCGGCGTGCGTCGTGGTCGCCCCGGGCCGAGCGCGTCCGGGATTGATCGGCCAGGCCTGGGCGGGCTACCGGCCCGGCGAGTCGGTGTCGATCGACGTCGCCGTCCTGGTGGTCGGCTGCTTGGTATTCCTGCTCGAGTCCGGAAACGCCGTGGTGCGCATCGCCCTGCGCTCCGAGATGGGCGATCGGGCGGCCGGTGAGACGGATCGAGTGACCGGCGAGGCCGCCCCGCCCGCGCTCAAGGGCGGACGACTGATCGGCCCGCTCGAGCGCATCCTCGTCTTCGTGCTCACCCTGACCGGTGCGTACACGCTGCTCGCCGCGGTGCTCGCGGCCAAGGGGATCGTCCGCTTCCCCGAGATCTCGCGCGATCGCGACGACGGCGACCGCGCCGAGTACTTCCTGATCGGCAGCCTGGTCAGTTGGGTGACCTCGCTCGCGGCGGCGTTCCTGGTGTGGTGGGGCGTGCACGCCGGCTGAGCGGACCGCCGGGGTCGCGGCATCCGGAGCCTCCCGAGCCCGCTGGTACCCTGAACCGGTGTCTGCCTCCACCGATGCGGCGCCCGTGAGCGCCCTCGCACCCGCCAACGACCCGACCTTCGACAACGTCTGGGACGAGCTGGTGTATCGCGGGCTCGTGCACGTCTCCACCGACGAGGGCGAGCTGCGCGAACTGCTCGGCGCAGGCCCGATCACGTTCTACTGCGGCTTCGACCCGACCGCGCCGAGCCTGCACCTGGGAAACCTCGTGCAGCTGCTCACCATGCGTCGCCTGCAACTCGCCGGTCACCACCCGCTCGGGCTCGTCGGCGGGTCCACCGGCCTGGTGGGCGACCCGCGTCCCACGGCCGAGCGCACGCTCAACACGCGCGAGACCGTCGAGGAATGGGTCGGCAAGCTCCGTGCGCAGGTCGAACGGTTCTTGAGCTTCGACGGCGACAACGCCGCGCGCATCGTGAACAACCTCGACTGGACCGCTCCGCTCAGCGCGATCGACTTCCTGCGCGAGATCGGCAAGCATTTCCGCGTCGGCACCATGCTGAAGAAGGATGCCGTCAGCGCGCGCCTCAACTCCGAAGCGGGCATCAGCTACACCGAGTTCAGCTACCAGATCCTGCAGGGGCTCGACTACCTCGAGCTGCACCGCCAGTACGGCTGCGTCCTGCAGACCGGCGGCAGCGACCAGTGGGGCAACCTCACCAGCGGCACCGACCTGGTGCGCAAGGTCGAGGGCGTCTCGGTGCACGCGATCGGCACGCCGCTCATCACCAACAGCGACGGGACGAAGTTCGGCAAGAGCGAGGGCAATGCGATCTGGCTGGATGCCGAGATGTGCAGCCCGTGGGTCATGTACCAGTTCTGGCTCAACACCGATGACCGCGACGTGATCGAGCGCCTGAAGGTCTTCACGTTCCTCACGCGCGACGAGATCGCCGCGTACGAGGCGCTCGTGGAGTCCGAGCCCTTCCGCCGCGCCGCGCAGAAGCGCCTCGCCCGTGAGGTTCTGACGACCGTGCACGGGCCCGAGGCCACCGAGGCCGTCATCGCCGCGACCGAGGCGCTGTTCGGCCAGGGCGACGTCACCGCGCTCGACGCCGCCGTGCTGCGCAGCGCCCTCGAAGAGCTGCCGCACGCGACCGTCGCCGCCGGTTCGACCGTCGTCGAGGCGCTCACCGCCACGGGACTGTGCGCGAGCCTGAGCGAGGCCCGCCGCGCGATCGCGCAGGGCGGTGTCTCGCTCGACGGTGAGAAGGTCACCGGTGACGAGGCCGTCGTCTCGGGGACGCTTCCCGGTGGCGTGTCGGTCCTGCGTCGCGGCAAGAAGACGCTCGCGGGACTGTTCTTCGACTGACATGCCGTTCACGCCGAGCCATGCCGTCGTCGCGCTCCCGTTCCTGCGCACGCGGCTGGTTCCGGCGGCGATCGCCGTCGGGGCGATGACCCCCGATCTGCCGCTGTTCGTCCGCGGGATGTGGCCCGGCTACGGTCAGACGCACGATCCGGCCTGGCTCGCGCCGACCGTGGTCGTGGCCCTCGCGCTGCTTCTCGTGTGGCGCTGCGTGCTGCGGCCCGCGACCCGCGAACTGCTGCCGCGCGCGGTGGCCGCGCGGTTGCCCGAGGGGTGGGATGCCGGTGCCCCGGCCGCGGCGCGCGAGACCCTGGGCGGGGGAGTGCGCGGCATCCTGTGGCTCGTCCTGTCGCTCGCGCTCGGGGTGCTCTCGCACATCGCCTGGGACCTGTTCACGCACGAGGGACGGACGGGGGAGCAGCTCTTCCCGGTGCTCGCCCAGCAGTGGGGACCGTTCTCGGGGGCCAAATGGCTGCAGCACGCCTCGAGCGCGCTCGGTCTGCTCGTGCTCGCGGTCTTCGCGTGGGTGTGGCTGTCGCGGCGCGCGGCCATTCCTGTTCATCGGGCGCTCCCGGATGCCGTGCGCGTCGCGTGGTGGCTCTCGCTGCCGGTGGCGCTGGTCGGCGCGAGTCTCGTGGCGCTGGCGGTCGAGGGAGGGTTCGGGGCGGACTACACCCCGACCCATCTGATTTACGGCGTGCTGGTGAAGGTCGCCGCCGCGTGGGGAGCGGCGACGCTGGCGCTGGCGCTGCTCGTACAGGTGCGGCGCGTGCGCAGAGTCCGCGACGTGCACGAACGTCGCTGAGCGTCGGGGTTTCGGGCTGAGGCTGCGCACATCGCGGAGGAGGCGCGCGCGAGGAGGCTCCGTACGTGAGCCGCGCGACGCCCGACCTCGCCGCGGCCCGCGGGTCACGCGGGTGGGCGGACGGGCGGCGACTAGACTCGGGGACGTTATGACGAAGGCGGGAGAATCGGTGTCGGCGAGCACGAAGGGCACGAAGTCGGGCGCGGACGAGGTCATCCTCGGGCCCACCGGACGCCCGTATCAGGGGTTCCCCACCCCGAAGCCGCTCGACGGACACGGTCCGGCCCGCATCATCGCACTGTGCAACCAGAAGGGCGGCGTCGGTAAGACGACGACCACCATCAACCTCGCCGCCTCGCTGGCCGGGTACGGGCGACGTGTGCTGGCGATCGACTTCGATCCGCAGGGTGCGCTGTCGGCG
Organism: uncultured Microbacterium sp.; assembly: GCF_913776565.1. Taxonomy (GTDB): domain Bacteria; phylum Actinomycetota; class Actinomycetes; order Actinomycetales; family Microbacteriaceae; genus Microbacterium. Next base: position 513 of record NZ_CAJYPF010000203.1, on the reverse strand, counting down.
GGACTCGGCATCCAGACGCACGACGTCCCCACCATCTACGACCTGCTGCTCGACACCAAGCGCGACCCGCACGAGGTCATCATGCGCACGCGGGTCGAGGGGCTCGACGTGATCCCGGCCAACATCGATCTGTCGGCGGCCGAGGTGCACCTCGTCAACGAGGTCGCCCGCGAGACGATCCTCGCGCGCGTGCTGCGCAAGGTCGCGGCGGACTACGACGTGATCCTGGTCGACTGCCAGCCGTCGCTGGGGCTGCTCACCGTCAACGCGCTGACGGCGGCGCACGGTGTGCTCATCCCGCTCGAGTGCGAGTTCTTCGCGCTGCGTGGTGTGGCGCTGCTGGTCGAGACGATCGACAAGGTCCGCGACCGCCTCAACCCCGCGATCGAGCTCGACGGCGTGCTCGCCACGATGTACGACCCCCGCACGCTGCACTCGCGCGAGGTGCTCGAGCGCGTGGTCGAGGCGTTCGGCGACGACGTTCTCGAGACGGTGATCGGTCGCACGGTGAAG
>NZ_CAJYPF010000202.1 GCF_913776565.1 uncultured Microbacterium sp. | reverse complement strand
ATCCGGTCCGGATGTCTCGGACACCCAACCGAAGGTGAGGGGAGGTGGCGAGCTCGCGAGACACCGAGCGCGCCCTGAACACTCGACGGCATGTGGGGATGAGAAAAGGGGGTGGATGCCGTGGCATCCACCCCCCTTCACAGGGACTTACTCGGCGGCGTCGGCCTTCTTCTTGGCCGGAGCGCGCTTCTTGGCGGGCGCCTTCGCGGGGGCCTCGTCGGCGGGAGCCTCGTCCGCGGCCTTCTTCTTGGCGGGGGCGCGCTTCTTGGCGGGCGCCTTGGCGGGCGCCTCGTCGGCGGCGGGGGCCTCGTCGGCCTCGACCGTCTCGTCGTCACCCTCGACGGGCTCTTCGCCCTCGACGGCGACGAAGCCGGTCAGGTCGACCGTCTTGCCGGCGGTGTCGACGACGGTGACCTTGCCGAGCGCGATCGCGAGGGCCTTGTTGCGGGCGACCTCACCGACGAGAGCGGGCAGCTGGTTGCCCTGCTGCAGCGCGTTGACGAAGTCCTGCGGCGCCATGTTGTACTGCGCGGCCGACTGGATGAGGTACTGGGTCAGCTCGTCCTGCGAGACCTGGACGTTGGCCTCTTCGGCGATCTTGTCCAGGACCATCTGCGTGCGGAACTGCTTCTCGCTCGCCTCGGTGACCTCGGCGCGGTGCTCGTCGTCCTCAAGGCGGTTCTCGCCCTCGAGGTGCTGGTGCACCTCGTCCTCGATGAGCTGCGGCGGGACGGGGATCTCGACGGCCTCGAGCAGCGCCTCGATGAACTTGTCCCGCGCGGCGGAACCCTGCGTGAACACGGCCTGCTGCGACACGCGCTCGCTGAGCGACTCGCGCAGCTCGGCGAGGGTGTCGAACTCCGACGCCATCTGCGCGAAGTCGTCGTCGGCGTCGGGAAGCTCGCGCTCCTTGACGGCCTTGATCGTGACGGCCACCTCGGCCTCTTCGCCCGCGTGCTCGCCACCGACGAGCTTCGAGCGGAACGTGGTCTCTTCGTCGGCGGTGAGCGACTCGATGGCCTCGTCGATGCCCTCCAGCAGCTCGCCGGAGCCGATCTCGTACGACACGCCCTCGGCGCGGTCGATCTCGTTGCCGTCGATCGTGGCGACCAGGTCGAGCTCGACGAAGTCGCCGGTCTTGGCGGGGCGGTCGACGGTCACGAGCGTGCCGAAGCGCGCGCGCAGGCGGTCGAGCTCGGCGTCGATGCCGGCCTCATCGGCCTCGACGGCGTCGACGGTCACCGTGATGGTGTCGTAGGCGGGCAGGTCGAACTCGGGACGAACGTCGACCTCGACGTCGACGACCAGGTCGCCGGAGAAGTCCTTCAGCTCGGGCAGCTCCACGATCTCGGCGTTGGGGCGGCCGATGACGCGCAGCTCGTTGGCCTCGACGGCCTGGCGGTAGAACCCGTCGAGACCCTCGTTGACGGCGTGCTCGATGACGGCGCCGCGGCCCATGCGCTGGTCGATGATCGGCGCGGGAACCTTGCCCTTGCGGAAGCCGGGGATCTGCACGTCACGCGCGATGTGCTCGTAGGCGTGGGCGATGCTCGGCTTGAGCTCGTCGGGCGAGACCGTGATGTGCAGCTTGACCCGGGTGGGGCTGAGCTTCTCGACGGTGCTGTTGACCATGCGGTTCGTTCTCCTCGTGTGGCCCGCGCGCACGCGGGGGCCGGCTAGGCCTGTGGTCTGTGGGGCCGTGACGTCGGGGCGACAGGATTTGAACCTGCGGCCTCCCGCTCCCAAAGCGGGCGCTCTACCAAGCTGAGCTACGCCCCGGGGCGGCGCGCGGCACGCGCCGACGAAACGACCGCTGAAAGTCTAGACGATCGGCCTGGATGCGCCGATTTCTCCGGTGGATGCGTGTCGAACCCTGCCTCGCCGCGTTCGCGAGGCGCTGTCGAGTGTCGTAGAGTAGGAAACGTCCGATGCTTCGCGGCCTCACAGCCGCGGAAATCCGGGGCTGTAGCTTAGTGGTAAAGCCTCTGTCTTCCAAACAGATGATGCGAGTTCGATTCTCGTCAGCCCCTCCGTCTTTTCGGCGCCGTCCCGGCGCAAAGCACCTTCACTGCCTCACGCGCCATCTGGCGCCCCTGATAGATTGCTGACGTGCGTGCGGGGCGCACGCGCACGGAGTGGGTGGGATGATGCGCGGAACGACGACGATACGGGTCATCTCCGCGCTTTCACTCACCGTGATCATGGCGATGGGCCTCACCTCGTGCACGACCCGCCCCGACTCGGGAGGCGACTTCGCCGCGCAACGTGAGACGGTGACCGCCTTTATAGCTGCTCTCGAGCGCGGCGACGCCGAACAAGCGGCGACGTACCTGTCCGACACCGCATCGTTCCCGCGTCAGGCGCTCACGAACGACTTCTATGCGAAAGCAGTTTCTCGCCCCACTGACGCACGCGTCACCGTCGCCACCGAGATCGACGACGCGGTCGCCGTACAGCTCGACTTCCGCCTCGGCGACGACCGCCGCGAGTTGAACCTGATGCTCGACCATTCGAACCCGCCGCGGATCGAGCAGTGGTCGGGAATGCCGACGATCCTCCGCTCCACCGCGGGCACCGGTCGCGTCGCGGTGTCGGATGACCTGACGATAGAGCTCGACGCACAGTCGACCTACGCCTCGCTTCTTCCCGCGCGATACCGGATCGCCTTCACAGGCACCGCGAGCGCGGGGCGGGTCGATGGCTTCGAGCTGGACTTCCCCGTGACACCGGGGGCCGCCGACGCGCAACTACCCGACGGTGTGCGCTTTGCCGGCGGGGCGCTCGACTTCGTGGACTGACACCCTCGGCCAGTGCTCGGCGAGGTCAGGCGCCCCGCTCGTTGCCGTCGACACCCGTCGCGGCATACTGACGCTGCTGAGCAGCGCGATGACGATCCCCGTGAGTGAGATAGGTCCGAGCGTTTCGCAGGATCTTCTCGCGCTCCTCGGCGGTGAGAACCCGCCGCACCTTCGCCGGCACCCCCGCCACCAGGGACCCTGCAGGAACCACCGTGCCCTCCAGCACGACCGCTCCCCCGGCCACGAGGCATCCTGGCCCGATGTTCGCGCCCGACAGGATGACGCTGCCCATACCCACCAGCGACCCGTCGCCGATCGTGCACGGG
>NZ_CAJYPF010000201.1 GCF_913776565.1 uncultured Microbacterium sp. | reverse complement strand
CCCGCCCGCACGTTCAGGTTGGCCTGGTGGATGACGGTGCGCGTGGCATCCGTGGGGTGGCTGACGTTCCAGTCCTCGATGCGCAGGACCTCGTCGCCGATCTCGACGTCGCGGTCGGGGTAGCGGTTCTCGAGCTCGCGGCCGACCATGCCGCGGATGATGCGATCCTCGCTCGTACCGCCGGTCGCGACGTCGAGCGTCTCGATCGTGCGTCCGTCGCGGATGATCGTGACCTCGTCGGCGATCGCGCGGATCTCGTTGAGCTTGTGGCTGATGATGATGCAGGTGATGTTCTGACCGCGCAGGTGGCGGATCAGATCGAGCAGGTGCTCGGAGTCGTCGTCGTTCAGCGCCGCGGTCGGCTCGTCGAGGATGAGGAGCTTGACGTCCTTGGACAGCGCCTTGGCGATCTCGACGAGCTGCTGCTTGCCGACGCCGATCTCGTTGACCGGGACGTCGGGGCTGTCGCCCAGACCCACGCGGGCGAGGAGCTTGGCCGCCTCTTTGTTGGTGGCATCCCAGTCGATGAGACCGCGGTGGGTGATCTCGTTGCCGAGGAAGATGTTCTCGGCGATCGACAGGTAGGGGCTGAGCGCGAGCTCCTGGTGGATGATGACGATGCCGGCGGCCTCGCTGTCGCGGATGTCCTTGAACTCGACGGTCTCGCCGTCGAAGACGATCTCGCCACGGTAGTCGCCCGCGGGATACACACCGCTGAGCACCTTCATGAGGGTCGATTTGCCGGCGCCGTTCTCGCCGCAGATGGCGTGAACCGTTCCGCGCTCGACGGTCAGCGACACGTCGGCGAGCGCGATGACGCCGGGGAACTCCTTGGTGATCGAGCGCATCTCGAGGATGGTGCTCACGAGGTCCTCCTTGCAGAACCGGCTCGTGGCCGGTGGGGATGATGGGGCGGGATGCCGTTGCCGGACCCGCGGGAGCCTCCGCCGCGACCCGATCGGGCCGCGGCGGAGGCGGGGGCGGAAGGGCCGGGGCCCTTCCGGGGGATCAACCCAGGTCGGCCTCGGTGTAGTAACCGCTGTCGACGAGGATCTCCTTGTAGTTGTCCTTCGTCACGATGGTCGACTCGAGCAGGTACGAGGGGACGACCTTCTTGCCGTTGTCGTAGGTCTCGGTGTCGTTGACCTCGGGCTGCTCGCCCTTGCGGATGTCGTCGACCATGGTCACGGCCTGCTTGGCGAGCTCGCGCGTGTCCTTGAAGATCGTCGAGTACTGCTCACCGGCGATAATCGACTTGATCGAGCCGACCTCGGCGTCCTGACCGGTGATGACGGGCAGGGCGTCGGCGGAGTAGCCGCCCGAGGTGAGGGCCGAGATGATGCCGATCGACAGACCGTCGTAGGGCGAGAGGACACCCTGGAGCTTGGTGCCGCCGATGACGGTGAGGATGTTCTCCATGCGCTTCTGCGCCGTCTCGGGCAGCCAGCGCAGGATCGCGGCCTGGCCGAACTCGGTCTGGCCCGAGGGGACGACGAGCGTGCCCTTGTCGAGGTAGGGCTGGAGCGTGTCGATCGCGCCCTTCCAGAAGAAGGTGGCGTTGTTGTCGTCGGGGCTCCCGGCGAACAGCTCGACGTTGAACGGACCGGCGGCGCCGGTGTCCTTGCCCGAGGCGTCGAGGACGCCGAGTCCGGTCAGGAGCGAGGTCGCCTGCTGGACGCCGACCTTGTAGTTGTCGAAGGTCGTGTAGTAGTCGACGTTCTCGGTGCCGTTGATGAGGCGGTCGTACGCGATGACGGGGATGTTCGCGTCCTTGGCCTGCTGCAGCACGTCGGTGAGCGTGGTGCCGTCGATCGAGGCGATGATCAGGGCCTTGGCGCCCGTGGTGATCATGTTCTCGATCTGCGAGACCTGGGTGGGGATGTCGTCGTTGGCGTACTGCAGGTCGACCTGGTAGCCGAGCTCCTCGAGCTGCGACTTGACGTTGTTGCCGTCGGCGATCCACCGCTCCGACTGCTGCGTCGGCATCGCGACACCGATGGTGCCGCCGGCCTCCTGCGCGTCGCCGCTGCCGGCGCCGGTGCGGTCTCCCGCGCAACCGGCGAGGCCGATGCCGAGCGCGAGGACGCCCGCTCCCGCGACCGCCTTGAGCATGCTGTGCTTCTTCACTCTGGTTCCCTCCGTTGGGTATGTGGCGCGGTCTCTCCCCATGGAGCCCACCGCTAGAGGCGTCCGGCGCAGATCGGGCGCACGTGTCGTCGGGGCGAAACGAAGCCGTCCGGCGAGGCGGGGCACCCGCGTCGTTCGAAACCTCTTCGTCTCGACGGATCCGCTCCGCAGCGAGTCCCGTCGGCCTGTGCGACCGGTCATGTGACCGTTCACATTGTGTGTGTGATGCTACCCCGCCCTGCGGCGGACCTGTCAAGTCCCTGCGTGTCGCAAGGGCAGCCGTTGCGCAAACGTGACGTTCGCGGAAGGCTCACGCCCGCGGCGGCGCGGTCGACGAGCGGACGATGAGGCGCAGATGACCGGGCTGAGCGACCGTGTCGCCCTCGACACCGACTCCGAGCGCGGCCAGCAGATCGGTCACCGCGCGCGTTCCGATGCCGGCGAAGTCCTGACGGACCGTCGTCAGCGGCGGCCACAGGTGGGCCGACTCGGGCACATCGTCGAAACCGACGACCGAGATGTCCTCCGGCACCGAGCGGCCTCTGGCCCGAACGGCATGCATGAAACCCAACGCCATGTGGTCGTTCCCGGCGAACACCGCAGTGGCATCCTCGGTCCGAAGAAGCTCGAGGCCGGCCTCGAACCCGAAGTGCGCCGTCCAGTCGCCGAGCACCGGCGGACGCGGGGACAGGTCGTGGGCGTCCATCTCGGCGAGATAGCCGCGCATGCGGTGGTCCGCCTCGACCCAATCGCGGGGTCCGGCGATGTGCAGGATGCGCGTGTGACCGAGCTCGATCAGATGGCGCACGGCGGCGCGCGCCCCGGCCGTCTGGTCGTTGTGCGAGGTCGAGGTGCCCGTCGACGACACCGTCTGCACGGGAACCGGCAGCTGCAGCTCCTCGAGGATCGGTACGACCCGCGTCTGCGGCGCGACCGCGATCAGCCCCTCGACGGACTGCTGCATGAGGTGGTCGATCGAGGCCCGCACATCGTCGGGCGCGCTCGTGGCGAGGTTCGTCAGCGTCAGCCGGTACCCGGCCGTCCGCGCGGCGGATTCGATCGCCTGGACCATCGCCGAGGTGCCGTGCGTGGTCATCCGCGGGCCCAGCACGCCGATGAGACGGGAGCGGCTGGTGGCGAGGGCGCGCGCGGCCTGATTGGGTACGAACTTCAGTTCGGCGATCGCCGAGCGGACCTTCTCGGCCGTCTCGGGACGCAGCTGCGGACTGTTGTTGATCACGCGCGAGACGGTCTGGTAAGACACTCCCGCCAGCCGTGCGACATCGCGGATGCTCGGGGCGCGCCCGTTCGCCTCGGGGATGTCGGTGTCGCTCATGGTCCGCCTCATTGCGGGTCGCGCGCTTTCGCGTGACCGGTCACACGAGGATAACCGACGCGTCGCGATCCGCTCACCCCGGCGT
>NZ_CAJYPF010000200.1 GCF_913776565.1 uncultured Microbacterium sp. | reverse complement strand
CGGCGGATCTCGCGGCCGAGGTACATGTTCTGCACCGGGTCGAGGTGCGGGGCCAGGGCCAGATCCTGGTAGACCGTCTCGATGCCGAGCGACGACGCCACCTGCGGGTTGGTCATCTCGATCGGCTTGCCGTCGAAGCGGATCTCGCCCTCGTCGACCGCGAGGTTTCCCGACAGCGCCTTCACGAGCGTGGACTTGCCGGCGCCGTTGTCGCCGATCAGCGCGGTGACCTCGCCGGGGTAGACCTCGAAGTCGACGTTGTTCAGGGCGCGAACGGACCCGAACTGACGCGACAGGCCCCGCGCCTGCAGCACGGGCGTGGCCGTGGTGGTGCTCATGAGGAAGCTCCTTCGTGGTGACCGGCGCCCCCGGCGGGGGTGTCGGAGACGGTGACGACGAGGTCGGCCCGGTGGCGTCCGCGCTCGACGACGGCGGCGTTGCGCTCGTCGACCTCGCGGACCCAGGCGACGGCTTCGTCGTAGGGGTGGTCGTGGGAGAGGCGGCGGGCGACGAGGCGCTCGCGGCGCAGGTGCGCCTCGATGTCGAGGAACCAGACTTCGTCGAGGCGGGATGCCACGGCATCCCACCCGAAAGCGTCGTGCAGCAGGTAGTTGCCCTCGGTGATGACGAGCGGCACGTCGGCGGGCACGTGCACGGCCGAGCCGATCGACTCCTCCAGGGCACGATCGAAGCGCGGGGCGTAGACCGCGTGGCCGGCCCGGATGCGGTCGAGGAGGGCGATGTATCCGTCGACGTCGAAGGTGTCGGGGGCGCCCTTGCGGTCGCGGCGTCCGAGACGCACGAGCTCCTCGTTGGCGAGGTGGAAGCCGTCCATGCCCACCAGGACGGCGTCGGAGCCGAGGGCGGCGAGCAGCGCGTCGCTGACGGTGGACTTGCCCGCGCCGGGGGTGCCGGCGAGTCCCAGAACGCGGCGCTGACCGGTCGCGACGAGAGAGCGCGCACGCTCGACGAGGTCGTCGAGGTGCACGGTCGCGGCGGCGATCGGCCGAGCGTTCTGCGAGGTGCGGGTCACGGCGGTGTGGTCCTTCCGGGGACGCCGCACGTCGGAGTGCTGCGTCGATGAAGCGGTCCGGTGGAGGGCCCCACCGGTCGAACTCCGGTTACGGTAAGCCCACCGTGACACCGGTGTCAACACCCGTGACCAATTCGTCATGACACCGAAGTCATCCGCGTGATTCTGTGGTTATCATGGGCCGCGACGCCCCCGACGTCGTTCTCGACACCGAGCCCGCGAAAGAGCCTCCCCATGACCGAATTCACTGACCGCACCATCCTCGTCACCGGCGCCGGTGGCGGGATCGGCGGCGCGACCGTCCGCCACCTCATCGCTGCCGGTGCGACCGTCCTCGCCGCCGGGCGCACGGCCGACAGCGTCGAGGCCATCGCCGCCGAGACCGGGGCCGAGCCGGTCGTGTTCGACCTCGAGTCCGAGGACGAGATCCGCTCCGCGATCGAGGGCCGCGACCTCTACGGCGTCGTCAACTGCGGTGGCTGGGGCGGCGAGATCGCCACGCCCATGGACACCGACATCGACGTCTTCGACAAGGTCATGAGCATCAACGCGCGCGGCTCGCTGCTGGTCACCAAGTACGCCTCGCGCGAGATGATCCGCGTCGGCAAGGGCGGTGCGATCGTCAACGTCTCGAGCCAGGCGAGCCTCGTCGCCCTCACCGGACACATCTCGTACGGCTCGTCGAAGGCCGCCCTCGACAACATCACGCGCGTCTCGGCCCTCGAACTCGGCGGATACGGCATCCGCGTCAACAGCGTCAACCCGACCGTCGTCATGACGCCGATGTCGGCGTGGTACTGGGGCCGACCCGACATCGAGGGGCCCTTCCTCGAGGCGATGCCGCTGCACAAGTGGGCGACCGAGGACGACATCGCCGCGCCCATCGTGTTCCTGCTCAGCGACGGCGCCGGAATGATCTCGGGCGTCTCGCTCCCCATCGACGGCGGCTACTCCAGCCGCTGACCCGCGCGGCGGGAGGCTGGGTCTCCTTCCGGGCGTCGTGCTCCGCGGCGGGATCCAGGTGGATGCCGCGGGGCACGTCCCGGGCTACCGGCCCAGCGTGCGCTCCAGGAACGCGTTGCGGAAGACGCCCCGCGGGTCGACCTCGCGGGCGGCGGCGAGGAAGTCCTCGGCCCGGGGGAGGGTGGCGCGGACGGCCTCGCCGGGCATGGTGAACGCCTTGCCCCAGTGCGGGCGCACGTCGAACGGTGCGAGGGCGGCCTCGATGTGCGGCAGCACCGCGAGCACGCCCTCGGTGTCGTTGCGCCAGGTGAAGTGGATCGCGAGCACGTCGCGCTGGTACGCGGGGCTCATCCACAGGTCGTCGGCGGCGACGGTGCGCAGCTCGGTCACCAGCAGCTGCGCGTCGAACGCGGGCGCGATCGCGCGGACCGCGGCAAGGGCGTCGCGCGCCGCGGTGAAGGGCACGAAGTACTCGGACTGGATCTCATCGCCGTCGCTCGGGAGCGCATCGGCGCGGAAATGCGGAAGGCGCGTGTGCCACGGCCCGGCCGACCCGCGTGGGGTCGTGTTGTCGACCGTGCGGATGCGCCCGAGGTGGATGTCGTCGCCGACCGGCCGCCCGCCGAGATCCTCGACCCAGGCCGGGGCGCCCGCGTCGCTCTTCGCCCACACCAGGTCGTGCGCCGGGTCGCCCCACGTCGTGAAGACGCTGACGCTGCGCGACCCGCCGAACACCCGCTCGGGGTCGCCCGCGATGTCGTCCCAGGCCACGCCGGTGTACGCCTGCTGGGTCACCTCGTACGTCGGCTCGGTCTGCAGCTCGACGGCGGTGACGACGCCGAGGGCGCCCAGGCTCAGGGCGGCCGCGCCGAACCACTCGTGCGTCTCGTCGACGCGGTGCGTGCGGCCGTCGGCATCCATGATCTCGACGGCCCGCACCGCGCTCGAGAGGTTTCCGTTGCGCACGCCCGATCCGTGCGTTCCGGTGGCGGTGGCGCCCGCGGCCGAGATGTGCGGGAGCGAGCCGAGGTTGTGCAGCGCCCGGCCCTGCGTCTCGATCACCGGAGCGAGCTGCGCGAAGGTCACGAGCCCCTCGACCCGCACGCGATCGCCGACGAGGTCGATGCGCGTCGGCATCCGCTCGAGTGACACGAGAGCCGCCGCGGAGTCGGCGATGTCGTTGAACGTGTGCCGGGTCGCCTGCACGCGCAGCGAATCGGCGGATGCCACGACCTCGGCGAGCTCGTCGAGGTCGGCGGGCAGCAGCACCTCCGTGGCGCGGTAGCGGTGGTTGCCCGACCAGGTGGCTCCGGCGGAACGCGTCTCGATCATGGAATCTCCTGGGGTGGGACGGGGCGGACGCCTCCATCCTGCCCCGTCCCACCGACATCGGGGCGGGCCGGCACCGGCTCCGCCCGACCGCGGTCCGGGGCGACGCCTCGCCGCGCGTGGCCGGCCCGGGTCAGCGCGCGGGGAACAGTGCGGCCTCGAACACGGCCTCGGCCGCGCCGACGAGCAGGCGGTCCTCGCCCAGCTCGGCGACGGCCACGCGCAACCCCTCGGCGCACGCGGGGATCGTCTGCGCCCGCACGGCCCGATCGAGGCCGTCGAGGTCGAGTTCGGCGAGAGCGGCGAGGAAGCCCCCCAGCACGATCACCGCGGGGTTCATGACGTTCGCGGCGTTGGCCAGGGCGGTCGCGAGGATCCGCCGCTGGCGCTCGGTCTCGGCGCGCACCGCGGCGTCGGAGCTGCGGGAGAGGGCGTCGCGCAGGGCCGCGTCGTCGAGGGCGCCCGCTCCCACCGCGTCGAGCAGCAGGGCTCGGCTCACCTCGTCTTCGAGCACGCCGTCGGCGGCCCGGCGGTCGCCGGGGTCGACGATGCCGGGACGGTTCTGGCCGAACTCGCCGGCGTACCCGCCCGCGCCGCCCAGGGGATTCCCGCCCACGATCACGGCCCCGCCGATACCGCTCGCGCCGCCGTTGAGGTAGACCACGTCGTGCACCCCGCGCGCGGCGCCGAACAGGTGCTCGGCCACCGCGCCGAGGGCGGCGTCGTTGGCGACGTGGGAGGGCAGGCCCGTGGCATCCGTCATCATCTCCGCAAGCGGCGCGTCGTGCCAGCCGAGGTGCGGCGCCTCGCGGACGAGCCCGTCCCCGGCCCGCACGGGCCCCGGCACCGCCACGCCCACCCCGACCGGTCGCGCGTCGGCGAGGACGCCGCCCCGCCAGAGATCGAGATGGATGCCGACGAGCTCGGCGGTGCGCGCGGGGGTGAGCAGCGCGTCCTGGGCGAGGCGCTCGCGGACCACGATCGTGCCGTCGAGAGCGACCGCGCCGAGGTCGAGGGCGTCGACCTCGGGATTCACCGCGATCGCGACGACGCGGGGATCGGGTTCGACGATCGGCGAGGGGCGCCCGACGCGTCCCTGCGTCTCCGAGGCGCGCTCGACGACGAGGCCCGCCCGCTGCAGCTCTCCCACGAGATCGGCGATCGTCGAGCGGTTGAGGCCGGTCGCCTCGGTGAGGGCGGCGCGGGAGCGCGGGCCCTCGCGATGGACGGTGCGCAGCACGAGCGCCAGATTGGCGCGGCGCATGCCGTCGCCCCGACTGCCCGCGGTGACCATCCGACCACTGTGCCATGCGCCGGACCGATTCCCACCCCGGGCAGAGCGCACGGTGCCAGGATCGGAGCATGGACCTCTCCGGCATCCCCATCACGACCATCCGCGGCGAAGAGACGACCTTCGGCGACCTGACCGCCGGCAAGGCGGCGCTCGTCGTGAACGTCGCTTCGCGGTGCGGCCTCGCCCCGCAGTACGAGGCGCTCGAGGCGCTGCACAAGAAGTACGCCGACCGCGGGTTCACGGTGATCGGCTTCCCCAGCAACCAGTTCCTGCAGGAGCTCAGCGACGAGGACAAGATCGCCGAGTACTGCTCCGCCACGTGGGGCGTGACCTTCCCGATGTCGGAGAAGGTCAAGATCAACGGCCGCAACGCCCACCCGCTCTACAAGGAGCTCACGACGACCCCGGATGCCGAGGGCAAGACCGGTCGCATCTCGTGGAACTTCGAGAAGTTCGTCGTCGCCCCCGACGGTCGCGTGACGCGCTTCAGCCCGCGCACCCTGCCCGACGCGCCCGAGGTCGTCGCGGCGATCGAGGACGCGCTCCCGCGCTGAGGCCCGGCCCCGCCGAGCCCGGCCCCGGAAGCGGCGGCTCCGGACGCGCCCGGGTCCGGAGGCGCCCGGCCCCGGCCCGCGGTGTCCGGCCCCGGCCGCCGCTGCTCCGGCGGAGTCTCCCGACGCTCCGGAGCGGGCCGGCGCGGCGTGACGCGGACACGCGACCGGCCCGGGCCGCGGTCGGCCGGTGTCGACGGTCTGCCCTATCCTGACCGGGATCCGACCCGAAGGAGTCCTCATGGCCGATGCCGTCGTCCTCGTCTCCGGTGGTGCCGCCGTCACCCCCTTCACCGACCCCGAGCGGGCGGCGGCGACGGGGCTCGCGGCCGGCAACACCATGACGGCCCTGCGTGCGCACCACCTCGACCGGGGGGTGCCCGTGTTCACGGCGCCCGCCCGCATCGGGGCGGGGACGGTCGAGCGGGATGCCGGGTGGCAGGGCTTCGACGACGTGCCCGTCGTGCTGTCGGACGCGGTCACGATCAACGCCGTCGGACGGATCGACGACGCCGGGGTCTCGCTCGCCGCGTTCCTGCGGTGGCTGACCGCGGAGCAGGGGTTGGCGAGCATCGACCTCGTCGGCCACTCGATGGGCGGACTGTTCTCGCGCGCCGCGATCCGCGAGCTCGCGGGCGACGGTCCGCGGGTGGAGCACCTCGTGACCCTGGGCACGCCGTGGGACGGATCGGTGCTCGGAGACCTGATCGACGGCGAGATCTCCGAGGCCGATGCCCAGGGCGACCCCGACACCCTGCAGATCCTCGCCGAGGCACGCCCGTACGCGGCCGCGAACTCCGAGGGGGCGGCCGCGGAGGTCTCGCGTCGGTACCTGCGCGGCTGGAACGACCGTCAGGCGGGTGTGCTCGACGGCATCCCGGTGACCGCCGTCGGGGCCGGGTACTTCGCCGCGTCGACCGAGCCGGCGCAGCTGTGGCCCCACGACGGCTTGGTCTCCCTCACCAGCGGCCGTGCCGATCACGTGCCCTCCGCGGTGCTGCCGATCGTCGAGCGGCACGCGTTCGACGACCACGTGCACAGCATCTTCTTCGCCGAGGCGTTCGGTCTGCCGTGGGAGCGCGCGCTCACCTGGGACCCCGAGGTGTTCGCGCTGGTGGACGCGGCGCTCGGGCGCTGACGCGAACGGGTCAGGGCGCGGGCGCGACGTACTCGTGAGCGAGGTCCGTCACGGCGGCGATGTGGTCGAAGTCGCGGTCTGCGCTCAGGATCGTCGCGTCGTTCGCGATCGCGTACGCAGCGATCAGGATGTCGACCGCGCCCGCGCCACGCACGAAACCGGCGTTCCACAGGGCGGACTGGATGCCGACGGCCGAAGACTCGTCCGGTGCCCGCTCGAGGGGGAAACCCAGGGAGATCTGCTCGAGGTAGTGAGCGTGCTCTTCGGGTGACCGCGCGCTGTGACAGAACTCGAGGACCTGGGGCGGACAGGTGACGAAGAGATCGGAGGGGGAGCGGGCGATCCGGTCGAGACGCGTTCGGATCGCGGGGTCTCCCGAGGCGAGTCGTGCCCAGACCGAGTTGTCGACCAGGTAGTCCGTCACGGTTCGGGTGTGACGACGGGAGCGTCGAGGCCCGCTGCGAAGTCGGTGAGGCCGGCGATCCCCGCAATCATGGCGTCCTTCTGCTTCGAGGCGATGAGTCGGCGAAGGGCGAGGTCGAGCACGGCGCGGTTGGACGGCTCGCCGGTCAAGATGCGCGCACGCTCGATGAGCCGGGGGTCGAGGTCGACGCTGGTGAGGGCCATGATCACTCCTTCGCTATATAGATCATTATATGCCTGATTGCCGCCCACGCGGGGGTGGACGCCGCGGCGTCCGGGGTATATGTTGTGAGCACCAACAAAACCGACGGTGCGTCACCGCGCACCGGTGCGTCCATGCGAAGGAGCAGGAATGCCCACCCCCACCCGCGATGACAAGTTCTCGTTCGGCCTCTGGACCGTCGGATACAACGGCACCGATCCCTTCGGCGGTCCCACCCGCACGCCGCTCGACGTCGTGCACGTCGTCGAGAAGCTCGCCGAGCTCGGCGCCTACGGCCTGACGTTCCACGACGACGACCTCTTCGCGTTCGGCTCGACCGAGGCCGAGCGTCAGACCCAGATCGACCGCCTCAAGGGCGCGATGGAGGCCACCGGCATCGTGACGCCGATGGTCACGACCAACCTCTTCTCGGCCCCGGTCTTCAAGGACGGCGGCTTCACCTCGAACGACCGTCAGGTGCGCCGCTTCGCCCTGCGCAAGGTGCTGCGCAACCTCGACCTCGCCGCCGAGCTCGGCGCGAAGACGTTCGTCATGTGGGGCGGCCGCGAGGGCGCCGAGTACGACTCCGCGAAGGACATCCGTCAGGCGCTCGAGCGCTACCGCGAGGCCGTCAACCTGCTCGGCGACTACGTCACCGACAAGGGCTACGACATCCGCTTCGCCATCGAGCCCAAGCCCAACGAGCCCCGCGGCGACATCCTGCTGCCGACGCTCGGCCACGCGATCGCCTTCATCGACTCGCTCGAGCGCCCCGAGCTCGTGGGTCTGAACCCCGAGGTCGGCCACGAGCAGATGGCGGGTCTGAACTTCGCCGCCGGCATCGCCCAGGCGCTGTACCACGGCAAGCTCTTCCACATCGACCTCAACGGTCAGCGCGGCATCAAGTACGACCAGGACCTCGTCTTCGGCCACGGCGATCTGCACAACGCCTTCGCGCTGGTCGATCTGCTCGAGAACGGCGGCCCCGGCGGCGTGCCCGCGTACGACGGCCCGCGCCACTTCGACTACAAGCCCTCGCGCACCGAGGACGAGACCGGCGTCTGGGACTCCGTCTCGGCCAACATGAACACCTACCTGCTGCTCAAGGAGCGCGCCGCGGCCTTCCGCGCCGACCCCGAGGTGCAGGAGGCGCTCGAGGCCGCCAAGGTCGCCGAGCTCGCGAAGCCGACCCTGAACGAGGGCGAGTCGTACGACGACCTGCTCGCCGACCGCTCGGCGTACGAGGACTTCGACGTCGACGCGTACCTCGGCGGAAAGGGCTTCGGATTCGTCCGTCTGCAGCAGCTCGCGACCGAGCACCTGCTCGGCGCGCGCTGAGTCCCCAGGGCCCGGATGCCACGGCATCCGGGCCCCTCCCTCTCTTCCGTCGAGTGTCCAGAACACGCCGCATCGCCACCGCGAGGAACGGCGTGTCGTGGACACTGAACGGGATGCCGCGCCGGTGCGGGGAAAACAGGAGGAGTGAGCATGACGCTTGTCATGGGAGTCGATTCGTCGACGCAGTCGTGCAAGGTCGTCGTCGTCGACGCCGAGACCGGTCGCGTGGTGCGCGAGGGGCGCGCGTCGCATCCCGCGGGCACCTCCGTCGATCCGGAGGCGTGGTGGAGCGCGCTCCAGGATGCCATCGCCCAGGCCGGCGGTCTGGACGACGTCGCCGCCGTCTCGATCGCGGGGCAGCAGCACGGCATGGTCGTGCTGGATGCCGAGGGGGCGGTCATCCGCGACGCCCTGCTCTGGAACGACACCCGCTCGGCGCAGGCTGCGCGCGACCTCATCGCCGAGGTCGGGGCCGAGGCGTTCGCCGCGCGCACGGGCGCCGTGCCGGTCGCATCGTTCACCGGCACGAAGCTGCGGTGGCTGCGGGATGCCGAGCCGGCCCACGCCGCCCGCGTCGCGGCCGTCGCGTTGCCGCACGACTGGCTCACCTGGCGACTGCGCGGATTCGGTCCGGGCAACGCCGTGCTCGAGGAGCTCGTCACGGACCGATCGGATGCGTCGGGCACCGCCTACTGGGGGGCCGACGGATACGACCTCGACCTGTTCCGCCGCGCGCTCGGCCACGACGCGACGCTGCCGCGCGTCCTTGGCCCGTGGGAGAGCGCGGGAACCCTGCCCGGTGGCGCTCACGTCGGACCGGGAGCGGGCGACAACGCCGGTGCGGCCCTGGGGCTGGGGGCGGGCCCCGGTGACGTCGTGGTGTCACTGGGCACGTCCGGCACGGTGTTCGCCGTCGCCGAGTCCCCCACGGCCGACACCACCGGCACCGTCGCCGGTTTCGCCGACGCGACCGGTCGTTTCCTCCCCCTGGTCGCGACGCTCAACGCGGCTCGCGTGCTCGACGCGATCGCGAGGCTGCTGGGCGTGTCGCACGACGATCTCGGCGCGCTCGCGCTGGCGGCGGAGCCCGGGGCGGGCGGCGTCGTGCTCGTCCCGTGGTTCGAGGGTGAGCGCACTCCCAACCTGCCCGATGCGAAAGCCTCGTTGACCGGTCTGACCCTGGCATCCACCACCCGCGAGAATCTCGCCCGCGCGGCGATCGAGGGCATGCTCAGCGGCCTGGCCGTCGGGCTCGAGGCGATCCAGGCGCAGGGGGTGGAGGTTCGGCGCATCCTGCTGATCGGCGGGGCGGCGGCGAACGAGGGGGTCGCGCGGATCGCCGCGCAGGTGTTCGACGCCGAGATCGTGGTGCCGGCGGCCGGGGAGTACGTCGCCCTCGGCGCGGCGCGACAGGCCGCGGGCGTACTCGCCGGGGGGCCGGTGCAGTGGGCCGTCGCGACGACGCGGGCGGTCGACGCCGATCACCGTCCCGCCGTCCGCGCGGAGTACGACCGGGTGGCGGCCCTGCGAGCGCGCGAGTAGGGGCGGTCGTCCCGCGAAAGCGGTGGCCGCGGCGCGCAGGCCGCTCGTCCGGCGCGCGGACGATGCTCTGGCCCGGGCGCACCGGGGTACGCCAGAGTAGAGACGGGCCCGTCGACGTCTTGTAAGGGGGGCGTCGACGGGCTCTTCTCGGGAGCGCTCCCTCACGGTCTTGAGCGCCCCGATCGGTCGCCGCGCGCCCGCTCATCCGTCCGCCGCGCAGGGCTTGCGACGGCGGCGGTGGGGGCCCCACCTGCCGCGCGCGTTCGCTCTTTCCCAAGGGGGTGAGCGATCGTCGGCCGCGTTCCCGGGCGCTGATCCGCTTTGCTATCGTACATGTTGTACGTACAGACTGGACGATATGGACGTTACGCACTACGCTGACATCCAACGCGGAAGGGACCGCGGACGGATCGACCCGGGACGCCTCACCGTCCCGCCTCCGTCACCACAACGGAGGGACTGCCCATGCCTTTGGTCAGCGGACACGACGTCATCCAGGAGTGCACGGCCCGCGGGCTCGTGGCGGGGGCGTTCAACACCACGAACATCGAGACGACGATGGGCATCATCGGTGCGGTCGAGAAGGTCGGTGTGCCGACCTTCATCCAGGTCGCTCCGACGAACGTGAAGCTCTCCGGCTACGAGTACGTGTACGACATGGTCGCGCGGCGCCTGGCAGACACGACCGTGCCGGTCGCCCTGCATCTCGATCACGGCAAGTCGCTCGCGGCCGTCGAAGCAGCCCTGGCCGCCGATTTCACCTCGATCATGATCGACGCCTCCGAGGAGCCGCTGGCCGAGAACACCGCCACGTCGGCGACGGCGCGGCGCATGTGCGGTGCGTCGATCGCCCTCGAGGCGGAACTCGGTAGCATCGGCGGAAAAGAAGACGACGTCGCCCCGGAGTTCGCCAGCACGACGGACCCCGCGCAGGTGCCCGACTTCGTCGCCGCCGTCGGCTGCGACATGCTCGCGGTGTCGGTGGGCAACGTGCACGGGTACGCGCCGAACGCCCGCATCGACTTCGACCTCCTCGAGCGCGTGCGCGCGGCCAGTCCCGTCCCCCTCGTCATCCACGGCGGCTCGGGCCTGCCCGAGGAGCAGCTCGGCCGCCTGGCCGACTTCGGTGTGGTCAAGGTCAACGTCGCGAGCGACCTGCGCAACGCCATGATCCGCAGCTTCGGCGAGGCGTACGCCGCGAACCCGAACGAGAACTCCCTCATCCGGGTCTCCCTCGACGCGGTCGCGGCGATCTCCGACGTCGTCGAGCGCCGTATCCGCATGCTCAACCCCTCCCTCTGACGCGCATGACCCCCACGATCACGGTCGACATCGGCACGACGAGCATCAAGCTCTGCGTGTTCGACGGCGACGGCGCTCTCGTCGCCTCGCGACGCGTCGCGACGCCCACCGTCAGCGACGGGGTCGGCGAGGTCTACGACATCGAGGCGCTCCTCGACGCGGTCCGGGATTTCGTCGCGGGTCTCGAACCGGCTCTGCGTCGCGCGGTCCAGCGCATCGCGCTCGCGGGCGTGGGTGAATCGGGAGGGCTCGTCGGCGCCGACCTCTCGCTGCGATCGCCCATGATCCTCTGGCACGATCAGCGCGGCGCCGCCCTGCTGCGAGACGTCACCCCCGCCCAGCGGGAACGCGTCTACGCCGTCACCGGCTTGCCCGTCAACGCGAACTACGCGCTGTCGAAGGTCGCGTGGGCGCTGGCTCACGCCGAGGGCGACACCGCCGACGCCCTGTGGCTCAACGTGTCGGAGTTCGTCGCCGCGCTGCTGACCGGGCGACGCTGGTCCGAGCCCTCGCTCGCCAGTCGCACCATGGCGCTCGACCTGCGCGAACGGCGCACCTCGCGCGAGGTGTGCGCGCTCCTCGGCGTCGATCCGGCGATCTTCCCCCCGCTGCGTCCGGCGGCGCTCGGCGTCGCGATGGACCCCGCGATCGCGCACACCTGGGGCCTCGACGAGGTGACGGTCCACGTCGCCGGCCACGATCACATGGTCGGGGGTGTCGGCGCCGACCTGCAGCCGGGGGAGATGCTCGATTCCACCGGGACCACCGAGGGGATCCTCACCCTCGTGCGCGATCTGCGAACGGATGCCGACACCGCGGCCACCAAGATCGCGGGCGGTCTCGCCTGCGACGGCGAGTTCTTCACGCTCTTCGCCTCCATCCCGACGGGAGGCTCGGCCTTCGCGACGGTGCGCTCGCTCCTCGACCGCGATGAGGCGGAGGTGCGCGCGCTCATCGACCGCGCTCACCGTGCCTACCTCGACGACGAGATCGACCTCGGCCGGATTCCCCTGGTCCTCCCGCGTTTCCGCGGCAGCCCGCCCCCGGACAAGGACGCGAGCGCCCGAGGTGCGATCGCGGGCGTGGGCACCGACACCACTGCCGTCGAACTCGTGTTCGGGTGCTTCCTCGGGCTCGCCCGCCAGTTCGCGGACGTCTGGGCCCTCTTCGGCGCGGAACTGGACCGCGTGAAGGTCATCGGGCCCGCGGCATCCAACCCCCTCTGGCTTCAGCTCAAAGCCGACCTGCTCGGCGCTCCGGTCAGCGCCGCCGGCGTCGACGAGATCGTCTCCCGCGGAGCGCAAGCGTTGGCGCACGGCATCCGCCGCCCCTGGGAGGACGCGCTCCCTCGCGAGATCGCTCCCGACCCGCGACGCCACCGGATGCTGCAGGACGGGGTCTCCTCCTCCGCTGCGCGCTGGGAACACCTGAAGGCGATGCCGGCGTGACCGCCGCACGCTCCTCCGAACGAAAGGCGCAGCGATGAGGCTCGTCGCGGGAATCGACTCGTCCACCCAGAGTTGCAAGGTCACCGTGCGCGACCTCGACACCGGGGCCTGCATCCGGGAGGGCTCGGCGCCGCACCCCGCCGCGACGATCGTCGACCCGGACGTGTGGTGGTACGCCCTCCTCGACGCCGTGCACGCGGCGGGAGGACTCGACGACGTGCTCGCGGTGTCGGTGAGCGGGCAGCAGCACACGCCGATCTTCCTGGACGCGACCGGAACCCCGGTGACCGCGTCGCCCCTCTGGAACGATCTGGGCTCCCACCCGCACATGGTGGCGCTGAACGCCGAGCTGGGCCGGGACACCTGGATCCGGCGGACCGGTCTGCCGCTGACCCTGTCGGACACGGTCGTCAAGGCGCGCTGGTTGCGAGACGAGCTCCCGGATGCCGCCGCCCGCACCGCGGCCATCGCCGTGGTGCACGACTGGCTCACGTGGCGTCTGCGCGGATTCGGTCCCGGGACGGGGGGCATCGACAGCCTCGTCACGGACCGGTCGGAGGCGTCGGGGACCGGATACTGGTCCGGCGAGACGGGGGAGTACACCCCCGATCTTCTCGAGCACGCGTTCGGGCGCCAGGTCGTGCTGCCCGTCATCCTCGGCCCCCTCGATCGCGCCGGGGTGACGGCGGCCGGACTCCCCGGCATCCCCGCCGGCCTTCCGATCGGGGTCGGCAGCGGCGACAACGCCGCTGCGGCTCTCGCGCTGGGTCTCGAAGAGGGGGACGCCGTGCTGAGCCTGGGCACCTCGGGCGTCGTCTACGCGCGGACGGCAGATCCGGTCCACGACTACGCCGGCTACGTCTGCAGCTACGCCGACGCCACCGGCGATCACCTGCCGATCGTCGCGACCCTGAACGCGGCGCGCAACCTGCAGGTCGGTGCAGAACTGCTGGGATGCACGCACGATGAGCTCGCCGAGCTGGCGCTCGCGGCACCCCCGGGAGCGGAGGGACTGACGCTGCTGCCGTACTTCGAGGGGGAGCGCACGCCCGACCTCCCGCACGCGCGGGCGGCCGTGCTGGGCGCCAGCCTGTCGAACTTCACGCGCGCGAACATGGCGCGCGCGATCGTCGAGGGGACGGTGGCGAGCCAGGTCGCGATGCTGGACGCGCTCGCCGCGTGCGGCGTGCACTCGCGCAGGGTGCTGGTGATCGGCGGGGCGGCGAAGAACAGTGCCGTGCAGCGCGTGCTGGCCGAGCTCGTCGACCTGCCCCTCGCGGTGCCGACGGCGGACGAGTACGTCGCCAAGGGCGCCGCGATGCAGGCGGCGGCCGCGCTCACCGGTTCCTTCCCCCGGTGGCCGGTGGAGACCTCTCCCGTGGCCCCCGCGCCGCCCGCGCCCCAGGTCGTGCGACAGCACCACGACGCGCAGATCGCCCTCGGCTACCTCGCGAGCGCGCCGTCCCCCACGCCCGCGCGCGTCTGAACCGCGCCGCTAAGGTCGAGGGGAGGGCGCACGTCCTCGCTCCCCGGGAGGAATCGACGGTGACCCTGCGCGCACGCCTCCCCGTCGTGGTGGGCATCGACGTGGGCAGCACCAACACCAAGGTCGTCGCGGTGACCGCGGACGGCGCCGTCGTCGCTCGCGCCAGTCGCCCCACGCGGCGCGCCGGAACCGATCTCTCCGTCGACGCAGCCGCCCTGGTGCTCGCGATCGAGGACATGGTCGTCGAGGTCTGCGGCGACAGTCGCGTGATCCACGCCCTGTGCGTCGCCGGGATCGGGGAGGACGGCGTCCTCGTCGACGGGCTGCTGCGCCCGTTGACCCCCGCCCTGGCGTGGTTCGACCCGCGGCGTCACGCCGTCTTCGAGGCGCTGCGCCCCGACCTCGTCGACGACGACAGCTTCGACGTCGACACCGATCCGGTGCGCTCGCTCATCGGCTGGCGGTGGGCCCGGGCGCAGCCGGGTGTCGAGCGCGCCGCAGCGTGGGTCGCCCTCACCGACCTCCCCGCCGTCGCCTGGACCGGCCGCACCTTCCTCAGCGACACGCTCGCCCCGCGCACGGCGGCCTGGCGCAGCGGCGATCGCGCCTGGGACCGCGATCGTGTGGCCGTGTCTCTCGGCGACGAAGATCTGTTGCCGCCCGTCGTCCCCACTGGCGCGGTGGTCGGCGAGATCGTGTCGCCGGCGCTCCGCGCGGCGGGGGTGATGGCGGCGGATGCCATCGCCGTGGCCGGCGGCCACGATCACCCGATCGGAGGGTGGGGCGTGCAGCTCATGGTTCCGGGGGCGGTGCTCGATTCGATGGGCACGGCCGAGGTGGTGGTCGCTCAGTCGTCGTCCGCGCGGCGGCGGGGCGACGACCATGTCGATGTGGCCCCCGGCATCCGCGCCTCCGGCAGCACCCTGTTGCGCGTCGAGGAGTTGGCGCGCAACGTGCAGTGGGCTTCGCGCGACGCCGAGGTGGGGCGCGCGATCCGGCACCTGTTGATCGGTCGCTCCGCGCCGCTGCCGCTGTGGGAGTCGGGCTGGTTCGTCCCCGGTCAGCGGGGCGGAGGGCAGCCGTCGTACTCACTGGACGCGCCGAGCGATCCCCGGGCCCGCGCTTCCGCGGTGCTGGGAGCTCTCGCGGTGGCCGGTCGCGACGCGGTCGAGGCGGTCCGACGCGACGTCGGCGGCACGGCCGAGGTCCGCATGGCCGGGGGGTG
>NZ_CAJYPF010000199.1 GCF_913776565.1 uncultured Microbacterium sp. | reverse complement strand
CCCCCATGACCGACGTCACCCGCGCCACGCCGGAACGCCGCGTGCTGTCCAGCTTCACCGACTACACGGGGGCGCAGGCCGCCGTCGACCGCCTGTCGGACGCGGGCTTCCCCGTGGAGCACACCGCCATCGTGGGTCACGACGTCCGCATCGTCGAGCAGGTGACCGGCCGGCTCACCAAGGGACGCGCGGCCGGCCTCGGCGCCGCGTCGGGTGCGTGGTTCGGTCTGATGATCGGCGTGATCGTCGGTCTGCTGAGCCCGGGCGGATTCCTCGGACTGCTGCTGCTCGGCCTCGTGCTCGGTGCGGTGTGGGGCGCCGTGTTCGGCTTCGCGGGCCACGCCTTCACCGGCGGTCGTCGTGACTTCTCGTCGGTGCAGGGCTTCGAGGCCGAGCGCTGGGACGTGACGGTGGATGCCGACCACCTGGCGCGGGCGCAGTCGCTGCTGTCGGCGGGGGCGGCGGGCGAAGACCGCGTGTGACCCGGGCGCCCGCGCGGCGCGGGCGGCGCGCGGCGGCGGCGGTCGGAGTCGGCGGGGCCGATGTCGGAGGCCCCGCTTAGACTTGACCCCGCCATGACCGACGCCTCCACGCCTCTCATCGTCGGCGGTCCCGCACCGTCGGACGCCCGCCCCGACGCCGACCTCCTGCAGGGGCTGAACGGCCCCCAGCGCGAGGCCGTCACCTATCGCGGGCAGGCGTTGCTCATCGTCGCGGGTGCCGGGTCGGGCAAGACCAGCGTGCTCACGCGCCGCATCGCTTCGCTGCTGCGCACGCGCGAGGCCTACCCCAGCCAGATCCTCGCGATCACCTTCACCAACAAGGCCGCGGGCGAGATGCGCGAGCGCGTGCATCAGCTGATCGGGCAGAAGGCCGACGGCATGTGGATCTCGACGTTCCACTCCGCGTGCGTGCGCATCCTCCGGCGCGAGGCCGAGCAGTTCGGCTTCACCAAATCGTTCACGATCTACGACTCGGGCGATTCGCGTGCGCTCATCAAGCGCCTGGTCAAAGAGCACGAGGGCGACTCGTTCGGCCTCACGCCGGCCGGAACGCAGAGCCGCATCTCCAAGCTCAAGAACGAGCTCGCCGACGCCGAGTCCTACGCGCGGTCCGCCAACATGAGCGACCCCGCCGAGCGCGTCTTCGTCGAGATCTTCTCGTCGTATCAGCGCGAGCTGCAGCGGGCGAACGCCTTCGACTTCGACGACCTCATCGCGCAGACGGTCTATCTGTTCCGCGCCTTCCCGCACGTGGCCGACGTCTACCGCAAGCGGTTCCGGCACATCCTCGTCGACGAGTACCAGGACACCAACCACGCGCAGTACGCGCTCATCCACGAGCTGACGCGGCCGGTCGGATCCGACGCCGAGCCCTTCTCGTCCGGCGGGATGATGATCTTCGACGCCGAGCCGGCCGCCGACGATGCCGCGTCCCTCACCGTCGTCGGCGACTCCGACCAGTCGATCTACGCCTTCCGCGGCGCCGACATCCGCAACATCAGCGAGTTCGAGCGCGACTACCCGGGTGCCAAGGTCGTTCTGCTCGAGCAGAACTACCGCTCGACGCAGAACATCCTGTCGGCGGCCAACGCCGTCATCGCGAACAACTTCGACCGCAAAGACAAGAAGCTCTGGACCGATGTCGGTGCGGGCGATCCCATCATCGGCTTCACCGGCTACTCGCAGCACGACGAGGCGCAGTTCGTCGCCGACGAGATCGAGGCGCTGCACAAGAAGGGCCTGCCGTACTCGGGAGTCGCGGTGTTCTACCGCACCAACTCTCAGTCCCGTGCGCTCGAAGAGATCTTCATCCGCTCGGCGGTGCCCTACAAGATCATGGGCGGCACCAAGTTCTACGAGCGCGCCGAGATCAAGGACGCCCTCGCCTACCTGATCGCCGTCGCCAACCCCGCCGACGGCATGGCGGTGCGCCGCATCCTCAACCGGCCCCGTCGCGGCATCGGCGACGTCACCGAGACCGCGATCGCGCGCTACGCGGCTGAGCACGACATCACCTTCCGCGATGCGCTCGCCAACTCCGCGCAGATCGGCGTGGGGCCCAAGCTGCAGAAGGCCATCGATCAGCTCGACGCCGTGCTGACCGAGGCCACCGCGATCATGCTCCCGGCATCCGGAGAACTCGCTCCCTCCACCTCGGTGACCGAGGGGCTCACGCTTCTGCTCAACAAGAGCGGGTACTTCGACGCGCTGCGCGCGAGCAAAGACCCGCAGGACGAAGCGCGCCTCGAGAACCTCGACGAGCTCGTCGCGGTCACCCGCGAGTTCGCGCGCAACAACCCCGAGGGAACCATCATCGACTTCCTCACCGAGGTGACCCTCGTGGCGGATGCCGACGACCTCGACGACGCGTCCGGGTCGGTGTCGCTGATGACCCTGCACACCGCGAAGGGCCTCGAGTACGACGCCGTGTTCCTCACCGGCGTCGAAGAAGACCTTCTGCCGCACCGCATCTCGGCCAACGAGCCCGGCGGCCCGCAAGAGGAGCGGCGGCTGTTCTACGTCGGCATCACTCGCGCGCGAAAACGGCTGCACGTGTCGCTCGCGATGACCCGCGCTCAGTTCGGCGAGGTCACGGTGGCCATGCCGAGCCGGTTCCTGCAAGAGATCCCCGCCGATCTCATCGACTGGCGCCAGTCGCCGGGCGACGTCAACGGGCGCGGGGGCTCGCAGTCCCGGGCGCTGAACGCGCGGGGGCGCCGTCCCGGCCAGCCGGGCGGCAATCGCTACGGCGACGACCTCGTGCCGCTGCCCAAGCGCGCTCCCGCGGACCCCAGCAAGTTCCCCAATCGCATCCCCGCCAAGGTCCGCGACAACGGCGACATGCAGCTCGCCGCCGGTGACCGCATCCGACACGACGATTTCGGCGAGGGACGAGTCGACGCCGTCACGGGCGAGGGTGCGAAGCGCGTCGCCCACGTGCGGTTCGACACGGTCGGGCCCAAGAAGCTGCTCGTCAAGATCGCGCCGATCAGCAAGCTGTAGGGCGCGCCGTCACGGCCGCCGTGGCGGACCGCCCGGATAGGCTTGCCCAATGGCTCTTTTCTCGCGCCGCAAGAATTCCGACTCCGACGACGCATCGGTCTCCCGGCCCGATTCCGCGATCGAACCGGGCGAACAGCCCGTCGACCCCTCCGGCCCGAGTGACGCCGCTTCGGCCCCCACCCCGGCTCCGGCCGAGACGACGCCGACGGTCGGCATCTCGATGTCGTCCTTCCGCGGCGTCGGCGCCGGCCCCGAAACCCCCGCGGCCGAGTCCACCCCGGGTGTGTCCGCGCGCCCCTCGGCCCGTCAGCCCGGCGCCATGGAAGCCCCCGAGGCTCCCGAGACCGTCCCGGGCCTCCGCGACAACGTCCTGCTCGGCAACGCTCTCGCCGAGATCTCGGGACCGGCCGAACCCGCTCAGCTGCTGAACGTCGCCCGACAGCTGCTGCAGGGCCACGTCTTCCTGCGCGTCAAGGGCGACGCCCGCGCGCTGCTGGCCGAGGGAAAGGACCTTCCCCTCGCCGTCGCGAACAACGGCGATGAGCAGCTCGTCCTCGCCTACAGCGGCGGCATGGCCCTGCGCGCCAGCGTCGAGGCCGACGGCGACCGTGACACCTCGGCGATGGGCCAGCCGATCATGGCGCTTCTGCGTCACGTGCTCAGCGGCCCCTACGGCGGTGTCGTGCTCAACCCTGCCGCGGCCGACGGGCGCGCCGTGCTGCCCAAGGCTCTGCTCGAGCGGATGTTGGCCGAGGCCGACCCCGAGCTGCGGATCAAGACCGCGCTGTGCGAGACGCGCACCGACGAGACGGCCGGCGTGGTCGTCGACGCCATCGTCGCGGACGCGCCCATGTGGATCGCCGTCGCACGCACCGAAGAGGGCGGCCCCGTCGGCGTCGCCGAGTCGCGCTCGGCGGCGGGCGAGCGCTTCCTCGAGGTCTTCACGCACCCGCTCGAACTCCTGGCCCTCGGGCGTGGCGACCAGCCGCTGCCCATCGCCAAGGCGCAGCTCGCGAAGGCTCTCGCGGTGGATGCCGGGCTGACCGGCATCCTGATCGATCCGGCCGGACCGTGGATCCGCCTCACGCGCGACGAACTCGCCCCCGTGATCGCCCTGGCCGACGACGCCCCCGCGCCGACCGCCTGACCTCGATCGACCCGGCGGCCGTCGCGTTCTCGCGGCGGCCGCTGTCGTGTGTCGCGGCGATCACGGGTGCGCGTGTCGCGCGGGCAGCTGTCCTACGTCGCCGTCACGACGTGTGCGAAACTCCTGGGTTTCGGGCGCGCTGGCCGCCTTCTTCGCCCTTGCGGTCGTGTCGACCCGCTTCTCTCAGGAGTTTCGCGCGCGCCACTCGGCAGCGGGCACGCTCCTCGGCCTGACGCCACCCGGGCATCAAGCTGCCGCGAGGGGGACGGCGGCCGGCGCGCGCGTCAGACGCCGTACAGCTCGCCGACGGGGACGGCGACCGGCAGCACGTTGCCCGCCGGGGCGAGCGGGCACGCCCACATGGGGTCGTATGCGCACGAGGGGTTGTACGCGAAGTTGAAGTCGATGACCAGGGAGTTCGGCGTGGAGCCCCGGCCGAGGTCGGCGCCCTTGATCGTGTCGAGCAGGTAGCGGCCCCCGCCGTAGGTGCCGCCCGGGCGGCCGGCTGCGGCATCCCGAACCGGCACGAACAGCCCGCCGCCGTACGACGTGAGCCGCCACACGTCGAGGGAGCCCGTGTCGGGCAGCTCGACGCGCCCGATGCGCTCGAAGCCGACCTCGCCGTCCGTGCCGGTCGTGGCCACGAACGACGCCTCGTCGGCGTCGAGCAGTTCGACCTCGAACCGCCACGCCGCGTCGTACGGGGCCAGCGGAAGACCCACGAAGCCCTCGCGCTGTTCGGGCAGGAGGGGCGTCGCCGGGTGGTCCGCGAAGAGGGCGTCCCGCTCGATGCGCCACAGCTCGTGGGCCTCTTCGGGGTCGTCGGCCTCGCGGACCGCGTCGTACAGCGCGAAGACGCGACGGCGCCAGTCGGCGATGTCCAGGGCGGTGCGGGCGGCAGCGGTGGTCATGCCTCCACCGTAGGCGGCGGGGGCGGGCGGGGGACCGGGCTGGACACGACGCGGACCGAGCCCCGACCGGACGAATGCCCGCGCAGTGAAGCCCGCGGGGGCGTCGGGTCACGCTCGGACGCAGGGGGCGTGGTGCAACGGGGGCGGGGCGTCGTGTGCGCCGCGCAACGGGGGCAGACACGGCGGCGGCGGAGCGTTAGCGTCGGGGAATGGCATCCCCCCGCATCACGCTGACCGTGCCGGGCCCCGAGGGCGAGCGCGAGGTGGGCATCTCGAACCCCGACCGGGTGCTGTGGCCGGAGGTGGGCATCACCAAGCGCGAGCTCGCGGAGTACCTCATCGCCGTCGCCGATCCCTTCATCGCGGCGAACGGGCATCGGCCGGTCTCGCTCGAGCGCTTCCCCGAGGGCGTCGGGGGCGAGGCGTTCTTCTCCAAGAACCCGCCGAAAGGTGCCCCGGCCTTCGTCGAGGCGGTCACGGTCACGTACAACAGCGGGCGGCGGCATCCGCAGCTCTTCCTCGGCGAGATCGCATCGGCGGTGTGGGCCGCGCAGATGAACACGATCGTGTTCCACCCGTGGGCATCCCTCGCGACGGATGCCGACCACCCGGTCGAGCTGCGTATCGACCTCGACCCCCAACCCGGCACCGGCATCGCCGAGGCGGTCACCGCGGCGCACGCGCTGCGGGCGGTGCTGCGCGAGGCGGGCCTGGAGGCGTGGATCAAGACCAGCGGCAACCGCGGCCTGCACGTGTTCTGCCCGATCGAGCCGACGCACGAGTTCCTCGACGTGCGGCACGCGGTGATCGCGGCGGCGAGGGAACTCGAGAGGCGGATGCCGGATGCCGTCACCACCAGCTGGTGGAAAGAGGAGCGCGGGCAGCGCATCTTCGTCGACTTCAATCAGGCGAACCGCGATCGCACCATGGCGGGGGCGTATTCGCCGCGGGCCCTGCCGACCGCGACCGTGTCGACCCCGGTCGTCTGGGACGAGCTCGACGGCCTCGACCCGCTCGCGTTCACGGTGCGTTCGGTGCCCGAGCGGCTGGCATCCGTCGGCGATCCGTGGGAGGGGTTCGCCGCCCGACCCGGACGTATCGACACGCTGTTGGAGTGGTGGCAGCGCGACGTCGAGAACGGGCTGGGGGAGCTGCCGTTCCCGCCGGAGTTCCCGAAGATGCCGGGGGAGCCGCCGCGCGTGCAGCCGTCGCGCGCGAAGAACCCGGCGTCGTAGCCCCGAGGTTCGGGGCGGGCGGGGATGGGTCGGTCGCCGGGGAGCGATGGCTCTCCTGCTGGGGTGGCGCGCGCCGTCAACCCGCGCGCGCGATGCCGGGACGACGGTCCGTGCGAGCGCCCCTGACCCCGGTGCCACCCGGGCGATCAGTCCAGGACGTCACCGAGGTCGTAGGAGGCGACCGTCTCGAGCTGCGAGAAGGTGCAGGAGCGGGCGTCGCGGTCGGGGCGCCAGCGATCGAACTGCACGGTGTGACGGAACCGCATGCCCTCGAGCTGGTCGTAGCGCACCTCGAGCACGCGCTCGGGGCGCAGGCGCACGAAGGACACGTCCTTCGACGCCGAGAAGCGCGAGCGGTCGGTCTCGCCGGTGACGGCGGCGCCGTCGTCGTCGCGCTCGACGTACGGTTCGAGTTCGTCGATCAGTTCGCGGCGGCGCTTGTCGGTGAAGGCGGACGCGCCCCCGACGCCGTGCAGGCGGCCGTCGTCGTCGTAGAGTCCGAGCAGCAGGGAACCCACGCCCTCGCCCGATTTGTGGATGCGATAGCCGAGAAGAACGACGTCGGCGGTGCGCGCGTGCTTGATCTTGAACATCGTGCGCTTGTTCGGCGCGTAGGGCTGCGCGAGCGGTTTGGCGATCACGCCGTCGAGGCCGGCGCCCTCGAACTCGGCGAGCCAGCGGCGTGCGAGGTCGGGATCGTCGGTCGTACGCGTGACGTGCACCGGGTGGGGAACGTCGCCGAGCAGGTCTTCGAGCTGGGCGCGACGCTCCGAGAAGGGCTCACCCTGGAGGTCGCGATCTCCGCGGGCGAGGAGGTCGAAGGCGATGAACATCGCCGGGGTCTCTTCGGCGAGCATGTTCACTCGGGATGCCGCAGGGTGGATGCGCTGCGACAGCGACTCCCAGTCGAGCCGCTGAGCTCCTGCTTCGCCGCGCGCCACGACGACCTCACCGTCGATGAGGCAGGGTTCGGGCAGCAGCCGGGCGAACGCCTCGACGAGTTCGGGGAAGTACCGGGTGAGGGGCTTCGCACCCCGGCTGCCGATCTCGACGTCCGCGCCGTCCCACGACACCAGCGCGCGGAAGCCGTCCCACTTCGGCTCGTAGCCGAAGCCGCCGTCGACCTTGGAGTGGTCGGGGACCCCGGGGACCGACTTCGCCAGCATCGGTGCGGGGATGTCGTGCGGCACGGTCGTCAGCTCTCGTCGCCCGCGAGGGGCACCGGGTTCGAACGCTTCTTACGCCGGGCCCACTCGGCCGGCTTGTCGGGACCGTTCCACACGGTGATGATGCCCCACACGACCGCGGTGAGCGGCACCGCGAGCAGGGTGCCCAGAATGCCGCCGATCGCGGTTCCTCCGGCGAGCACGACCAGGACCACGAACGAGTGCAGCTTCATGGAGCGGCCCATGAGCACCGGCTGCAGGAAGTTGCCCTCGAGCTGGTTCACGAGCACGACGATGCCGACGACGATCAGCGCAACGACCCAGCCGTTCGTGACGAGTGCCACGAGGGCGGCCAGGATGCCGGCGGTCACCGCTCCGACGATCGGGATGAACGCGAGCAGGAACACCAGTACCGCGAGCGGCAGCGCCAGGGGCACCTGCAGGATCGCGAGGCCGATGCCGATGCCGATGGCGTCGACCGCGGCGACCGAGGCCGTGCCGCGGATGTACGCACCGAGCACGGTCACCGTTTTGTCGCCGATGCGGCGGCCGCGCTCGTAGTCGCTGCCGCGGAAGGGGCGCAGGACGAACTCCCACATGCGGGGACCGTCTTTGAGGAAGAAGAACAGGATGACGACCATCAGGACGAAGCCGGTCAGGAACGACGCGACGGCGCTGACCCCGGCCAGGGCGCCGCTGCCGAACTGAGCGCTCGTGACGAAGTCGGTGATGCCCTGCACGGCCTGATCGATCTGGTCGGGGGAGATGGCGAACGGGAGGGTGTGGTACCAGTCCTGGGCCTTCTGGAAGCCCTCGACGGCCTGCGTGCTCAGGGTGTCCCACTGGTTGATCACCGCGTTGACGACGAGCCACCCGAGCGCACTCAGCACGAGGACCACCGCGAGCAGCGTCAGCACCGTCGCGAGCACGGCGGGCATGCCCTTGCGTCGCATCCACATGGTGAACGGGCCGAAGGCCGACGCGAAGATCAGCGCGAGGACGAGCGGGATGATGACGAGCGAGACCTGCCGGATACCCCAGATCAGTCCCGCGACGAGCACCACGACGATGATGATCTGCACGGCGCGGATGGCCAAGCGGCCGAAGCCGTCGGCCCAGAGGCTCTTCGGCGGCGGCTGGATGGCCTCGGCGACGGCTTCGACCGCACGACGAGGAGCAGGATGGCGAGAGAACAGGCCCATGCGCTCACCGTAGCGGCAGGGTCCGACATGGCCCGCGCGGCTTGCGCCCCGCGCTCCCGCGGATTAGCCCCCGAGCACGGCCGCCTCCCCTCGAGACCGCACGCCGATACCGAAACCGCACGCTTTGGTCGTCGATCGCGGGCGGTCTCGGCCATCGCGTACGGTTTCGGCACGAGAGGCGCCTCGACGCCCCCGCGCCGGGGCCGACCCCACGCCGAACCGCGGGGCATCCCGGGATCAGACGAACGCGCTCATACCGGTGATGTCGCGGCCGAGTAGAAGCGCCTGGACGCTCTCGGTCCCCTCGTACGTGTGGATCGCCTCGATGTCGGCCATGTGCTGCATGACGCCGTTCTCGAGCAGGATGCCGTTGCCGCCCAGCAGATCGCGCGCGATCTGCGCGACGCGGCGCGCGGCGCGGGTGTTGTGGTACTTCGCGAGCGAGGCCTGGGTGGGTCGCAGCCCGCCGGTGGTCTCGAGGTCGGCGAGACGGCGGCAGTACAGCTGCATCGCGGTCAGTTCGTCGAGCATCTGCGTCAGACGTTCCTGCACCATCTGGAACTTCGCGAGCGGCTTACCGAACTGCGTGCGCTCGGTGGCGTAGGTGCGGGCGATCTCGTAGCAGGCCGTCGCGTGGCCCAGGGCCGACCAGGCGACACCCGAACGGGTGGCGAACAGCACGACCGAGGCGTCTTTGAAAGTGTGCGTTCCCGGCAGCACGGCGTCTTCGGGCAGGCGCACGTCGTCCATCGCGATGTGGGCCTGGTGGATGCCGCGCAGCGACACCTTCCCGGTGATGACGGTGCCCACGTAGCCCGGGGTGTCCTGCTCGACGAGGAAGCAGCGGACGTTCCCGTGATCGTCGCCGCCCTCGTTCTCGACGCGCGCCCACACGAAGGTGATGCCGCCGGATGCGCCGTTGCCGATCCACTTCTTCGTCCCGCTGAGCGACCAGCCCTCGGCGGTGCGCGTCGCGGTGGTCTCGAGCGAGACGGAGTCCGAGCCGTGGTCGGGCTCGGTCAGGGCGAAGGCCCCGGGGACGGTGCCGTCGGCGAGCGGTTGCAGCCACCGCTCGCGCTGCGCGGGGGAGCCGTAGAAGGCGAGCGTGCGCAGCGCGAGGCCGCCCTGCACGGCGAGAGCCGTGGCGAGCGAGCCGTCGTGGCGCGAGATCTCCATGTTGACCAGGCCCGCGGCGAGCGGCGAGGTGTACGGCAGCTCGTCGTGCTCGATGCCGTCGGTGAACAGCTCGAGCTCGCCCATGCGCTGCAGCAGTTCGACGGGGTAGGTCGCGGCATCCCACTCACCCTGCATGCGGGTGCCGACCTCGTCGGCGAACGCCTTGGCGCGGTCCCAGATCGCGCGGTCGGCGTCGGGGATGTCGGCGAACACCGCGTAGTAGTCGGTGTCGCGGCGGCCCAGCAGGTCGTAGTGGGCGATGCGCTCGCCGGGGAGCGCGCGGGCGTCGGCGTCGATGGTCATGGTTCCCAGTATCGCGCATAGTGGTACTCGGTGTCACGCTCTCGGCATGCGGCGGGGGCGGATCCCCGGATGCCGCCCGCGAACGCGCTCGAGTGTCCACGAAACGCCGCGCGCACCCCTCCGACAGCGGCGCGTCGTGGACACTCGACGGCAGTGGCGGGGGCGTGCGCGCAGGCGCCCCGGGGCTACTCGCCGAGCGAGGCGCGCAGGCGGCGCGTGACCTCGGCGGCCGGCATCCGCCGCGGGAAGGCGGCGACGATCAGGTCGTCTCCGGCCGCGGCGTCTCCGCCGGGGTGCACGCCGTAGCGGCGCAGGGCGTCGTCGAGGGCGCGTCGCAGAACGGATGCCGGCACCCGGGCACCGCGCATCAGCCGGCGCAGCACGTGATTGTGCACGGCGGTGACGAGGGCGGCGAAGCCGACGGCATCCAGGGGATCCAGGCCGGGAAGTGCCTCGCGCAGGTACTCGTCGAAGAGGCGTTCGTAGCGGAACACCGTGACGATCTCGCGGTCGCGCAGGCCCGGGATCTCGCGCACGATCTTGTACCGGCGGCGGGCGAGCTCGGGGTCCGCGGCGAAGTGGCGGAACACCCGCACCGACGCCTCGCACACCGCGGCCCACGGATCGTCGTGCGGCTGCGACAGGAACGCGCGCGTCTCGGCGAGCAGCACCTCGTGGTCGGCGAAGACGACGTCTTCTTTGCCGCCGAACTGCCGGAAGAACGTCGACCGCGACACCCCCGCGGCCTGCGCGATCTGCTCGACCGAGGTCTGGTCGTAGCCGTGCTGCACGAACAGGTCGATCGCGGCGGCCACCACCGCCGTGCGGCTGGAGGGGGCGGCGCTGTCGGTCACGAGCAGAGCCTATCGACGCCGACGCCCGTGACGAGGGCGATCCGCTCGCTCCGGTAGACGATCGTGACCGACGGGGCAACCGGATGCCACGGCACGGATCCCCGCGGTGGGATGGACGCATGACCTCCCCGCTGTGGACCCGCGACCACCCGTCCGTCGACACCACCCCGTTCGAGGCGGGCGCGCACCACGACGTCGTCATCGTCGGCGCCGGCCTGACGGGACTTTCGACAGCGGTCATGCTCGCCGAGGCGGGCGTCGATGTCGCCGTGGTCGAGGCGGGCGAGGTGGGCAGCGGCGCGTCCGGCACGTCGGTGGGGATGGCATCCCTTCTGCAGGGGACGACCCTGGCGTCGCTGCGCCGTCACCACCCCGCGTCGCTCGTGCGCGCCTACGTGGATGCCAACCGCGCCGGTCTGGACTGGCTCGCCGCGCGCGCGGGAGCGACGGCCGACCGCCGCACGGCGTTCACCTTCGGCCGGGGGCTGGCCACCGATCCCGCGCTCGACGCCGTCCGCGACGCCGCGCGCGAGGCCGGGCTCGACGTCCGCACCGACGATCCGGGCGACTTGGGCGGTCGCACCCCGGTCCGCGCGATCGCCCTCGACGATCAGCTCGCCCTCGACCCGACCGCGCTGCTGTCGACACTCGCCCGCACCGCCGTCGCCGCGGGCGCGGTGCTGCACACCGGTGTGCGCGTCACCGACGTGCACGCTCTTCCCACCGGTCGCGTCGAGACGACTCACGGGCCGCTGCTCGGCGACACGGTCGTGCTCGCCACGGGCACGCCGATCACCCGCCGCGGCCTGTACGACCTCAAGACCCGCGCCCTGCGCTCGTGGGCGATCGCCTTCGAGCGGGAGGGGGATGCCGAGGCCCCCGGCGGCATGTGGAGCGAGGTCGGCGCCGAGGGACGCAGCGTCGTCGCCGCGCCGTCGTCGCTCGGGCATCCGGCGTTGATCGTGACCGGGGCGCGGCATCCCGTCGGTTCGGCGCGGTCCGAGGTCGCGCTCGCCGAGGGGCTGGCCGCGTGGGCGCGCCGGACGCTGCCCGTAGGAGCCGAGATCGCCCGGTGGTCGGGGCAGGACTACCAGTCGCACAACCTGGTCCCCTTCGTCGGGGGGATGCCGCGGGGCCTCGGCCGCCTGCGCTTCGCGACCGGATACGCCGGCTGGGGCATGACGAACGCGCCGGCCGCGGCGATGCGCCTGAGCGACGAGATCCGCGGCGTCGCGCGGGCGAAGCGCCCGGAATGGATGCGCACCATCGGTACGCGACTGACAGTGCCCGCCGATCTCGGCCGGGGGATCGGCGAGGCGACCCGGCGGGCGGGGGTGGCCGCGGGTGCGCTCGCCGCTGCCGCTCCGGCGCCCGTGAAGCGTCCCGCCGAGGGGGCCGGTGTCGTCGCGC
>NZ_CAJYPF010000198.1 GCF_913776565.1 uncultured Microbacterium sp. | reverse complement strand
CGACGAGCACGTCGACCCGGCCGTCGGCGTCGACCGCGGCGGGGCTGGCGTTGTTGAACGGCGAGACGCCCTTGATGGGCGCGCCCTGGCGGTTCCACACGAGCGCTTCGCACTGGAAGCCGCTCTGTCCGGCGGTGAAGCCGAGGTCGATCACGAGCTCGGCGACGGTGCCCGTGGGAAGGGCGCCCGCGTCGTCGCGCCATGCGGCGGGGATCTCCCCCGACACGGCGAACCAGGTGGTCCCCCACGCCCGGCCCCACGGCGTGCCGATCGCGAACGGGCGGTAGGCGGCATCCTGTGCCTCGGCGAAGGTCACGGGCTCGCCCGGAGCCTCCCACGCCCGGATGTCGAGGGGCTGGCGGGCGCGGTAGACGGCAGGGGCGAGACGCTCGCGGACGAAGCGTTCGATGCGCATCTCGATGAGCGCGGTGCGGTCGTGCATGGCGAAGAGGTTCCTTGTCTGGGGGGACGGGTCAGCCCTTGACCGCGCCGGCGAGGGCCGACGGGCCGCCGAGTCCGCGCTGTACGAGCACGTACAGGCCGAGGACCGGAAGGGAGTAGACGATCGAGTAGGCCGCGAGCTGGCCGTAGGCCACGGCTCCGAACGACCCGAAGAAGTTGAAGATGCTGACCGCGGCCGGCTGGTAATCCGGGCTGAGCAGCAGCACGAAGGGCACGAAGAAGTTCCCCCACGCCTGGATGAAGGTGAAGATGAACACCACCGCGATACCGGGACGCATGAGCGGCAGCACGATCTGCACGAGCGTGCGCATGGATCCTGCGCCGTCCATCCAGGCGGCGTGCTCGAGCTCGACGGGCACGCCGTCCATGAAGTTCTTCATCATCCAGATCGCGATCGGCAGGGCGCTCGCGGTGAGGAAGAGGATCGTGCCGCCGACGGAGTCGATGAGGTTCAACTGCACGAACAGGCTGTAGACGGGCACCATGATCGCCGTGATCGGCAGGCACGTGCCGAACAGCACCGCGTACAGGAACGGCTTGCCGACGCGCATCTTGTAGCGCGACAGCGGGTAGGCCGCGAGCGAGGCGAGCACGACCGTGGCGACGGCGGTGCCGCCCGCGAGCAGCACGCTGTTCCACAGCGGCAGGAACAGCAGGTCGGGCTTCATCACCGCGGCGAAGTTGTCGAGGGTGATGACCTCGGGCATCTTGATCGCGAGCGTCGGCTGGGCGTCGAGCGACGCCGTGACCAGCCACACGAGCGGGACGACGAAGAGGAAGCCGATCACGATCATGAGCGTGTTCGACAGCACGCTCAACACGCGGGTGCGCGGCGACGACAGCGAGGCCTTCTTCCGCGTCGGGGCGGGCGACGCCGACCGGGCGCGGCGGCCCGTGACCTCGGGGAGAGTGGTGGTGGCGCTCATGACGAGACCTCCTCGCGCAGCGCGCGGACGTAGAAGAACGAGAACACGGCGCCGATGAGGAGCATGATCGTCGCGATCGCGGTGCCGTAGCCGAGCTCGCCGAACTTCAGCCCCTGCTGGTACGCGAGGATCGGCAGCGTCGTGCTCTTGTTGCCGGGGCCGCCGCCGGTCATCACGAAGATGAGCGTGAACACCGACAGGGTCTGCAGCGTCACGATCATCGAGTTCGTGCCGATGGTCGAGCGGATCATCGGGATGGTGACGTGCAGCAGGCGCTTGATGCCGCTGGCGCCGTCCATCTCGGCGGCCTCGGTGATCTCGGGCGGGACGTCGGCCAGGGCCGCGGAGTAGACCATCATCGAGAACGCGGTGCCGCGCCAGATGTTGGCGAAGATGACCATGAGCACCGGCAGGGTGAACAGCCAGCTCACCGGCTCGACGCCGAAGACGGCGAGGACGGCGTTGAGCGTGCCGTTGTCGCGGAAGAACGCGTACGCCGCGAACGCCGCGACGATCTCGGGCAGCACCCACGCGGTCACGACGATCGTGCCGACCACGGCCGTGACGATGCGGTTGCCCGAGCGCATCATGAGCGCGAGGGCCAGGCCGAGGACGTTCTGTCCGATCACGGCCGAGAAGAACACGAAGACGATCGTGTTGACCACCGCGACGGGGAAGTCGGGGGCCTTGAAGAGCTGCACGTAGTTGTCGAAGCCGACGAAGTCGCTCGCGACGGCCGTCGATCCCGACAGCGTCGCGTTGGTGAGCGAGCCCCACAGCGACACCAGGATGGGGCCGAGCAGGAACACCGCCAGCAGCAGGGCTGCCGGCAGGAGCGGGAGCGCCCGGGCCGACGACCGGAGGCCACGCGTCTTCACGCGCGACCCCCGGTCGGTTCCGGTCGCCCCGGGGGTAGCCAGGGCGGTCACGATCAGCCCTGCTGGGTGTTGTCTTCGCCCACGATGCCGATGACGGCCTGGTCGTAGGCGGCGGCCGCGTCGTCGACGCTGGACTGGCCGGTCATGACGGCTTCCATGGCGACCTGGATCTGGTTCGAGATCTTGTCGTAGTCCTCGGTGGCCGGGCGGAAGTGCGTGGTGTCGACGAAGCTCGAGAAGGTCTTGAAGCTCGGGTTGGCGTCGAGGTACTCGCTGGACTGGGCGACGTCGGCGCGCACGGCGATCTGGCTGTTGTCGATGCCGTAGGCGGTGGCGTTGTCCTTGTTGACGGCGGTGGAGAGGAAGTCCCACGCGGCGTCGGCGTTCTTGGTGTTCTTGCCGATGGCGAGGGTCCACCCGCCCGACATGCTCGTCGTGCCGGGCGCCTGACCGTCCTGCGTGGGCATGGCGGCGATGCCGAGGGCGTCGCTCCACTCGGGCCACGCGGCGGTTCCGCCGTCGACCCACGCGGCCGACTGCCACGAGCCGTCGAGCGCGATGGCGAGCTTCGACGAGGGCAGCCAGTCGGCGGTCACGCTGGTGAAGATGTTGGGGTCGAGCGCCTGCTGCAGCGACGGTCCGAGACCGCCCTGGTAGACGTCGCTGACGAACTGCAGCGAGTCCTTGAAGCCCTGGCTGCCGACGACCCACTTCTTGCTGTCGGTGTCGTAGAGGGTGTCCTCGGTGCCGTACATCAGCATCTCGAGACCCTGCATGGATGCCGCTTCGCCCGCGGTCTTGCCCGAGTAGACGTTGATCGGGATGACGTCGGGGTTGGATGCCTTGACCTTCTCGGCGGCCGAGAGGATGTCGGCCCAGGTCTTGGGCTGCCACGGCACGGAGATGCCGGCGGCCTGGAACAGGGCCTTGTTGTACCAGAGGCCGCGGGTGTCGGTTCCGAGCGAGACGCCGTAGGTCTTGCCGTCGGGGCCGAGACCGGCCTGCTTGGCGCCCTCGGCGAACTGCGACCAGTCGTCCCACTTCGCCAGGTAGTCGTCGAGGGGCAGCAGGTAGCCGGCGGCCGCGTCGGACTGGATCTTGAACGTGTCTTCGTACTGCACGTCGGGGGCGGTGCTGGCCGACTTGTTCATCAGCGCGAGCTTCGTGTAGTAGTCGGCACCCTCGGCCTGGATCGGGACGAGCTCGACCGTCATGCCCTCGTGGGCGGCCTCGTACTGCTTCTTGGCGTTCTCCATCAGCGTCTGCATCTGGTTGAAGGTCGCCGTCGTCTGGTACGCCACACGGATCGTCTTCGCGTCCGCCGCGTCGCCGCTGCCGCCGGCGCAGCCGGCCAGAGCCACGGTCAGGGCGGTGGCGGTCAGAAGACCGGTCGCCATCGTCAGTTTCTTCATGGAAGCTCCCTTGCTCGGGTGGAGACACCGCGTCGCCAGAACCTTTTATAAATCAAATGGACTAACTCGGCAAGTCCCGACGCCCGCCGAACGGTAACGATCGCGATACGCCCGGCTATGGACGGGCCCGACCGCCTCAGAGGGCGATCATCAGGCGCGCCGGTCGAGCCGCGAAAGCGCCGTCCAGCATGAGGCACGCGGCCCCCACGGCCGCCACATCGAGACCGACCACGGAGCGCCGCACGACGATCGGCAGCGTCGCCGTCGACGCGGCATCCGCCGCCACGTGCTCCGCCACGACATCGGCGAGCACCCCGGCCAGACGCTCCCAGGCGGGGCCGCCGAGCACGACCTCGTCGACGTCGAGCAGGTTGTTGGTCACCACCACGGCCCGGGCGATCCGCTCCCCCGCCCGGCGCAGCACCCCCGCGGCCGCGTGCCGGGGATCCGCCGCATCGCGCACGAGACGGTCCAAGCCCGCGCGCGGATCGACGTCGTCGTACCCGGCCTCGGCGATGAGCACGCGCGGCTCGATCGACACCCCCAGGCACCCTCGCGATCCGCACGCGCACAGGGGGCCCTCGGCATCCACGACCACGTGCGCGATGCCCCCGGCGTTGCCGGTGCGACCGCGCACGGGCGCCCCCGCCACCGCGAGCCCCATGCCGACGCCGGCGCCGTAGTACAGGAACATCGCATCGCTCAGGGCATCGGAGCGGTCGAACCACATCTCGCCCACCATCGCCGCGGTGACGTCCTTCTCGACGATGACCGGCAGCCCCGCGGCCGCCCCCAGGTCCTCTCGGACGTTGACGTTGTGCCACTGCGGCAGCAGCGGAGGATCCAGCAGCCGACCGCCGCGCGCGTCGAAGGGCCCGGGAGCGGCGACCCCCACGCCCAGCACGAGATCGCGCGACACCTCGGCGCGCGCGACGATGGCGTCCACCGCCGTCGCGACGGCAGCGACCAGATCGCCCGGTGCGGCACCGCGCAGGGCGGGGATCTCGTCGTGCGCGATGACCTCGCCCGCCATGTCGACGAGCACGATCGTGTCGACGACGGGGTCGAGATGGACCCCGACGGCGAAACGCGAGCGCGGCTCGAGCTTCAGCAGCGTGCGGGGCTTGCCCGGACCCGAGATGACCTTGCCCGCCTCGATGATGAGTCCGTCGTCGGCCAGGCGGCGGGTGACGTTGCTCAGCGTCTGCGCGCTCAGACCGGTGCGCGCCGACAGCTCCACGCGGCTCAGCCCCTCGGGCGAGCGCCGGATGAGGTCGAGCACCAGCGTCTGGTTGTACTCGCCGACGGCGGGCAGGTTGGAACCCGTACGCATGCTCCCCGCCCTCACTCGCCGGCCCGCGGCGCGGTCCCTCGGTCTCTCAGGGTAGACCCGCCCTCAGGACTGCAGCGCGAGGGCCGCCGCCCCCAGGAGCGGGCCGTCGCCGTCGAGGCCCGAGCCCACGATGCGGCAGCGCCGCGCGTAGGCGTGCAGCGACGCGGCCTGCGCGGCCGAACGCACCTGATCGATGTAGTCGGGCGCGACCTGCGAGAAGCCTCCCGCGATCGCGACGGCCTCGAGGTCGCAGAGCGTCGCCGCCGCCGCGATCGCCTGACCCACGGCCGTGGCCGAGCGGGTCACGGCCGCGATCGCGACCGGGTCGCCCGCCGCGTGGGCGGCCGCG
Organism: uncultured Microbacterium sp.; assembly: GCF_913776565.1. Classification (GTDB taxonomy): domain Bacteria; phylum Actinomycetota; class Actinomycetes; order Actinomycetales; family Microbacteriaceae; genus Microbacterium. Next base: position 10,679 of record NZ_CAJYPF010000198.1, on the reverse strand, counting down.
AGGTCGAGACCCGTCTCGCCCCGCCATCCCCGCCGCTGGGCCCACGCGACCGTCCCCGGCCCCGCCGCGACGGCCTCGAGGGTGGATGCCGCGACCTCGTCGCCCTCGACGGTGCGCACGAACGTCTGGCCGAGGTGGCCCGCGTTGCCGCTCGCACCCGGAATGGGCCGGCCGCCCAGGATGAGTCCGCCGCCCACTCCGGTGGACACCACGATCGCCATCGCGTCGTCGCACCCGACGAGCGCGCCGCGCCAGTGCTCGGCGAGCGCGATGCAGGTGCCGTCGAGAGCGAGCCGGATCGGGCCGTCGACGAGTCCGCCGAGTACCTCGTCGATCGACAGCCCCGCGGCGAGCGGCAGGTTCAGCGGGGACACCGAGCGCGACGGCAGGTCGACGGGGCCGGCGCTGCCGACGCCGATCGCCCCGATGCGCGCGCCGGGAACGGCGTCGATCGCCCCGCGGGCGGCTTCGCGGATACGATGCGCGATGTCGTCTCGACCGGCGGTGGGACCGGTCGGGCGCCGGATGACGCTCGCGCGTTCGACCTCGCCCGCGAGCGAGACGAGGGCCGCGTCGACCTTGGTCCCCCCGATGTCGACGGCGAGGACGTGCGTCGAAGCGGGCAGGGACGGGGTGGCATCGGACATGCACGGGCTCCTCGGGTGGACCAACGCTCCCCGATCCTAGGGGCCGGTGCCTCACCCGAGTGACGCCTGTGGGCCGCGCCGATTCCGCCCCCGGCCCCCGAGACGCAGGTTACGATCAGGTCACGGCGGCGAGGACGCGCCTCCCCGCCCCCGCGACACGAGGGATGCCATGGACGAGACGGTCACGCCCGAGGCGACGGCACGGCTGCGCCGCGCCGACACCGCCCCCGCCCGCCCGGGGGCCGACGCGCCGCTCGACGCGGAGGCGTTCGCCCGCCTGACCGGGCAGATCGTGGCATCCGTGTCCCGGGTGATCGACGGCAAGCCCGACGCGGTGCAGAGCGCTCTGATCGCCCTGCTGGCCGAGGGGCACCTGCTCATCGAGGACGTCCCGGGCGTGGGGAAGACCATGCTCGCGCGAGCGATGGCCGCCACGATCGACGCCGACGTGCGCCGCATCCAGTTCACGCCCGATCTGCTGCCGGGCGACATCACCGGCGTGTCGGTGTTCAACCCGGTGCAGCGGCAGTTCGAGTTCACCCCGGGTGCGGTGTTCGCCCACATCGTGATCGCCGACGAGATCAACCGCTCCTCGCCCAAGACCCAGTCCTCGCTGCTCGAGGCGATGGAGGAACGTCAGGTGACCGTCGACGGACGCACCCACGTGCTGCCGTCGCCCTTCCTCGTCGTCGCGACGCAGAACCCCCTCGAGATGGAGGGCACCTACGCCCTGCCCGAGGCGCAGCGCGACCGTTTCCTGCTGCGCATCTCGATGGGATATCCGGATGCCGCGGCCGAGGCGCTCATGCTGCGCCAGCGCGACAGCGTCAACCCGCTCGACGGGCTCACCCCCGTCGTCTCGGCCCGTCAGGTGACCGCCATGATCGCCTGGGCACGCGGCGTGCACGTCGCCCCGGCCCTCGAGGAGTACGTCGTCGCCCTCGCCCAGGCCACCCGCAGCCACCCCGACATCCGCCTGGGCGCGAGCCCGCGCGCGACCCTGCAGCTCGTGCGCGCCGCCAAGGTGCGCGCGGCGCTGGACGGACGGGCCTACGTCATCCCCGACGACATCACGGCGCTGCTGTCTCCCGTCTTCGCGCACCGCCTGATCCCCAACCGGTCGGCGGCCGGCGGACGGGCGGGGGCCGCGGTCGTGGTCGACGCCCTCGACCGCATCGCCGCGAGCGTGCGGGTCCCCCTCGCCTCGAGGACATGAGCCGGCCCGTGCGCCGCTGGTGGCCCTTCACGCTGCGCGGGACCGGAGCCCTGCTCCTCGCGGTGGCGGCGTTCGTGATCGCGCAGCGCGCCGGCATCCCCGAGCTCCTGTACTTCGCCATGCTCATGGTGGCGCTCCTGGCCACCTCGGCCGTGACCCTGCTGTTGACCCGCGGGGCGGGAACGGTCTCGCGGGCGATCACGCCCGAGGTCCCCGAGGTGGGCGGGACGGCGACGGTCGCCGTGCGCGCGGGACTGCGCAGCACCCTGCCCGGCGGCCCCGGCCGATGGCGCGACGTCCTGCCGTCGGGGGTGACCGGGCTCGCCGAGGGCCCCTCCCTCGCGACCGCATCGACGCTCTCGGGCCGCGGCGGCGGTCTGCAGGCGCGGTACGACATCGTGGGCAGGACACGCGGCATCCACGCCCTGGGTCCGTTCGAGATCGTCACGACCGATCCCTTCGGCCTGCTTCGGCGCCGCCGGGCGCTGGGACGCACGACCCCGGTGACCGTCGCCCCCGCCGTGGTCGACCTGGGCGCCCTGCCCTCGGCGTCGGGCGAGGCCGGCGGGACGCGGCAGACCACGACCCTGCAGCTCGGTCAGGGGGCGGACAACTTGGTCGCGCGCCCGTACGCCCCCGGCGACTCGATGCGCCGCATCCACTGGCGGGCCACGGCCCACCGCGACACGCTCATGGTGCGGCAGGAGGAGCAGGAATCCAGCCCGGCGGCGACCGTCGTCCTCGACCGGGCCGTCTCGCGCTGGTCCCCCGCAGCCACCCACGCCCCCGGATCCGACGCGGCGTTCGAGACCGCTGTCACGGCGTGCGTGTCGGTCGTCGCGCGTCTCGTGCACGAGGGGTACACCGTCGACGTGGTCGACAGCGACGGCACGCTGCTGACCGACCCCGTCGACGGCGGCGACGACGTCGAGGCCCGCGCGGCTGCCGCCGGCTTCGCCTCGGTGCGCGCCCGCGCCGACGACCCCGCGCACCGCGTGGTCCCGGTCTCGGCCGTCGCGCTGACCGGCCCGGTGGTCGTCATCACCGGCTCTCTCGGTGCCGAGGACCGGGCGACGCTCGGCGGGGTCGCGCAGCACTCGGCACTCCCCGTGCTGCTGGTCGTGACGGAGCACGTCGACCTCGGCCGTCTGCGCGCCGGGGGGTGGCGAGCCGCCGTCCTGCCCCCGGGCGGCGACGTCGCCTCGGCGTGGGACGACGCGATGGAACAGGGGTATGCCGGTGTCGGGCGCTGACGTCACGGTGCTGCGCACCCCCCGCCGCCGGCGCGACGCCTCGCTGCTGACGGCGGGACTGTTCGCCGCGATCGCCGCCGCGCTGCTGCCGGTGTTCTCGGTCATCGCCCCGGGTCCCTGGGTCGCGGGCGCGGTGGTCGTCACCGCCGGAGTGCTCGGGGCGGGTCTGCTCGTGCGCCTCGCGCGGCTTCCCGCCGTGCTGGCCAGCGTCGCCGAGATCGTCGTCGGCGTCGCGCTGCTGACGGCGATCTTCGGCCGGACCACCTCGCTTCTCCTGGTGATCCCCACCCCCGGCACCTTCGCGACCGTGCCGCGCCTGCTCGACGCGGCTGCCGAGGAGATCCGCGTGGGGGTCGCCCCCGTGCCCCCCGAGACCGGTCTGGCGTTCCTGCTGGTCGCGGCGATCGCGGGACTCGCCGTCGTCCTCGATCACGTCGTCCTGACCGCTCGGATGCCGCTGCTCGCCGGGGTCGGTCTCGTCGCCGTGTCCCTGATCCCCACGATCGCGATCCCGTCCGACGTCGACGTCGTGGCGTTCGTCCTTCTCGCCGCCGCCCTGCTGTTCCTCCTGCGGGTCGACACCCGCGCACGCACCGCCGTCGCGTCGCGGGCGCGCTCCCCGCACCCGTTCGGCGTCTCCGCGACCGCGCTGGGCGTCGCCGCGATCGCGGTGGTCGTCGCGATCGTCGCCACCCCGCTCCTTCCCCAGCCGGGGCTGCGTTTCGCCACGGGCGGTACCGGCGGGGTGGGCACCACGATCAACCCCAATCTCGAGCTCGGCAACGACCTGCGCCAGCCGCGGGAGGTCGACGTGCTGACCGTGCGCACCACGGCCCCCACCGCGCCGTACCTGCGGGCGGTGACGCTGTCGACCTTCGACGGGTCGGTGTGGCAGCCCGACAGCTCCGACACCGTGCCCGTGCCCGCGGACGGTCCCGTCTTCGACGCCCCGGCCGTCGACGGCGACATCACCCTGGCCGACTGGACCACGACCGTGACCGTCGACCAGCTCGACAGCCCGTGGTTGCCCGTCCCCTATCCCGCCTCGACGGTCTCGGGCCTCACCGGGGATTGGCTCGGGATGCCGCAGAACCGCACCGTCGTGACCCGCGCGGGGTCCACGCGCGACCAGGTGTACGAGGTGCAGGCGAACGTCCCCCGTCCGACGCTCGAGCAGATCCGTTCGCGTCCCGTGGGCGGACCCGGCGTCGATCCCTCGCTGACGGCGCTGCCCGCCGACGTCCCCACCGTGATCGGCGACACCGCCCGCGAGGTCACCGCCGGCGCGCAATCCCCCTACGATCAGCTGGTCGCACTGCAGACGTGGTTCCGCTCCAGCTCGTTCCGCTACTCGCTGGACGCCCCCGTCGACGCCGGTTTCGACGGCGCGGGACTCGACGCCGTCGCCGACTTCCTGCAGGTCAAAGCGGGCTACTGCGTGCACTACGCCTCGGCGTTCGCCGTGATGGCGCGCACTCTCGGCATCCCCTCCCGCATCGTCATCGGCTATCTGCCGGGGACGGCCTCGAGCATCCCGCAGCAGGGCGGCACCGAGTACACGGTGTCGTCGAGCCAGCTGCACGCTTGGCCCGAGACGTACTTCGAGGGCATCGGCTGGGTGCCTTTCGAGCCGACGAACAGCCTCGGCGTGCCCACGAACTTCGCCTCGGGCACGACGGGTGGGGGCTCGGCCGCGCCGACCACCCCCGAAGAGGATGCCGCCGCCCCCGATGCCGCACCCTCCACCGCGCCGTCGCAGGCCGATCGCGGCGACATCGATGCGCAGGGCGGCGCGGGCGGCACCGTGGGCACGCGCGTCGGGACGGGCTGGGTCATCCCGGTCGTGGCGGTGCTGGTGCTGCTGGTCGCGGCCGCCGCGCCGGCTCTGATCCGCGTGGTGCTGCGCCGCCGACGTCTCGCGGCCGCGCGCGCGGGCGATCCCGTGGCGGCCTGGAGGGCCGTGCAGGAGGAGGCGGTGGACCTCGGCATCCCGGCCCCCGGCGCCGAGTCCCCGCGCTCGTTCGCGGCGCGACTGGTCGACGAGCACGGGGCCGCGGCCGACGACGTCGACCTGCTCCGCGAGGCGCTGGAACGCGCGAGCTACGCCGGAGACACCGTCGACCCCGCGGACGGTCCCGCGCTGGTCGCGGCCGCCGAGGGGGTGCGCGCCTCGTTGGCGATGCGGGCCGGCGCTGGCCGCCGCGCGCGGGCGCTGCTGCTGCCCCGCGCCCTGATCGTCCGCCCGGGCGCCGTCCCGACCACGCCCGACCGCGAGACGGTGGGCTGAACGCCGAAGAGCGCCACCCGTGGGGGTGACGCTCTTCGTGTGGCGGAAGTGACAGGATTTGAACCTGCGAGGCGAGTTACCCCGCCTACATGGATTCCAGCCATGCTCCTTAGGCCGCTCGGACACACTTCCAACAGGAAAGCTTACACGGCTGTCAGGCTCGACCGAATCGCGGCCGCGTGCGCACGGCCAGCGGGGTCTCATCGGCTCGCCACGACATCTCGCGGACGCCCGTCTCACGCGACAAACGCGTCAGGACCGCATCGAGCAGTTCGGCCGCGTCGCCCTCGACGAGCAGCTCGGCCTCGAGCGCGACGAGCCCACGTCCCTTCTCGACGCCGTCCAGGGCGTGACTCGACATCGCGTGCACCAGGATGTCGGGAGACTCCAGGGCATCCGACAGCAGCTCCCGGACCTGTGGCTCGCGCTCGTCGAGCGCCTGCACCGTCAGGACGAACGCACCGATCGTCTCGGCGTTCGCCGCCGGTGCGCGGTCCACCAGCCGCCCGAGCGGGCGCAGCAGCAGATGCACGACCAGCACGAGAAGGGTCATCGCGGCGGCGGGGACCACCAGCCCGCCCGCCGCGAGGCACCCCACCGCCGCGGAGCACCACAGGGTCGCGGCGGTGTTGAGACCCTGCACCGACAGCCCCTGGCGCAGGATCACCCCACCACCGAGGAATCCCACGCCCGACACCACGTACGCCGCGATCTGGAGCGACCCCTGCCCGACGCCCAGCTCGCTGCCGAACAGCACGAACGCGGCCGCCCCCATCGCCACCAGGGCCTGCGTGCGAAGCCCCGCGGTCCGTGAGCGGTACTGCCGCTCCAGTCCGATGAGCGCGCCGCAGCCCGCCGCCAGCAGCAGGCGCGCCACGAAGTCGAGGTCGGCCATGAGTCCCTCCCGCCGTCGTCCGTCGGACGGGAGTCTGTCAGAGCACGCTTTTGGGTAGCCGGTGAAGCGTGACCGCTCCGACGGCGCGGAACGGGTGCAGGGGGTCGGGCTGCTCCGATCCGGTCGGTCCGCCCAGCTCGCTGTGCACGAGCGCGCTCATGGCGACGTACGCGTCCATCCGGTCCCATCCGCGCTCGTCCACGAGGTGGTCGAACACGTCCTCGTAGCCGCGACGGATGCTCTCCTGCACCGGGTCGCCGAGCCCGACGAAGATCCACTCCTCGGCCGTCTCGATGCGCGGGGCGCGGAGCCCGGCATCCGGGATCAGTTCGATCGAGACGACGGCGACGCCCGCCGCCTCGATGGCGACGAACGAGGACTCGCCACGGGCCATCACGGCGTGGATGTCGCCGATCGACAGGAGAGCGCCCTCGACCTCGACGGGCAGGTACACCGTGGCACCGGGGGCGATGTCGGTGACATCCATGTTTCCGCCCAGGGCCGTCGTCGGCATGACCGTCGAGTTCGTGCCGGTGGCGGGAGCCGTGCCGATGCAGCCGATCATCGGCCGTGGGGCGACCACGAGACGGTCGGTCAGGTGCACACCCCCGGCGTCGAGGGGGATGCGCCGGCTGACGACGCGGTCGGGCATGCGATGCTGCAGGGCGCCCGCCCCCGGCAGGCTCTGCGACCAGCCGTACGCGCCCAGACGGATCTCGTGCACGTGCACCGCGAGGGCGTCGCCGGGTCGCGCCCCCTCGACGTGGACCGGGCCCGTGACCGGGTTGATCGGCGCCTGGAGCGCCCCGAGGTCGCCGTGCTCGTGCAGCTCGGCGTAGACGGCGTCGTCGGTCTCGAACGCGATCGTCTCCCCCGTACCGGGGTGGATGCGCAGGGCGGCGGGGACGGTCGCGTCGAAGCCCGGACGACCGTGCTCCCGGCCCAGGGTGTGCGTTACGCCGTTCATCGGGGAGCCACCTCGCCGCCGCCCTCGCCCGCGGTGGCCGTGGCACGCTCGGGCGAGGGCGCGGGAATCGAGCGGTCCCGGCGGGCGAAGATCACGTAGACGACGGCTCCGACGACGAGCCACAGGATGCCGCCGACCTTGGCGGTGACGTCGGCGTTGAGCAGGACGTAACCGATGATGAGGAACCCGATGACCGGAACGACCAGGTGCAGCAGGTAGTTCTTGGACTTCTTCTTGCCGAGGTAGTACACGGCGACCGAGACGTGCAGCAGGAGGAAGCCCAGCAGCGCGCCGAAGTTGACCAGTGACGAGATGACCGCGATCTGCCCGACGAAGAACAGCACCAGCACGAGCGAGATGGCGCTCACGGTGAGGATCGCCGCGAGGGGCACCTGGCGGGGGTTCACCTTCGACAGGAAGGCGGGCAGGCGCCGGTCGCGGCTCATCGAATACAGCAGGCGCGAGGTCGCGGCCTGGGCGGCGACGGCGTTGGCGATGCCGACCGCGACCACGTTCACCGCGAGGAACGCCGTGGCTCAGCCGGAGCCGGCGGCCTGTGCCACGAGCAGGAAGAAGGCGTTGTTGACGTCGTCGTCCGAGAAGGCGATCGTGCCGGCGGCCAGGGCGCTGGCGAACCAGGTCTGCGCCACGAAAAGCACCGCGACCACGAGAAGGGCGATGATCATCGCGCGCCCGCCGGACTTGCGGTCGCCGGTGGACTCCTCGGCCATCGTCGAGATGCCGTCGAAGCCGAGGAAGCTCAGAACCGCGATCGACAGGGCGGTCGCGATCAGCGCAGGGTTGACCTTCTCGGCATCCCACACCGGGGCGATGGTGAACTCGGCGCCGGGGATCGTCCCGGCGTTGAGCGCGATCATCGCGATGACGACGAAGATGACGACGAAGGCGAGCTGGATGGCGAGCATCGCCCGGTTCGCGATCTTGATCGAGCCGATGCCCAGCACGTTGATGACGGTGTTGACGATCACGAACGTCACGGCCCAAATCCACTGCGGCACGTCCGGGAAGATGCCGGCCATGCTCGACGCGGCGAAGACGTAGAGCAGCGTGGGCACGAGCAGGTAGTCGAGCAGGATCGCCCAGCCGGCGAAGAAGCCCACGGTGGGGTGGATGCCGCGACCGACGTACGAGAAGACCGAGCCCGCGATGGGGAACGCCTTCGACATCTGCGCGTAGGCCAGGGCGGTGAAGATCATCGCCACGACGCCCGTGATGTACACCAGCGGGACCATGCCGCTCGCGGCGTTGTAGACGACGCCGAAGATCGCCCACGGGGCGATCGGCACCATGAAGACGAGGCCGTAGACGACCAGGTCGAGGGTGGACATGGAGCGCTTGAGCTCCTGCGTGTAGCCGAAGGATTCCAGCGTCTGCTGGGCTTCGGGGGCGTTCTTCGACATCGAGGCTCCTGGTTCGGGTCGGGTGGGGCGGGTGGGCTGCGGGGTCAGGGAAGGGGGGCGAGGAAGTCGGCGATCACGCCGCGGAAGACGTCGGGCATCTCGAGGTGGGTGCAGTGGCTCGCCCCGGCGAAGACGTGGGAGCGCGCACCGGGGACCTTCTCCACGAACGGCGCCCACGTTTCCGGGGTCGCCTCGTCGAACTCGCCGGCGACGACGAGGGTGGGCACCGCCACCTGCGGCAGGCGGTCGATGATCGTCCAGTCGCGCCCGGTGCCGACGACGTGGAACTCGTTCGGTCCGTTCATCGTGTGGTAGACCGTCGGGTCGGCGAGCATCTGCGCCTCACTGTCGACGAAGTCCTGCGGCATGGGCGTGATGCGGCAGACGTGACGCTCGTAGAACACGCGCGTGGCCTCGACGTAGTCGGGGTGGTCGAGGGTGCCGTCGGCCTCGTGGCGGTCGAGGGCCTCGCGGTTCTCGGCGGGGAGCTCCGCGCGCAGCCGGGCCGCGCCGTCGAGCCAGAGCTGCATGGATGCCGGGGAGTTGCAGATCATCAGCCCCTCGAGCCCCGCGGGGCGGCGCACGGCGATCTCGGCGCCGAGCATGCCTCCCCACGACTGGCCGAGGACGTGGTACTCGTCGAAGCCGAGCGCGTCGCGCAGGTTGTGGAACTCGTCGACGAAGAGCTGCGGCACCCAGCGCTCGGCGGGTGCGTCGGGGTGGTGAGAGCTGCGACCGCAGCCGATCTGGTCGTAGTGCACGACGGTGCGACCGGTGATCTCGGCGAGGGCGTCGAGGTTCGACACGTAGTCGTGGGCCATCCCCGGACCGCCGTGGAGCACGAACAGCGGGGCCCGGCCCGTCGGCTCGGCGGGTTCGGTCAGTCGGGCCCAGGTGAAACCGTCGAGGAACGGGACGGTGATCTCGCGTTGCATGCAGTCATCGTGGACCCCTTAAAGGTGCGTTGGCAAACCTTTTCTGCGGATTTAACATGGAGGAAACGACGGGAGCCCATGGCCGAGATCGACGACGCCTCCCTGGTGGAGCGCGTGACCGAGCGCCTCATCACTGCCGTCGCGGTGGGCGAGTTCCTCCCGGGCACGCGTCTGCCCGCCGAACGCGAGCTCTCCCCCCTCCTCGGGGTGGGGCGCACGACCGTGCGCGCCGCCCTCGACGACCTCTCGACGCGGGGGCTCATCGAGCGCCGCCGTGGGCGCAGCGGCGGCACCTTCGTGGCCGAGCAGTGGCCCGACTCGGTCGTGGTCGGAGTCGACAGGTGGTTCGAGCAGCGCTGGAGCGACCTCGTCGATGCGTGCACGGCGAGCTCGATGCTCCACGCGTCGCTGGCCCGCCTCGCCGCCGAGCGCCGGACGGATGCCGACATCGCGATCCTGCGCGAACGCCTGGGCGCGTTCCACGCGGCGGAGTCCGGAGATCCCAAGCAGCGCGCCGACAGCCTGCTCCACCTCTCGATCATCGACGCGGCCCACAACACCGCCCTGCGCGACATCCTCCTCGAGCACGAGCGGCACCTGTCGCTGTCGGCTCCTGCGCACCCGTGGGGCGATCGCGAGAGCCACCGGGGCATGGAGTCGCGCGCGGCACGAGAGCACGACGCGATCGTCGCCGCCATCGTCACGGCGTCTCCCGACGAGGCCGCCGAGCTCGCCCGCCGCCACGTGCAGATCGATCTCGAGCTGTTCGCCGAGGCGCGCGCCTTCGCGCGCCGCCGCGCCGCCGCCGCCCGCGACTGACCCCGCCCGCCCCGCCCCGCCGCGCCCCGCCCCGCCCGCGAGACTGCACGCGGCTGACGTCTCGGTTGCAGAATGTCGCCGAGTTGTCAGCAGCATGCAGTCTCGCGGCCCACCGACGGTCGAACCCGGCGCAGGCGCCCCTGACGGCTCGGTCGCCGACACGCTGTACTTCTCGATCCTCCGCGAGGAGTGGCCCGCGGTACGCGCCGGTCTCGAGGCGCGCCTATAACCCGCCGGGC
>NZ_CAJYPF010000197.1 GCF_913776565.1 uncultured Microbacterium sp. | reverse complement strand
AGCAGCAGGCGACGCTCGGCGACGAGCTCGAGGACTTCCTGGTCGACGCCTCGGGCGACACCCACATCGACGTCATCAAGGCCCTGCAGCTGATGAGCATGACGATCCTCGCGGACGAGCACGGCGGCGCCGACCCGTTCGCGGTCCTCGAGTACGCGCTCGACCCTGACGCGACCGACGACGTGCTGCTGGTCAACCTCGCGTCCGACGGACGCGTGCAGTCGGTCACCAGCGCCGACTGATCCGTGCAGACCTTCCTGCCCTACGCCTCGTTCGTCGACTCGGCCCGCGCTCTCGACCTCAAGCGCCTGGGCAAGCAGCGGGTCGAGACGTTCCAGCTGCTGCGCGCCTTGACCGTCCCCGACCACGGGTGGCGGCATCATCCCGCGGCGAAGACCTGCCGTACATCTGGCCGGTCTGACCCGAGAGCGGGCCCGGCGGTGGTGGCCGGGTGCTCCGGCCACCACGCGGGTCACACGGCTTGGGCGAAGCCCGCGTCGGCGGCCGCGATGTCCGTGGCGAGGTGGGCGAGGTGCGGCGGGATCTCGCGTCCCTTCGACACCATCGACTGGGCCCACAGGCGTCCGGCCCGGTAGGACGAGCGGACGAGGGGACCGGCGAGCACGCCGAGGAAGCCGATGCGCTCGGCCTCTTCCTTGAACTCGACGAACTCCGCGGGCTTGACCCACCGCTGCACCGGGAGGTGGCGCGGGGAGGGGCGCAGGTACTGCGTGATCGTGATGATGTCCGTTCCCGCCGCGTGCAGGTCTTCGAGGGCCTGCACGACCTCTTCGGGTTCCTCGCCCATGCCGAGGATCAGGTTGGACTTCGTGATCAGCCCGGCGTCGCGCGCCGCGGTGAGTACGCCGAGCGAACGGTCGTAGCGGAAGGCGGGCCGGATGCGCTTGAAGATGCGCGGCACCGTCTCGACGTTGTGCGCGAAGACCTCGGGGCGCGACGAGAACACCTCGTCGAGGTGCGCCGGGTTGCCCGAGAAGTCCGTCGCGAGGATCTCGACGCCCGTTCCGGGGTTCTCGGCGTGGATGCGCCGCACGGTCTCGGCGTGCAGCCAGGCGCCCTCGTCGGGCAGGTCGTCGCGGGCGACACCCGTGACCGTGGCGTAGCGCAGCTGCATCCGGGTCACGCTCTCGGCGACACGGCGGGGCTCGTCGCGGTCGTAGTCGGCGGGCTTGCCGGTGTCGATCTGGCAGAAGTCGCACCGACGGGTGCACTGGGAACCCCCGATGAGGAACGTGGCCTCGCGGTCCTCCCAGCACTCGAAGATGTTGGGGCAGCCCGCCTCCTGGCACACCGTGTGCAGCTCCTCGGTCTTCACGAGGTTCTGCAGGGCGGTGTACTCGGGCCCCATGCGCGCCTTGGTCTTGATCCACTCGGGCTTGCGCTCGATGGGCGTCTCGGCATTGCGCACCTCGAGCCGCAGCAGCTTGCGCCCGTTGGGGGCGGTGGATGCCGGCGCCCCGGGCTTTCCGGTGCCGCAGGCGCTCACGCGGCCACCGCCGCGTACTCGGCGCGGAAGACGCGCTCGATCTCCGGCACGAGGTCGGCGGGCGAGACGTCAGCGCCCACCACCTCGCTGACGGTGGTCACGCCGGCATCCGAGATCCCGCAGGGAACGATGCGGCGGAAGGCCGCGAGGGTGTTGTCGCAGTTGACGGCGAAGCCGTGCATGGTCGTTCCCTTCTCGACGCGGACCCCGATGGCCGCGATCTTGTCGACGCCGAGGGGGCGCCGGACCCAGACGCCGCTGCGCCCGTCGACGCGGAATCCCTCCACGGCGAACGCTTCGAGTGCGTCGATGAGCAGCCCCTCGAGCCGCCGCACGTGCGCCACGACGTCGATCGGCTCGGGCAGGCGCACGATGGGGTAGCCCACCAATTGCCCGGGACCGTGCCAGGTGATCTTGCCGCCGCGGTCGACGTCGATCACGGGGGTGCCGTCGTCGGGGCGCTCGTGGGGCTCGGTGCGTTTGCCCGCGGTGTACACGGCCTCGTGTTCGAGCAGCAGCAGCGTGTCGGGCCGGGTGCCCGCGACCACGTCGGCGTGGATGCGGCGCTGGTGGGCCCAGCCGTCGAGATAGGGAACGTAGTGCGGGGCGAGGCCCGCGTGGTGGATGTCGAGCATCGACCCTCCGATGTTGGATTGCGTCCAAGAATACACGCGCGTCGCCGCCGTAGGCTGACGTCGTGGCCACCGAATCGCGCAGCGGCCGTCCCCGTGTCTCCTCTCGCGAGGTGCTCGCCGAGGCGGCGTGCGAGCTGTTCCTCGAGCAGGGCTACGACGCGACGTCCGTGTCGGACATCACGCGTCGAGCGGGCGTGAGCCGGTCGAGCTTCTTCAACTACTTCGCGGCCAAGAGCGACGTGCTGTGGTCGGGGTTCGACGAGCAGGTGAGCGTCGGAGTCGCGCTGCTCCGCGACGACGCCGAGGTCGCCGCGGCCCTGGTGGAGATCGGGGCGGGGCTGCGCCCCGACGCCCTCGCGCTCGCGATCACCAACGCCGAGGCCATGGGGATCGGCGCCGAGCTGGACCGCGACCGCGCCGTCCGCCAGTTCCGACTGCAGCGCGAGATCGCCACGCGGCTGACACGGGACGGAATGCCGTCGCTGCGAGCCGAGGTACGGGCGGGCGCCTTGGCGGCCGCCGTGCTCGCGGCGGTGTGGGCGTGGGCCGACCGGACGGCCGCGGGGCATCCGCTCTCCGAGGTGCTCGCTGCGGCCCTCGCCCTCGCCGGCGACTGAGCGGCGCCGCGGTGTCGCAGCGATCCGCGTAAACTCGATTCATCATGGCGACTTTCGGCACCCTCTCCGACCGGCTCACAGAGACCTTCCGCAACCTGCGAAAGAAGGGCCAGCTCACGCCCGCCGACGTCGACGGGACGGTGCGCGAGATCCGTCGCGCCCTCCTCGATGCCGACGTCGCTCTCCCGGTCGTCAAGGAGTTCACCGCCGCCGTGCGCGAGCGCGCCCTCGGCGACGAGGTCAACCGCGCCCTCAACCCCGCGCAGCAGGTCGTTCAGATCGTCAACGACGAGCTGATCGGCATCCTGGGCGGCCAGCAGCGCCGCCTGCAGTTCGCCAAGAATCCGCCGACGGTCATCATGCTCGCCGGCCTCCAGGGCTCGGGTAAGACCACGTTCGCCGGCAAGCTCGCCAAGATGCTCGAGAAGGACGGCCACACGCCGCTGCTGGTCGCGTGCGACCTCCAGCGACCCAACGCCGTCAACCAGCTGCAGGTCGTCGCCGAGCGCGCGGGGGCCGCGATCTACGCGCCCGAGCCGGGCAACGGCGTCGGCGACCCGGTCGCGGTCGCGCGCGACGGTGTCGCGTACGCCACGCGCCAGCAGCACGACATCGTCATCATCGACACCGCCGGTCGCCTCGGCGTCGACGCCGAGCTGATGAAGCAGGCCGCCGACATCCGCAAGGCGACCCAGCCCGACGAGGTGCTGTTCGTCATCGACGCGATGATCGGACAAGATGCCGTCAACACCGCCAAGGCGTTCCAGGACGGCGTCGACTTCACCGGCGTGGTGCTGTCGAAGCTCGACGGCGACGCCCGCGGTGGCGCCGCGCTGTCGGTGGCCTCGGTCACGGGTCGCCCCATCATCTTCGCGTCCACGGGTGAGGGTCTAGACGACGTCGAGCCGTTCCACCCCGACCGCATGGCATCCCGCATCCTCGACCTCGGTGACATCCTCACCCTGATCGAGCAGGCGCAGCAGGCCTTCGACGAGGCCGAGGCGATGAAGGTCGCCGAGAAGCTCGCGACCGAGACCTTCACGCTCGAGGACTTCCTCGAGCAGATGCAGCAGATGAAGAAGATGGGCTCCATGAAGAAGATGCTCGGGATGCTCCCGGGCATGGGGAACATGAAGCAGCAGCTCGAGGACTTCGACGAGCGCGAGATCGACCGCACCGAGGCGATCATCCGCTCGATGACGCTCGCCGAACGTCGCAACCCCAAGATCCTCAACGGCTCTCGCCGCCTGCGCATCGCGCGCGGTTCGGGCATGACCGTCACCGACGTCAATCAGCTGGTCCAGCGTTTCGACCAGGCCGCCAAGATGATGAAGACCGTCGCGCGCGGCGGAGTGCCCAACATCCCCGGCATGGGTCCCGTCGGCGGCAAGCCCGGCGCGTCGAGCAAGCGCGGCAAGCAGCAGAAGGCGAAGGGGTCGCGCTCCGGCAACCCCGCCAAGCGCGCCGCCGAGAACGCCGGCATCGCGGCATCCGCCCCCGCCACCGGGTCGGGCTTCGGCCTGGGCGGAGCGAAGGCGCCGAGCGAGGCCGACCTCGCCGAGCTGCAGAAGATGCTCGGACGCGGCTGAGCCGCTCCCGAACGACCGGCGTTCGCCTCAAAGCAGGATGCCGGCGTCCTGCAGCGCCGACATGACGGTCTGCTCGATCGCGCGTTGACCGCGCGGGGTGGG
>NZ_CAJYPF010000196.1 GCF_913776565.1 uncultured Microbacterium sp. | reverse complement strand
CGCGCATGATCGCCGAGCACGTCGGCGCCGAGCGGATCGACTCCCTGCTCGTCGCCGAGGGCGGAGGCCTGCACGTCGACGGCCAGGGCACCGTGCTGCTCACCGAGACGGTGCAGCTCGACCCGCGTCGCAACCCGCACGCCGATCGCGCCCGCGTCGAGGCCGAGATGGCCCGGACGATCGGAGCGACGGATGCCGTGTGGCTCTCGCGCGGCCTTACCCGCGACTACGACGAGTTCGGCACCAACGGCCACGTCGACATCGTCGCGACCTTCGCCACGCCCGACCACGTGCTCGTGCACGAGCAGACGGATGTCGCCCACCCCGACGTCGAGGTGTCCCGGCTCGTGCGCCGAGAGCTGTCCGACGCGTTCGCGGCGCTCGGCCGCACGGTGACGATCACCGGCGTGCCCGCACCGGCGACGCTGCGCGACGACGAGGGCTGGGTCGACTGGAGCTACATCAACCACCTCGTCACCAACGACGGCGTCGTCCTGTGCGGATTCGGCGAGGAGGCGGCGGACGCGCGGGCACGCGAGATCATCGGCGAGGCCTACCCCGGCCGGCGCGTCGTGTCGGTCGACGCCCGTCCGCTGTTCGACCGCGGCGGCGGCATCCACTGCATCACCCAGCAGCAGCCGACGGTGGGCTGAGCCGCGCCGTAGCCGCCCGCGAGTGGACGCGCGAGCGGGTACGGTGGAACCCGGCGAAGCCGCCCGTGAGGGCGCCGCCCCACGCTCATGAACCCGCTCCCCTCCGCTCCCCCTCGGGCCCCGCTCGGACCCGTCCTCGTCGTCGGCGACGGACGCATGGGCCGCGCTCTGGTCGCCGCCCTCCGCGCCGCCGACGTCCGCGCGCTGGGTCCCGCCGGCCGGGGCGCGAACGGAGCCGACGCCCCCGTGGTGCTGCTGGCCGTGCCCGATGCCGAGATCGCCACGGCGGCGAGCGCGCTCACGCCCGGCCGCACGGTGGGGCACCTCTCGGGAGCGCTCGACCTGTCGGTGCTGCACCCGCACGAGGCGTTCGGCCTGCATCCCCTCCTGACGGTCACCGGCGCCGCCACCTCCTTCGCCGGCGTCACGGCCGCCGTCGCCGGGTCGACGCCCGCCGCCCTCGATGTCGCCACCGGGATCGCCGGCATCCTCGGGATGACGACGGTGCACGTGCGCGACGAGGATCGGCCCGCGTACCACGCCGCCGCCTCGGTCGCGGCGAACTTCCTCGTCACGCTCGAGGGAATCGCCGAGCAGCTCGCGGCGACCGCGGGCGTCGAGCGATCCGCCCTGGTGCCGCTCGTTCGCGCCGCCGTCGACAACTGGGCCGCGCACGGCGCCGCCGCCGCCCTCACCGGTCCGGTCTCGCGCGGCGACGACGCCACCCTCGCGCGTCAGCGCCGGGCCGTCCGCGAGCGCCTCCCCGAACGACTGCCGCTCTTCGACGCGCTCGTCGAGGCCACCCGCGACCTCGCGGCCGCGCCCCGCACCGCCTCGAGCCCGCTCGATCCCACCCCGTCCCCCGCCGTCACGGAGGCACCGTCATGAGCGCCCGCATCGTCCGCACGGTCGCCGACCTGCGCGCAGCCCTCGCCCCCCACCGCACCGACTCGGTCGGGTTCGTCCCCACCATGGGGGCCCTCCACGAGGGCCACCTGTCGCTCGTGCGCGCCGCGCGCGCCGAGAACGCGGTCGTGGTGCTGTCGATCTTCGTCAACCCGACGCAGTTCGGCGAGGCCGCCGACCTCGCCGCGTACCCGCGCACCGAAGACGACGACGTCGCCCTCGCCTCGCGCGCCGGCGCCGACCTGGTCTTCGCCCCCTCGGTCGCCGAGATGTACCCGGCCGGGTTCGCCACCACCGTCTCGGTCGGCGGGGCGATCACCGGCACCCTCGAGGGAGCCGTCCGCGGCCGCTCCCACTTCGACGGCGTGGCCACGGTCGTGGCCAAGCTCCTCGTCGCGGTCCAGCCCGATCGCGCCTACTTCGGCGCGAAGGACGCGCAGCAGGTGGTGGTCGTGCGCCGCATGGTCGCCGACCTCGGACTGCCCGTCGCGATCCAGGCGCTGCCGACCTCGCGCGACGCCGACGGACTGGCTCGCTCGAGCCGCAACACCCGGCTCTCACCGGCCGAGCGCGAGCTCGCGTCGGTCGTGCCGCGCGCGCTCCGGCGGGCTCAGGATGCCTTCGCCGACGGCATCCGCGATCCCCGGCGCCTGCACGCCGAGGTCGTCGCCGAGCTCACCGCCGCCGGTCTCGCGGCCGAGTACGTCGAGATCGTCGACGCCGATGCACTCGAGCCGGTCGACCAGGTGACCCGCGCGGCGCTGCTCCTCGTGGCCGTGCGGGTCGGCCCGGTCCGCCTCATCGACAACGTCACCCTCACCCCCGGGGTCGACGACCGGATCAGCATCGAAGGACCCGCATCGTGACGACTCCCCCGGTAACCCTGCGACGCCTGCGCACCCTCGCCGACGAGGGGACCCCGATCGTCATGGTCACGGCGTACGACTTCGTCTCGGGCCGCGTCGCCGAAAGCGCCGGCGTCGACATCGTGCTCGTCGGCGACTCCGGCGCGCAGGTCGTGCTGGGCCACCCCGACACCACCTCGGTGACCGTCGACGAGATGCTCCTGCTGAGCAAGGCGGTGCGCCGCGCCGTGCGGACGCCGCTGCTGCTGTGCGACCTGCCGTTCGGATCGACCGAGGTCAGCGACGAGCAGGCGGTGGCGACGGCCGTCCGCTTCGTGCGCGAGGGCGGAGCGGATGCCGTCAAGATCGAGGGAGCGAACCCTGCGCGCCTGTCGCGCCTGCGCGCGATCGTCGAGGCCGGTATCCCCGTGGTCGGGCACGTCGGACTCACGCCCCAGACCGCGACGGCGCTGGGGGGCCTGCGCGCCCAGGGCCGCACCACCGACGAGGCCGTCCGCGTCGCGCGCGAGGCCCTCGCCGTGCAGGCGGCGGGAGCCTTCGCCCTCGTCATCGAGGCCGTGCCCGCCGAGGTCGTCGCCGAGATCCGCCGGGCCCTGGACATCCCCGTCATCGGGATCGGCGCGGGAGCGGCCGAGGGGCAGGTGCTCGTGATGCACGACCTGCTCGGGATCACCGAGGGCCACTCCCCCGTCTTCGTCAAGACCTACGCCTCCGTCGGCGACGCGATGGTCGACGGCGTCCGCGCCTACGCGCAAGAGGTGCGCGACGGCGTCTTCCCCGGCGCCGAGCACGTGTACCGGGCCGCGCCCGAAGCGGCCGCCGCGGTGCGCGCGTTCGTCGACGGACGCTGACCCGGGCGGCGAGCCGCCGGACCACTCGAGCCGAACGCCACGGGGCCTGAGCCGCGGCCCCCTCCTCCTCCGCTCACAACCGCGGGTCGAGCGGCTCCGACTCCAGCGCGAGCACCCCGAACACGGCCTCGTGCACCCGCCACAACGGTTCACCGGTCGTCACGCGGCGCAGCGCCTCGAGGCCGAGGGCGTACTCCCGCGCAGCGAGCGAACGCTTGCGCCCCACGTCGCGATCACGCAGCCGCTCGAGGTTCTCGGGCACGGTGTAGTCCGGGCCGTAGACGATGCGCAGGTACTCGCGGCCGCGCACCTTGATTCCGGGCTGCACCAACCCCTTCTTCGTGCGGGTGAGGCCCGCGTAGGGCTTCACGACCATCCCCTCGCCACCCTCGGCGGTCAGCTGCTCCCACCACCGCGTGGCCTCGGCCACGGCGTCGACGTCGGCGAGGTCGACGCGCAGACGGCGCGTGCGGATCACGAGGTCGGGCGCGACATCCGCCAGTCGATCCGCGACCGACAGGTGCCAGCCGTGGTCGCGCGTCTCGAACGTCGCCTCTCCGGCGGCCAGCACCTGGAACGGCGCGAAGCGCACGGCATCCGCGGTGTCGACGTACCGCCGGTACGCGTCGCGGAAGCGCTCGATGTCGTCGCCGCGGATGCGCATGCGGTCCGCGAGCCCCTGGACGTCGATCCCGGATGCCAGAGCCCGCTCCAGCACCGCCGATGCCGCCGTGGTGGCTGCGATCCCCGCCGCCCCCACCGAGGCGAAGAGGTCGCGGATGAGGTCCCCGGCCTTCGCCGACCAGGGCACGATCTCGCCGTCGAGCAGGACCCAGTCCGCGTCGAGCTCGGCCCAGACCCCGGCCCGTTCGAGCGCGTCGTCGAGGCGGTCGAGCATCGCCTCCTCGACGTCGGGGGCGAAGAACGCACGGCCGGTGCGGGTGTGGATGACCCCCCGCCACCCGTCGGGCGCGCCGAAGCGTGCCGGGTCGCGCGCGATCAACACGACCGCCCGCGAACCCATGTGCTTCTCTTCGCAGATGACGTCGGAAACACCGTGGTCGCGGAACGCGGCGAAGGCCTCGTCGGGGTGCTCGAGGAATCCCTCACGCGCCGAGGTCGCGGGCGGCGACATCGTCGGCGGCAGATAGGTCAGCCAGCGCGGATCGGTGGCCCAGCGGCTCATCGTCTCGAGGCCGCCCGCCATCTGCTGCTCGGTGATGCTCACGCGGCCGATGGTGCCCGTCTCGACGACCACCTTGCCCCGCACGTCGGCGAGCTGCAGCACACCCGCCGCGCGCTCGGGCGCTTCGGCGACCAACGGTCGCACGGGCTCGTACCAGACCCTCTCGGCGGGGACCGAGACGACCTCGCGCTCCGGGTACCGCATGGCGCTCAGCGCGCCCCCGAACACGCATCCGGTGTCCAGGCACGCGGTGTTGTTGATCCACTCGACGCGCGGTACGGGGGTGTGACCGTAGAGGACGACAGCCGAACCGCGGTAGTCCTCGGCCCAGGGGGAGCGCACGGGGAGGCCGAACTCGTCGGTCTCGCCCGTCGTCTCGCCGTAGAGGGCGAAGGCACGGACGCGGCCCGAGGCCCGCCCCTGGTACTGCTCCTTGAGCCCCGCGTGCGCGACGACCAGACGCCCGTCGTCGAGCACGAGATGCGACACCAGGTCGTAGCAGAACGTGGCGACCCGCTCGCGGAACTCCTCGGTCTCGTCGGCGAGCTGGGCGAGGGTCTCGGCGAGCCCGTGCGTGGGCGTCACCCGCGCGCCGCGCAGCGCCCGGACCAGCTTCGCCTCGTGGTTGCCCGGCACCGCGAGGGCGGACCCGGATGCCACCATCCCCATCGCGAGGCGCAGGACGCCGACGACATCAGGTCCACGGTCGACGAGGTCGCCCAGGAAGATCACGCGACGCCCCTCGGGGTGGCGCGCGTCGACGGCGCGTCCCCGCTCGTCGCGCTCGATCTCGTAGCCGAGCTCGCCGAGCAGGGTCTGCAGTTCGTTCAGGCAGCCGTGCACGTCGCCGATCGCGTCGAACGGACCGTGCTGGTCGGTGCGGTCGGTCAACAGGCGCGTGCGCTCGATACGGGCCGCCGCCACCTCGTCCGCGGAGCGCAGGACGTGCACCTTGCGGAAACCCTCCTTGGCGAGGTGTCGCAGGCTCCGGCGCAACTGGTCGGACTGCCGCTTGACGACCCCCGGCGGGATGAGCCGGTCGGTGCGCTCGGCGTTGCGCGCGAGGTTCGTCGACTCCGGCAGATCGAACACGATCGCCACCGGCAGGACGTCGTGCGCCTTGGCGAGGTCGATCAGGCGTCGTCGGGCCTCGGGCTGCACGCTGGTCGCGTCGACGACCGTGAGCAGCCCGGCACCCAGACGCTTGCCCGCGACGTACTGCAGCGCGTCGAAGGCCGCCGGCGTGGCGGACTGGTCCGACTCGTCACCGCCGACGAGACCGCGGAAGACGTCGCTGGACAGCGTTTCGTACGCACCGAAGTGCTGGCGGGCGAACGTCGACTTGCCCGAGCCGGATGCCCCGACGAGGACGACGAGCGAGAGGGCGGGGATGTCGAGCACGCTCATGCGCCTTCCTCCCGGCGCAGCAGCGCCATCTGCGTGGGAGCGCCGTGGACCGCGTCCTCGGC
>NZ_CAJYPF010000195.1 GCF_913776565.1 uncultured Microbacterium sp. | reverse complement strand
CTGGATGCCAGGGCGATCGCGCCGTAACGGCTCACGCCGCCGTAGGTGGGCTTGACGCCGACCGTGCCGGTGACGTGCGCCGGCTGACGGATCGACCTGGCATCCAGCCTCGATCAGGTGGGGCCCGTCACGCGCACCGTGCTCGACGCGGGGCTGCTGCACGATGTCATCGGCGGGCACGACGCGAACGACTCGACCTCGCTCTCGGACGCGTGGCCGTCCTTCGCCGCCGCCGCCCGCGAGGGCGCGACCGGAGAGGTGCTCAAGGGTCTCAAGGTCGGCGTCATCCGCGAGCTCGACGACCGCGGCTTCCAGAAGGGCGTGTCGGACTCGTTCCGTGCGTCGCTCGCGGCCATGCAGGCGCAGGGCGCCGAGATCGTCGAGATCAGCGCTCCGCACTTCGAGTACGGCGTCGCGGCGTACTACCTGATCCTCCCCGCCGAGGCGTCGAGCAACCTCGCGAAGTTCGACTCCGTGCGCTTCGGGCTTCGTGTGACGCCCCAGGGCGCCCCCACGGTCGAGAACGTCATGGCGGCGACCCGCGACGCCGGCTTCGGCCCCGAGGTCAAGCGCCGCATCATCCTGGGCACCTACGCGCTGTCGGCGGGCTACTACGACGCGTATTACGGCAGCGCCCAGAAGGTGCGCACGCTCATCCAGCAGGACTTCGACGCCGCCTTCGCCCAGGTCGACGTGATCGCGACGCCGTCGGCGCCGACCACGGCCTTCCGCCTGGGCGAGAAGATCGACGACCCGCTGCAGATGTACCTCAACGACGTCACGACGATCCCCGCGAACCTCGCCGGCGTCCCCGGGATCTCGGTCCCGAGCGGCCTGGCGGAGGAGGACGGCCTGCCCGTCGGCATCCAGTTCCTCGCCCCCGCCCGCGAGGACGCGCGTCTGTACCGCGTCGGTGCGGCGCTCGAAGCGCTGCTGGTCGACCAGTGGGGCGGACCGCTGCTCGACAAAGCCCCCTCCCTCACCCTTCGACAGGCTCAGGGACCCGAAGCAGGAGTGAACTGATGGCCAAAGACGCACTCATGGACTTCGACGAGGCGCTCGAGATGTTCGAGCCCGTCCTCGGCTTCGAGGTGCACGTCGAGCTCAACACCGCGACCAAGATGTTCTCGGCCGCCCCCAACCCGGCCAACGAGGCGAACCACGGCGCCGAGCCCAACACGCTCGTCGCCCCGGTCGACATGGGCCTTCCCGGCGCGCTGCCGGTGGTGAACGCCGAGGCGATCCGCTCGTCGATCAGCCTGGGCCTCGCCCTCGGGTGCTCGATCGCGCCGTCGAGCCGCTTCGCGCGGAAGAACTACTTCTACCCCGACCTCGGCAAGAACTACCAGATCTCGCAGTACGACGAGCCGATCGCCTTCGAGGGCTCGGTCGAGGTCGAACTCGAAGACGGCACGATCGTCACCGTGCCGATCGAGCGCGCGCACATGGAAGAGGATGCCGGAAAGCTC
The DNA here is from genome assembly GCF_913776565.1 of uncultured Microbacterium sp. Classification (GTDB taxonomy): domain Bacteria; phylum Actinomycetota; class Actinomycetes; order Actinomycetales; family Microbacteriaceae; genus Microbacterium. The sequence goes on along the minus strand of NZ_CAJYPF010000195.1, from coordinate 6,065 downwards.
ACCCACATGGGCGGGGCGACCGGGCGCATCCAGGGCGCCGAGTACTCGCTCGTCGACTACAACCGCGCGGGCGTGCCGCTGGTCGAGATCGTCACCAAGCCGATCTTCGGCGCCGAGCACTCGGCTCCCGCGCTGGCGAAGGCGTACGTCGCGACGATCCGCGACATCGTGCGCGGCCTCGGCATCTCGGAGGCGAAGCTCGAGCGCGGAAACCTCCGGTGCGACGCGAACGTGTCCCTGCGCCCCCGCGGCCAGGAGAAGCTCGACACCCGCACCGAGACGAAGAACGTCAACTCGATGCGCTCCGTCGAGCGGGCCGTCCGGTACGAAATCCAGCGCCAAGCCGCGATCCTCGCCAAGGGCGGGACGATCACGCAGGAGACGCGCCACTGGCACGAGGACACCGGTCGCACCTCGCCCGGTCGCCCCAAGTCGGATGCCGACGACTACCGGTACTTCCCCGAGCCCGACCTGCTGCCCGTCGTCCCCGCGCCGGAGCTGATCGAGGAGCTGCGTGCCGCCCTCCCCGAGCCGCCCGCCGCGCGTCGGCGCCGGCTCAAAGCCGAATGGGGCTTCACCGACCTCGAGTTCCAGGACGTCGCCAACGGCGGTCTGCTCGACGCCGTGGCCGACACGATCGCCGCGGGTGCCGCCCCGGCTGCCGCGCGCAAATGGTGGACGGGTGAGATCACTCGCGTGGCCAACGCGCAGGAACGCGATGCCGCCGATCTCGTCTCGCCCGAGAACGTCGCCGCGCTGCAGAAGCTGGTGGATGCCGGCACCCTGACCGACAAGCTCGCCCGTCAGGTGCTCGAGGGCGTCATCGCCGGAGAGGGCACGCCGCAAGAGGTGGTCGACACCCGCGGGCTCGCCGTCGTCTCGGACGACGGGGCGCTCATCGCGGCGATCGACGAGGCCCTCGCCGCCCAGCCCGACGTGCTCGCCAAGATCCGCGACGGCAAGGTGCAGGCCGCCGGTGCGGTCATCGGCGCGGTCATGAAGGCGATGAAGGGTCAGGCCGACGCCGCGCGCGTGCGCGAGCTCGTCCTGGAGCGCGCCGCCCAGTGAGGCACCGGATGCCACGGCGCCCGCCCCGTTCGAGGGTGGGGGTCGTGGCATCCGTCGTTCCCGGCGCAGTCGGCGGATCCGCGCTGCGCGACGCCGTCCGTTGCTCTGGGCCCGATGTCGGAGGTCCGGGAGAGAATGGATGCCATGGGACGCGGTGACGGTACGGGGCGTCTCGTCTCACGCCCCGACGCCGACGACACGGGCACCGGCATCCTGCACGTCGACATGGACGCGTTCTTCGCCTCGGTCGCCGTGCTCGACGATCCCTCGCTCGCGGGCAAGCCGCTGATCATCGGCGGCTCCGAGGGGCGCGGCGTCGTCTCGAGTGCGTCGTACGAGGCGCGTCGCTACGGGGTGAAGTCCGCCATGCCGGTGTCGATCGCGTTGCGGCTGTGCCCGACGGCGATCGTGGTGAACCCGCCCTACCACCGCTACACCGAGATGTCCCGGCAGGTGATGGCGATCTTCCACGACGTCACGCCGCTGGTGGAGCCGCTGTCCATCGACGAGGCGTTCCTCGACGTCCGGGGTGCGCGTCGGCTGTGGGGCAGCCCCGGTGCCATCGCGCGCGACCTGCGCGCACGCGTAAAGGCCGAGACGGGGCTGACGTGCAGCATCGGCGTGGCGGCGACGAAGCACGTGGCGAAGATGGCCTCGACGATCTCCAAGCCCGACGGGCTGCTGGTCGTCGCGGCGGCCGACACCGAGGCGTTCCTTCGACCGCGGTCCGTGCGTGCGCTGTGGGGTGTGGGGCCGAAGGCCGCCGAGGCGTTGGAATCCCGCGGCATCCGGCTCATCTCCGACATCCTCGACACGCCGCGTCACGCCCTCGACCAGATCCTCGGTGCGGCGATGGGGGAGCGGATCTGGCATCTCTCTCGCGGAATAGACGCCCGCGAGGTCCACACCGGTCGCAGCGAGAAGAGCGTCGGTCACGAGGAGACCTTCCATACCGACATCGCGGACACGCGCACCCTGCACGTCGAACTGCGGCGCCTCGCCGATCGCGTGGGCGCGCGTCTGCGCGCCCAGCAGTACGAGGCGTCGACGATCTCGATCAAGGTCCGCTTCTCGGACTTCACCACGCTCAGTCGCTCCCGCACGCTCCCGGAGCCCACGTCGGTGGGCCAGCGGATCGGTGACGCGGCGATCGAGCTGTTCGACGGCATCGACCGACGTCAGGCCGTCCGCCTGGTCGGGGTGCGGGGCGAGAAGCTCAAGCCCGCGGCCATGGCGGCGACGCTGTGGGACGACGACGCCGAGTGGCGCCGCGTCGAGGGTGCGCTGGACGGGGCGGCGGCGCGGTTCGGACGCGGTGCGGTGACGCGCGGCTCGCTGCTCGGGCCCGCGCGCGGCGGGGGAGCCCTGCCCACCAATCCCCGCCCGTCGTACGAGCACTGACACGCCCGGCCGCCGGGCGCAACACCCCTGGGCCGGTCGCAGATGGACCGCTACGCTCGATCCATGCCCAACATCGCACTGGAACTCGGCAAGCAGGCCACGAGCTTCGGAGTCACCTCCGCCTACGGCGAGCAGCAGGACGTCGACGGCGTGCGCATCGTGCCCGTCGCGCTCACCTGGGCGGGTTACGGAGGCGGCTCCGACGAGAAGGGCAACGGCGGCGGTGGCGGTGGGGGCTACACCCTGCCGCTCGGTGCCTACATCCGTCGTGGGGACGACCTGCGGTTCGACCCGAACCTCGTGGCGCTCCTCGCGGTCGGGATCCCTTTCGTGTGGGTGGCCGGTCGCGCCCTCAGCCGTGTCATCCGCGCCCTCAAGAAGTAACGCGGATCCGGTCGACGACGCCCTCGCCGCCGCGATCGCGACGGTGACGGCGCGGATCGTCGCGGTGGGTGCGACCAACCCCGCCGTCGTCATCGACGGCCGCAGTGGCGCGGGAAAGAGTTCGCTCGCGCGTCGCCTCGTCGCCTCGTGGCCGGGGCGCGGTCGCGTGCAGCTCGTCGCCCTCGACGACGTCTATCCCGGGTGGGACGGGCTCGCCGCCGGCGCCGAGTACGCGCGCGAGACGATCCTGCGCCCGCATGCGCGCGGGATCGTCGGCGTCTGGCAGCGCTGGGACTGGGAGGCCGATGCCCGCGCCGAAGCCCACGCGGTCGACCCGTCACTGCCTCTGATCGTCGAGGGGGCGGGTCTGCTCACGCCCGAGGTGGCGCGCCTCGCCGACGTGTCGGTCTGGGTCGAGGCTCCGACGCCGTCGCGCCGCACGCGTGCGCTCGACCGCGACGGTGACACCTATCGTCCGCACTGGGATCGCTGGGCGCGCCAAGAAGACGCCCACATCGCGCAGCACGACCCGGCATCCATCGCCCAGGTCGTCGTGCGCGTTCCCTGACCGCGGCCGGCGCGGTCGGGCCGACGCAGTCGTCAGGTGCGATCCAACGCCGTCATCAGACCGTCGAGCCGATAGCCGATCCAGTCGTACACGCCGAAGCGGGGGTCCTCGGGCTGATGATCGTCTTCGGTGCGGATGCCGAGTCGCTCCGCCAGCACCAGGCGCACCGCCGCGAGCGTCCTCATCCACGCGAGAGCCTCGATCTCGCCGAGAGCGACGGCGATGGTCGCATCCGGGTCGCTCTGCGGATCGAGGTCGCCCCCGTCGCCTCCCAGCGTGCGCAGGACGGTCGCGGCGTCCTCGGCACGTCGTCCGAGCAGATCCCCACCCGTGAGGCGTTTGAACTCGCGGCTGGCGGCGGCGTCATCGGGGTACGCGTCGGGCAAGAGGCGCTCGACGGCGGGGTCGGTGTCGGCGCGCGAGTCGGCGAGCAGGTCGCGGAACTGCCCCACGATGCCGGCGAGGTGGAGGGCCTCGAGGCCGCTGATCTCGAGGACGACGATGCGTTCGCTCACGCGGGATCCTTCCGGACGGTGGCCCACAGGCCGTAGTCGTGCATGGCCTGCGTGTGCGCCTCCATGACCTCGCGGGGACCGCGCGCCACGACGGCGTGGCCGTCGTGATGCACGGCGAGCATGAGCCTCTGCGCGGTCGCCGCGTCGAACCCGAAGTACGTGCGGAAGACGTGGCTGACGTAGCTCATGAGATTCACCGGGTCGTTCCACACCACCGTCTGCCACGACGAAGGCGGCGACGACTCGATGCGGCCCTCGAGGTTCAGATCGAGGTCGGGCGTGGCGATCCCCGCCATCAGGCCCATCCCAATTCGTGCAGGCGATCATCGTCGATGCCGTAGAAGTGGGCGATCTCGTGGACGAGGGTCGTGTGAATCTCGTCGCGCAGCTCGTGCTCATCGGCGCAGGCGGCGAGGTGCGGCTCCCGGTAGAGAATGATGCGGTCGGGCAGTTCGCCGACGCCGTAGCGTTCCCGTTCGGTGAGAGCCCACCCGTCGTAGAGGCCGAGCAGGTCGAGAGAGCCGTCCTCGGGACGGTCCTCGACGACGAACACGACGTTGTCGAGACCCTCGACCATGTCGTCGGGCAGGCGGTCGAGCTCGTCGACGACGAGTCGCTCGAACGCCGCCGCGTCCATCTCGAGGGCCGGTCGCTCGTCGACGTCGTCGTGCACGGCGGGCCTCCCGGGGGCTTCGGGCCGGTGATGCGCCGCGGTGTCGGGCCGCGGCATCCGGAGTCGATTCTACGGCGCGCGCGGAGCGGCCGTCTCGAACGACGAAGGCCCGGAAGCGGTGATCTTCCGGGCCTTCGTCGATGCTTGGGGTGGCTAACGGGACTTGAACCCGCGACCCCCGCGACCACAACGCGGTGCTCTACCAACTGAGCTATAGCCACCATGTGTCTTCGGAAGAAGACAACTGAAAGATTATGTCACACGTCGAGCGCGAACGACGACACGGCCGCCTCCGAGGCCGTCTTCGCCTCGTCGCTGGTGGGCCCCGGCTGCGGCACGAACACCGCGGCGCGGTAGTACGCCAGCTCGCGGATCGACTCGCGGATGTCGGCGAGGGCGCGGTGCCCGCCGTTCTTGGACGGGGCCTGGAAGTACGCCCGCGGGTACCACCGGCGCGAGAGCTCCTTGATGCTCGAGACATCGACGTTGCGATAGTGCAGCCAGCGGTCCACGCGCGGCATGTACGTGGCCAAGAACATGCGGTCGGTGCCGATGGTGTTGCCGGCGAGGGGCGCCTTTCCCTCGACCGGCGCGAAGCGCTGGATGTACTCCAGGGTCTGGAACTCGGCATCCGCGAGGCTCACGCCGTTCGGGATCTCGTCGAGCAGTCCCGAGGAGCGGTGCATCTCGGTGACGAACTCACCCATGTTCGCCAGGGCGGAGGCATCGGGCTTGATGACGATCTGGAAGCCGGGGTCGAGCACGTTCAGCTCGAAATCGGTGACGACGACGGCGATCTCGACGAGTTCGTCGACCGCGAGGTCGAGCCCGGTCATCTCGCAGTCGATCCAGACGAGCCGGTCGTTCTCGGAGGCGTTTACCATCCCCACAGCTTAGTGATCCTGGGGGAGCGGGGGTCTGGTCCCCCAGACACGATTCGAACGTGTGACCGGCGGATTAGAAGGCCGCTGCTCTATCCACTGAGCTACTGGGGGTCGCGTCCACAATAGCGACAGGCGGCTCTGCGCCGCACCAGCCCCTGGCGGCGGACGCGATGCGGGCGTACCCTCGCGGCGAACGAGAGCAAAGGAGCACTCATGTCCGACACCGCGACACGACGCCTCTGGGTCGCCTACGGCCCCGTGGGCGTCGTCGGAAAGATCCAGAAGGATGCCGAGGGCTATGCCGTGCATATGGCCGGCAAGGACGAGCGTCTGGGCGTCTATCCGTCGATGGAGATCGCCAAGAACGCCCTGCACGCGCACCTCAAGCCCGGGAGTGATCGCCCCGAGTTCCGGGAGCACTGAGGACGCACGCCGGGTGCGGTCGCTCGCGTTCGCGCGTGCCGCATCCGGCGGGTCAGGTGCGCGCGGTCGCGCGGGCGTGCGATACCGGGCGCCGGGTGGCGAGCAGGGGCATCGCCACGTGCACGAGAGGCCCGATCCCCAGCGCGAAG
>NZ_CAJYPF010000194.1 GCF_913776565.1 uncultured Microbacterium sp. | reverse complement strand
GCGCGTCCAGCCCGAACCGTTCGAGCGTCGCGGCGACGCGCCGGACCCGCTCCTCACGCGAGAGGCGCAGGGGACGGAGCGAGAGGGCGACGTCCTCGGCGACGGTGGGCATGACGATCTGCGCGTCGGGGTTGCTGAGCACGAGGGCGACGTGACGGCGCAGGGTCGTGGCATCCCTGTCCGGATCGAGCCCGAGCACCTCCAGGTCTCCCGACGCGCGCCGCACGAGTCCGGCGGCGATCCGGGCGAAGGTCGACTTTCCCGAGCCGTTGTCGCCGACGATGGCGATGGTGCGGGCTCCGAGATCGAGGGCGACATCGTGCAGCACCTCGGTGTCGCCGAGACGCGCGGTCAACGCGCGGCAACGCAGGACGCTCACCGGACGACCCTCCTCTCGCCCGGGCGCGCGGTCAGCCCGCGCCAGCGCGGCCCCCTCACCGCACGACCTCGAACACCGCGGCGACACCGAGGCCGCCGCCGACGGATGCCGCGGCGAGCCCCACCGTGCCCGCGGGGGCTCCCGCGCGCACGAGCCGCGAGAACAGGCGCACGACGGCCACCGCTCCGCTGGCTCCCCACGGGTGCCCCAGGGCCAGCGCGCCGCCCTCGGCGCAGACGCGCGCGTCGTCGTCGTCGAGCCCGAGGCGCGATAGCACGGCGATGCTCTGCGCGGCGAACGCCTCGACGAGTTCGATCGCGGCGACCTCGGCGAGATCCCGCCCCGCCTGCGCGAGAGCGGCCTCGATCGCGGGCGCGGCCCCGATGCCGGGCAGGGCCGGGTCGCAGCCCACGACGGCGGAGGCGCGGATCGCGAGCCCCGGCGCCGATCCGGCCGGAGCGACGACGACCGCCGCGGCCCCGTCGCCGACGCGGGTGGAGGTCGCGGCGGTGACGGTGCCCCCGTCCACGAGCGGCGCGAGACGTGCCCGCGCCGCCACGGAGACGCCGATGCCCTCGTCGCCGATCATCCCCGCCACGGGCACGATCTCGGCGTCGAAGCGCCCGGCCGCTCGCGCGGTCATCGCCCGCTCGTGGCTGCGCTGGGCGTAGGCATCCTGCCGGGCGCGCGACAGACCGTCGTGGGCGGCCAGGTCGTCGGCGGCGCGCAGCATGTCGGGGTCGGCGAAGCCCGCGGGGGCGAAGGGGGCTCGCGCGAAGGGCGTCCCGTCGTGCACGCGGACGGGAGCGGTCGAGGCGCTCTCGACCCCGCCCGCCACGCGGGTCCGGCCGTCGGCGCGCGTCGCCAGCGCGGCATCCCCGATCGCCGCGAGCCCGCTCCCGCACTGCCGGTCGACGGTGCCCCCGGGAACCCCCACCCCGAGGCCGGCCGCGAGGGCGGCGATGCGGCCGAGGTTGCCGCCCGGGCCGGTGCAGTTGCCGAGGACCACGTCGGCGACCGGAGGGGATCCCGCGTCGGCCACGACCGCCGCGACGACCTCGCCGGCGAGAAGGCCCGCGTCGAGGCGGGCGAGGCCGCGCCCCCGCACCGCCAGGGGGCTGCGCCGCGCCGCGACGACGACGGGGTCAGTGTCGGCCATCGCGCTCTCCCTCCATCAGCCGTTCCACCTCGGCCCGCGCGGGCTTTCCCGAGGGCGTCCGCGGGATCTCCCCGAACGCCCAGCGTCGCGGTCGATGAGCGGGGGCGAGCAGGGCGGCGGCCGCGGATCGGACGGCGGCCGGGTGGGCATCCGGCCCCTCCACGAACGCGGCGACCAGTGCGCCCACGCGGGGGCGCGGCATCCCGAACACGACGGCGTCGCGCACACCGGGGATCGTACGCAGCACCTGCTCGACCTCGTGGGGGATGACGGTCGCCGAGGCGCTGAGGATCGCGTCGTCGGCACGGCCATGCAGGCGCAGTCGTCCGTCCTGCAGCTCGGCGCGATCGCCGACGGTGGCCCACGCCCCGTCGCGGCGCAGCGGGCCGTCCGCTCCGAGGTAGCCGGATGCCACGAACGTGGAGCGCACCCACACCTCGCCACTCCGCACGTCGAGCTCCACCCCCGGGAACGCGCGCAGCCCGTCGCCGGTGTCGACGGCGACGAACGACAGCTCCGCCGCCCCGTAGTACGACACGACCCGCACGCCGGCGGCGTCGGCGCGCTCGCGCAGCGACGGGTCGAGGCGGGATCCGCCGACGAGGGCGACGCGCAGCCGCGGCAGGGAGCCGTCCTCGAGCACGGCGCGCAAGCCCTCGGGCGTCGCGTGCAGGAGCGTCGCGGCGGGATCGCGGCCCCGCACCGGCCGCGGACCGCCCCCGAGTGCGTGCGCGAGAGAGAACAGGGTCAGCGACGACGACGGCGGGGCGGGGAGGGCCACGACGTCGTCCGGTCCCGCTTCCAGGAGCGCGCTCACCGCCGCGAAGGAGTCCGTCCAGGATGCGGCCGTCCGCCGCACGATGCGCGCCGCGCCGGTGCTGCCCGAGGTCAGGGTCGCCCAGGCCGTGGCATCCCCCTCGTCGATCCCGGATGCCACCCGCTCCACGCCCGCGCGCTGGTCGGCGCTCCAGCGCGGATCGGCGATCAGCACGGCGTCGCCGGCTTCGCGGGTCGCGGCGATGCGCTCGACGAGCCGCCCGTCGTCGCCGTCGAGGACGACGATCACGCCGCGGCGGCCGCGGGCGCCGCCGCCGGTCGCGTCCACGCGCGGCGGAACCCGCGCGGGTACGCCCGCACGAGCGCGGCGACGACGGCGGTCGCGAGCGCGGCCTTGAGCAGATCGCCGGGCACGAACACGAGGCTCGTGAGCGCGGTCTCCCCGAGCGGAAGGCGCGTGACAGCACTCTGCACGGGGATGCCGATCGCGTAGATCGCTCCGACACCGCCCGCGATCATGGCGAGGGCGGTGCACCACACGACGGGACGTCGGCCCCCGGCGTGGACGAGCAGCCCGATGACGATCGCCCCGAGGATCCATCCGAGCGCGTAGCCCGCGGAGGGGCCGAGGAAGACGCCGAAGCCCCCGCGCCCTCCCGCGAGCAGCGGAAGGCCCGCCGCCGTGAGCG
>NZ_CAJYPF010000193.1 GCF_913776565.1 uncultured Microbacterium sp. | reverse complement strand
GGCGCGAGCGTCGCCTACGCGGCCCTCATCCGCGGGTCGGCCCGGCACGTCGCCCTGTACGACATCGCGGCCGAGAAGGTCGAGGCCGAGGTGCTCGACCTCGCGCACGGGACGCAGTTCACCGGTTCGAGCGACATCACCGGCGGCGCCGACGTGTCGGTCGCCGAGGGATCGCACGTCGTCGTCATCACCGCCGGCGCGAAGCAGAACCCCGGGCAGACGCGCACCGAGCTCGCCGCCACCAACGCTCGCATCATCGGCGACATGATGCCGAAGCTGCTCGAGGTCGCGCCGAACGCCGTGTACGTCATCGTCACGAACCCGTGCGACGTGCTCACGGTCCTCGCTCGCGAGAGGACGGGGCTGCCGGCATCCCGGATCTTCGCCTCGGGCACCGTCCTGGACACCTCGCGCCTGCGCTGGAAGATCGCGCAGCGCGCGGGGGTCGCCACCTCGAGCGTGCACGCGTGGATCGTGGGCGAGCACGGCGACACCGAGTTCCCGCTGTGGTCGACGGCCACGATCGGGTCGGTGCCGATCACGGAGTTCACCCTTCCCGACGGTTCCCGTTTCGACGAGAGGGAATTGGATGCCATCGCCGTCGACGTGCGCGACGCGGCCTACAAGGTGATCAAGGGCAAGGGCGCGACGAACTACGCCATCGGTCTCTCCAGCGCCCGCATCGTCGAGGCCATCCTGCGCGACGAGCACGCGATCCTGCCCGTCAGCACGGTTCTCGACGACTTCCACGGCATCAGCGGCACGGCCCTGTCGGTGCCGTCGATCGTGTCGGCGCGCGGAGCGATACCCCTCGCGGGTACCCCCTTCTCGGACGCCGAGCTCACGCTGCTGCGCCGTTCCGCCGACGCCCTGGCCACGGTCGCGCAGTCGCTGCACGACTGAGCCGTCCGGCTGAGCGCCGCACGGCGCACCCGCGGACGGGCGAGGGATGCCACGCCCCGGCGCAGCGATGTCGGAGGCCCCGCGTAGCCTGAGGTCATGGCATCCCGTCGCCCTGCAACCGCCCCCGCGCCCTATCGGTGCACCGAGTGCGGATGGACCACGGTCAAGTGGGTCGGGCGCTGCGGCGAGTGCCAGTCGTGGGGCACGGTCGTCGAGGCGGCCGAGCAGACGGGCATCGTCCGCTCGATCGTGCCGGTCGCCCCGGGAGCGGCGCGCGCGGCGCGGCGCATCACCGAGATCGACACGCAGGACGCCCCGCGTCGCACGAGCGGCGTCGGCGAATTCGACCGCGTGCTCGGCGGGGGCATCGTCCCCGGCGCGGCGATCCTGCTCAGCGGCGAGCCCGGCGTCGGCAAGTCGACGCTGCTGCTCGAGGTGGCGGCGCAGAGCGCCCGGGCCGGGCGACGGGTGCTGTACGCGAGTGGCGAGGAGTCCGCGGCGCAGGTGCGCCTGCGGGCCGAACGCACCGGCGCCCTGCACGACGAGCTGTTCCTCGCCGCCGAGACCGACCTGGCCACGATCCTCGGCCACATCGACGAGGTCGAGCCCGGCCTGCTCATCGTCGACTCGGTGCAGACGGTGTCGTCGGCCCACAGCGACGGAGCGGCCGGTCAGCCCGCCCAGGTGCGCGAGGTGGCATCCGCCCTCATCCGCGTCGCCAAGGAGCGGGGGCTCCCCGTCATCATCGTCGGCCACGTCACCAAAGACGGATCGATCGCCGGTCCCCGCATCCTCGAGCACCTCGTCGATGTCGTGTGCCACTTCGAGGGCGACCGGCAGACCTCGCTGCGCTTCGTGCGCGCGCTGAAGAACCGTTTCGGCCCCACCGACGAGGTCGGCTGCTTCGATATGACCGGCACCGGCATCGCCGAGGTCGCCGACCCGAGCGCCCTCTTCCTCGGTCACGGCGAGCCCGAGCCGGGCACGTGCGTCACCATCGCAATGGAAGGACGTCGGGCGCTCCCCGTCGAGATCCAGGCGTTGGCCGTGCGTCAGACCGCCCCCAACCCCCGCCGCATCGTCAACGGCGTCGACTCGTCGCGCGTCGCGATGGTGCTCGCGGTGCTCGAGAGCCGCATGGGCCTCACCCTGTCGGACCGCGACGTGTACGTCTCGACGGTCGGCGGCGTCCGCCTGGTCGAGCCCGCCGCCGACCTCGCGATCGCGATCGCCGTGGCCAACGCCGTCAAGAACCGCAAGGTGTCGAAGCGGCTCGCGGCGATCGGCGAGCTGACCCTGACCGGTGAGATCCGCAACGTCACGCAGGCCGCGCAGCGCGCCTCGGAGGCGAAGCGCCTGGGGTATCACACGGTGCTCGACGCCTCGTCGCGCAAGCTCGCGCAGGCCCTCAACGAGTTGCAGGTGCGCGGCGCGCCCCGCGACGACAGCGAACCGGGGTTCTGACGCCGCGACCGGCGAGGTCGACGAACCTCAGGAATTCCCCAGCGGGTCGACGCAGGCACGGGTGGACGGGATCGGCGACGACGCGCCCTGCCCGGTCAGCGACCGGGGGGAGCGGACCGACGACGGCGGTGCGGGGAGGTCATGCCCAGTACCGCGGGGATGACAAGTCCGGCGGCGCACACGGCACCGGCGATCAGGTACTCCATGCCGTCGAGTCTTGCACGCGGCCGTCACCCGCGCGACTCGGGTTCTTCACCAGGTCGGGTCGACGGACAGCCGATCGTCACCCCCACGGCTCCCCGGCGCGGCGCGTGCGCGCACAACGGCGGGCCGTGTCGAGAACACGCCGGAGCCGACGGTCCGCTAACGGCGTGTCGCCACTCTGCCCCGCGGTTGTGCTCGCACCGCGCCGGACAGTCACGACTGGGCACTCGAAGCCGTCGCGGTGACGACGCGCCCCCTGCCGAGCACAACGGCGGGGGTTCGACGCGACGCGCCGTGCCCGGCCGTTCCCGTCCCGGCGTGTCACCACCCCGGCCCGCAGCTGTGCACACGCCACCGAACCCCGGACACCCCGCCCACGGCGCCGAGCTCCGGACACCCCGGCCACGGCACCAGGCCAGGCCCCGACGCCTCAGGCGTCGAGGGCGGCGATCAGGTCGGCCGGCGACGCCTGGATCGGGTGCGGCCCCGCGATGTCGATGAACACGGTCGTGATGGCATCCTGGTGCGCTCCGAGGAACGACCGCAGCCACTGCGGGGACTGCAGCGCGACGTGCGGCGGCAGCGTCTCAGGCTTGTGCGCGGCGTCGCTGAACAGCAGCAGCGCGACCTGTCCGGTGTCGGGGGCGCGGTAGGTCCACACCTCGCCGACACTCAGCGGGTTGTCGGCGTCTCCCGGCGTCATCAGGGGGACGACCGTCGGCCCGTGCCGCAGGGCGAAAGCGATCGCGGCCATGTCCTGGGTCTGCAGGGCGTCGGTGAGCGCGGTGTTCTTGAAGTCCATGTCGTGCTTCTTCCCTCTGCGCTTCTTGCTCCCGGCCATCCTCCGAGCCTAATCCGGCGGGGCCTGATCCGGAGGGACGGCTAGGCCAGGAATCCGCGCAGCAACGCCTCGGAACCCGCGAGATGATCGCGCATGGCCGCGTGGGCGGCATCCGGTCTTCCCGCCAGGATCGCCGACACGATAGCGGCGTGCTGCGAGGTGGAGTGGTCGATGTTCCGGGGCAGCAGCGGGAAGGTGTCGAGCCACGCGTTCACCTTCGCGCGATTGTCGGCCACCAGCGGAACGAGAGAGGGGATGCCGGCGAGTTCCGCGATCGTGAGATGAAGCAGGGTGTCGAGTCGGCGGTAGTCCTCTCCGTCGGCGTGCGCCGCGCTCTCGTGCCGCGCCCACAGCACGTCGCGCTCGTCGGCGGACAGCGATCGTCCCGCCGCCGCCCACGCGGCCCCGGGCTCGAGCACCCCGCGCAGCGCGATGACGTCGCCGAGCTCCGCGGCCGAGACCACGGCCGGCTCCGACGGACGCGGCACGGGATCCACGACGAAGGTGCCGCCGTATCGACCGCGCCGCGTCTCGAGCCATCCGGCGTCGGCGAGCTCGCGGATCGCCTCGCGCACGGTGTCGCGGCTGACGCCGTACAGCGACGCGAGCTCGCGCTCGGCGGGCAGCGACTCCCCGGGGGCGACGAGACCGAGACGCACGGTCTGCACGATGCGGGCCGTGGTGTCTTCGAGCGCGTTGCCGCTACGCACGGGCCGGTACACGGCCCGCCGCAGATCGTCCAGGGGCGCCTCGCTCACCCTCTCAGCCTGTCACGTCGGGCTCAGAGCGGGGTGACGTAGGCGTTGGTGATACCGCCGTCGACCACGAAGGCCGTCGCGGTGATGAACGACGCATCGTCGGATGCCAAGAAGGCCACGGCCGCGGCCATCTCCTCGGGTTCCGCGAACCGGCCCATCGGCACGTGCACGAGGCGGCGCTGCGCGCGCTCGGGGTCTTTGGCGAAGAGCTCCTGCAGGAGCGGGGTGTTCACGGGTCCGGGGCACAGCGCATTGACGCGGATGCCCTGTCGGGCGAACTGCACGCCGAGCTCGCGGGTCATGGCGAGCACGCCGCCCTTCGACGCGGTGTACGAGATCTGCGAGGTGGCCGAGCCGAGAAGGGCGACGAACGAGGCCGTGTTGATGATCGA
>NZ_CAJYPF010000192.1 GCF_913776565.1 uncultured Microbacterium sp. | reverse complement strand
AACCGGTGAACTGCGTCCCGTGCGCGAGGTCGAGCACCTCGGCCTCGACCTTCTCGGCCGCGATGTCGTACAGGGCGACGTGCCGGGCCGACCCGCGGATGAGGGCCGCGTAGGCGACGCTCGCGCCTACGCTCCCCGCGCCCACGACCGTCAGCTTGGAGTTCTCGATCACGCTCATGGCTCGATCCTGGCAGCGGCCCCGGGCGGCATCCAGCGCGGTGGCTCGACGGTGGAGGAATGGATGCCGGGGTCGGCTCCGCGCGGCTGAGGGGCGTGCCGGGGGTCGGCGCGGCCGAGGGGCGTGCCGGGCTCCGGACGTCGACCCGGAGAACCGCGCCGCGCGGGCCGGCGCCAAGCCCGCGACGGCCTTTCTCCGGAGCGCGGCACGCCTCGCCCAGGTTGAGGAGCCCGCCGAGGTCGCCGATTCGCGGCATCCCGCAGAGTGTCGTAAGCTTGTCCGCGGTGACGTGTCCGAGCGGCCGAAGGTGCAACACTCGAAATGTTGTGTAGGTTCACCCCTACCGTGGGTTCAAATCCCACCGTCACCGCCACCACGAAGGCCCCGACTCCTGCGGAATCACGCAGCAGGCGGGGCCTTCGTCGTGTCTGCCGATTCGTCGCCGTCATCGGTCACGAGTCGCGACGCGCTGTCGCTGCTCCTGGCGTCATCCGTCACGCTCCGCAGCGTCCCCCTCGATGAGGTCCGCGACGTGCGGCCCTTGATCGAAAGGAAAGTGTGATGACGGTGACGTCTCTCGACCAATTGAACCTCGCCTTCGCCGAGCGGTTCAACGCGCGCGACCTCGAGGGTCTGATGCGACTGAATACGGACGACGTCGTCTTCGTCCCCGCCCCCGGCACCCCGGTGACCGGCGAAGCCGGGGTTCGCGGCGCCCTCGAGCAGTTCCTCGCGCTGGATCTCCCGATCGAGATGGTGGTGCGGCACGTCTTCGCATCGGGCGACATCGGCCTCGCGATCGCGGATTGGAGCATCGTCGGCACCGGTCCCGACGGTTCCGAGGTCGCCCTGTCCGGCACGACCGCCGATGTCGCCGTCTACGACGACGAGCACGGTTGGCGGTACGCGGTCGACAACCCCTTCGGAACCGACTGAGGTCCATCCGAAGCCGCGGAGGCAGGTGGGAGAACGCCGTGGCGCACACCACCCGCGTGGCCACCCGCCTCCGCGCTGTCGGGGCGTCGACGTGGTGCGATGTCGTCAGGATCCTCGATGAGGGTGAGGCGCCTCGCGGTGGTCGGATCCAGCCCTGTCGATCTAGCCCTGCCCGTCGCGCAGTGCTCGATACACGCGAGATGCGGTCGATCGATCGACGCCGAGGATCTCGCCGATGCGCGTGAAGCTCAGCCCGTCCTCATCGCGCAGACGCTGGAGATGATCGCGCTGGTCGCCGACGAGCTTCGACGGTCGGCCGATCGTCCTCCCCTGCGTCCGCGCATACTCCATACCGCGGCGGGTGTTCTCACTGATCGCGTCGCGGCGGAGCGCCGACAGCGCCTCGACGATCTGGAACAGGACCCCTCCCGTCGGGGTGGTCGTGTCGATCTGCGGCTCGGTCAAAGAACGAATATGGATGCCGCGCGAGCGCAGATCGTCGAGCGTGCGGATGACGATCCGTTCGCTGCGGCCCAGCCGATCCAGGCGCTGCAGGAGAAGGGTGTCGCCCTCACCCAGGTGGTGGAGACAGGCGACCCACTGAGGGCGCGCGGAGATGCGGTCAGTTTCATCGCGATCGATGAACACGCGGGTCGCGCCGGCCGCGAGCAACTCGGTCTCGTGCGTGTTCGAGGCCGGGTCTCGGCGGGAGACGCAGGTGTAGCCGATGACGGTCGTCATCCCCGTCCCCCGTCGACTCGGGCCGGACCGGCCGCGGCGATGGGAACCCACGGCGATACATCGACGCCGGTGACGGCGAGACAGTCGATGGCGAGTGTCATGTGGTGTTCCCCCGGCGAGCGAGGCTTGTGAGACGTGGGAGCGGGCGGTCGTGCCCCCCTTCAGCGTCGACGACCCGCTCCCACGAGCGCGGATGCGCTCGCTCATCCGTGCACGCGGGGCGGAACATGCGTCTGCACTTCCGGCTCGGCGTCCCCCGCAAAGGGGAGGACTGCGGGCCGGTCGGGCTATGACGTGGTTCGCGGAGAAGGTTCTCCGAGATATCGGCGTCACGAAACGTCGTGTGGGATCTCTCCCGGGTGTGCACGAAGCCCAGGGCGACGCGCCGGAAAGCGAAGCCTGATGACGAACACCCGTCCGATATCCCTCCACGACGCACGGCCGCGCGTCACTTCAGACCTGGCATGGGACCTGACCGTGGCGGACCGCGTATGGGGGCGCACGCACGCGACCGGTCTTCTCGTCGGCGTCGCGCTGTGCATCGCGGGCTTCTGGATTCCCGTGGTCCTGGTTGCCATGCAGTTCACATCCGGTCGCTGAAGTCGCGTCACGAATCGGCGACACCGCTGTCCTCCGAGCGGGGCGGTGCTGCAGGTGCCCCCGTCATCGCGCCGGGACGGCGCTGTGCACGCCAGCAAACGGGGAAAAGAATGATTCAGCTGCCAACGTTCCGCGGGGCCACGGACAGAACTGGGCGACAGCTCAGCAGGACTCGGCGGTCAGCGATGCTGCGCCGTCTGATCGCGGCCGGCGCCGCGGCGATTCTGCTCACGACGGGATTGACGGCGACCGGGACGGGAGCCTCTCCGGCGTCGGCGGCGCAGACGACCTGCACGCCCGATGCGGGCTACTCGCAGTGCGTCGCCTTCACGTACTCCGGCGCCGACCAGCAGTTCACACTCCCGGTCGGGGCCATCGCGTCCGACGTGAGCGTGAAGATGTGGGGTGCGGGCGGCGGCGGCACGAACTATTACACGATGAACGGCGGCGCCGGAGGCTTCACCCGGGGTGTGATCGACATGAGCAGCGTCGCCTCCACTCCGGTGACGGTCGTCGTCGGACAGGGCGGTCGTACCGCCTGCTACAGCAACAATCAGGCCACGGGCTCGCAGACGCCGACCTACGGAGGCGGCGGTGCCTCGGGGGCGAACCCCGACACGACAAAGGGGTACTTCTGCGGCGCGTCGGGCGGCGGACGCTCGGCCATCCGCATCGCGCTCCCGGGCAACACGAGCGCGTCGAACGAGGTGATGACGGCCGGCGGCGGCGGTGGCACCAACGACGGGACCGCCCGCTATTCCGCCCAGGCGGGAGCCGGTGGAGGAACATCTGGGGCGACCGGCTCGTGCGGCGGCCTTCTCCCCGGCAGCACCAATGAACCCGTGACCACGAACGGCGTGGCCGCGTGCAACAACGCCGCGGGTCAGGGGGCGACCGCGACCGCCGGAGGGGCGGCGGGTCAAGCGAACAACTACGACGACAACGGCGCGCAGTCGATCACGGGCTTCAGTCTCCGCTTCGGCGCGTACAACATTCCGACGGCGGGGACGCAGTTCCAGGGCGGACGGTCCGGGTGCGCGCTCAACACCCCGCCCAACAATCAGCCCGCCGGAACGTTCAACGAATGCGGAGGCGGGGGCGGCGGCGGCTACTTCGGCGGCGGCGGCGGTTGGTACAACCAGCGCATCTTCGATGGTCCCGGCGGTGGCGGCTCCGGTCACGTCGACGCCGTGGTCTCCTCCCCGAGCCTTCTCGCCGGAACCGCCTTCACCCCGCCGGCCACGACGGAGGCGCAATACGCCGCCGGAATCGGCGTCGGCGGCGGGACGGGCAACCAAAACGTCTTCGACGGTTCCAACCAGAACGAGGACGGCGGGAACGGACGGGTCGTCTTCCAGTTCAACCTCCGCCCGAGCGTGAAGATCTCGAAGGCCTCCTTCGGAGGGGTCGGAACCTTCGGCTTCGACGTGACCGGCGCCACGACGCCGACGGACTCGATCACCACCACCAATCCCGGGGTCGGCAACGCCGTCACCTCGCCGACGGTGCACTACGGAACGGTGAACACGCCCGTCACCATCGTCGAATCCTCGGGAGGTGCCCAGTACGACACCTCGATCCAGTGCACGGATGCCAACGCGGCGGTGACCGGGAACTCCTCGGTGAGCTTCACGAACACCAAGACGGCATCCATCCCCGCGGCCGGGATGAAGGCGAACGCCGCCTGGACCTGTGTGTACTCGAATACCTATAACCCGGCTCCGCGAGTGCAGATCGCCAAGGTCTCGGTGGGCGGGGTGGGGACGTTCGGCTTCACCGTCACGGGGGCCTCGATCCCCGCCGATTCGATCACGACCGTCGCCTCGGGAACGGCCGTGACCTCCACGACGGTCCACCAGGGAACGGCGGGCACCGCGGTGACCATCGGCGAGTCCTCCGGTGGGACGTCGTACAACACGTCGATCCAGTGCGTCGATGCGAACAGCGCATCAACGGGTAATGCGCCGCTGACTTTCACGAACACGAAGACCGCGATCATTCCCGGCAGCGCCATGAAGAACACCGCCAGCTGGACCTGCACCTTCACCAATGCCGCATCCGTGTCCGTCCAGGTGAACAAGACCTGGATCATCAAGGATGCCGGGGGAAGCGTCGTGGGCACCTACACCCTCCCGGCGCAGGGCTCGGACACCGCCCCGGCTGTTCCCTCCGGGTTCGCGGCTGTCCCCACTCTGACGGGTCAGACCTCGGCCGCATTCGCGACGTCGTACACGGGATACTCGGCCGGCCAGACGGTGCAGGTGGGCGAAACCGGGGTCACCGTGCCCGCGGGATGCACCGTCACCTCGCAACGGATGACCTCGGTCAACGGCAGCCCTCTGGGCGCACCCGCCGCCTTGCCCTACTCGGGCACGCTGACGGGTACTCCGGCCACGAACACCTTCACGATCACCAACACCGTCACGTGTACGCAGACGCTCACTCTCGTGAAGCAGGTCGCCTTTGGAAGCCTGTCGCCGACGTCGTGGACGTTGACGGCTTCGGGGCCGGTGGGGTCGCTGCCGGGGCCGAGCGGTGCGACCGGATCGACCGGCACCACCGCCGTGAACGTCACGCCCCTGGTCGCCTATTCGCTGAACGAAACGTCGTCGGTCGATGCCGCGCGAAACTACGTCCCCACGTCCGCCGGGTGGGTGTGTGCCGCAGGATCGTCGCCCGTACCGGTGAGCAACTCGTCGGTCAGCGTGGGGTATGGACAGAACGTCACCTGCACGATCATCAACACGACCGCGCGGATCACCGTGCTCAAGCACATCCAGGATCCCGCGAGCGGGCTGGCGGCGAACATGTTCCGTCTCACGCTCACGCCCCCCTCCGCGCTGGGCGGCCCGATCACCGTGGCCGGCGCCGAGAGCCCCTCGACCGCGAACACCTTCGAAGCGAAACCCGGTGCCACCTACTCGCTGGGCGAGCAATCCGTGTCGCCGACCACGGCGTACCTCGCCCTCGGATTGCAGTCCTCGACCGATGGGGGAAGCACCTGGACGGCCGTGTCCGGGACGCAAGTGACTCCGGTCGCCGGAACGACGGTGCTGTACCGCTTCGTGAACCAGTCCGTGCCCGCAATCGCTCTGCCGCTGACCGGCGGACTCGGCACCGACACGTTCACGATCGCCGCCGCGGGCATCCTCGCGGCGCTGATCCTGGCCGTGTGGCTACGTCGACGGTTCCGCACGGCACGGAGCACGGGCCTGTCCGCGCCGAGCCGCTCGCGGCCATGATCCCGACCTGACCGCTCCGGGACCTCGAGTGCCGCCGACGCATCGGCATCCCTCATCCCGTTCCCGCTCGTCCGCATCCGCCTATCTCACTCCTCCGAACCATCTCGGACTCCTCGAAAGGAACCCCATGTCCCACGTTCCACGCCGCGCGCTCACCCGCGTGGCTGCCGGCCTCGTCGGCGCCGTCATCATCGGCGCGGGTGGTGTTCTCGCTGCCGGCGCCGCCCACGCCGCCGCCGGCAACATCGACACCACCACCGCCGGATCCATCACCATCCACAAGCACCTCGAAACGGGCGCCACGAGCGGGGCCAACCCGGACGGCTCGGGATCGGTCGCCGGTGCCGCGGTCGCGGGCGTCCAGTTCAGCCTTTACCAGCTCAGGTATCAGGGCGCGCCCGTCGACCTGACCAGCTTCGCCGACTGGAACGGCCTGTCCTCCATCACCCTGGATGCCAGCTGCAACGTCACGGGTGCCGCGGCGGCCGCGGGGTACTCCACGGTCACCACCAGCGCCCCGGCCTATCAGAAGGTCACGGACGCGAGCGGCGCCCTGACGGTCTCGACCGGCACCACCCGGACGGCGTTCGCCGTGTGCGAGACCTCCACCGCCGCAGCCACCGTCGCGGGAGCGCCCGTCAGCATCGTGACGCCGGCCAAACCGTTCGTCGTGTCCGTTCCCACGCCGTACAACAACTCCTGGCTGTACAACGTCAACGCCTACCCGAAGAATGTCAACACCGCGGTCGAGAAGGCCGTGAACGCCCCGAGCGGATACGGTCTCGGCTCCACGGTCGACTTCCCCGTCTCGACCAGCGTTCCCGCCGTCGCCCCGGCGGACCAGCTGACCTCCTTCATCGTCCGCGACGTTCTCGACACCCGGCTCGGCTCCCCGACCGTCACCACGGTGACGGTCGACGGCACCGCGGTCGACCCGACGTACTGGTCGGTCAAGGTCAATGCCGGCAACGCGAACGACCTTCGCGTGGTCTTCAACAGCGCCGGTCTGACGTGGCTGAAGACGCAGGCAGGCAAGAAGGTCGTCGTCACCTTCCGCGGCACGGTCACCGCAGTCGGTAACCAGACGATCGCCAACACGGCCACCGCGTACGTGAACAACCCCGGCTCGGACGCCGACACGATCCCGCCGGGAACGCCGCCCGGCACGCCCTCGAACCAAGTCAACACGAACTGGGGCGACCTCGTCATCCGCAAGTACGACGCCCAGAACAACCTGGCGCTGTCGGGTGCGAGCTTCCAGGTCTACGCGGCGGACCCCGCCTATCCCGCAGCCGGGGGCTCCTGCACCTCCAAGGTCACGTCGGGCTCGCCCATCCCGGTCAGCGGGACGAGCACCTTCCAGACCGGCACCGACGGCACCGTCACCGTGCCCGGTCTCTTCGTCTCCGACTCGGGCCATGCCCCCGTCAACGCTCTCACCCGCTGCTACGTCGTCGTGGAGACCGCGGCCCCGGCCGGTTACACGCTGCCCAGCGGCGACGCGGCCAAGACCGCCGTCGCGGTGAACGTCGGCAAGACCCCGGCGGGCACATTCGACGCGAACGTGGCCAACACCAAGCAGTCCGTGCCCGCCCTGCCGCTCACCGGTGCCGCCGGCCAGACGGTCGCAGCCGCGACCGGTGCCGGACTGCTCCTCGCCGGTGCGGTGCTCGTCATCGCCCGCCGGCGCCGTCGCGCCACCGCGTCGCAGCAGAGCACCGAGCTCTGAGGCGCGGCCGACCATGGACACGGACCGGGACCGGGAGTTCCCCACCACAGTGCGGGGCTCCCGGTCCCGGTCCACACGGCCGGAACCGAAGCGGCGCTCGAGCGATCGGCATCCCGCGGGATGGCGGCCGGGAGTCTTCACCTGGGCGATCGCACTGTTGATCCTCACCGGCGCGGGAGTCTTCCTCTACCCGTCGGTGGCGCAGTGGGTCACGTCCTACAACCAGTCGCAGATCATCCAGAACGCCGAGGCGGGGACGAGTGATTCCGACGACAACGCCCGGCAGTTGCAGGCCGCGCGCGCGTACAACGCCGCCCTGTCGTCCGGTGTGCAGGTGAAGGCGAACACGAACGTCCCCGTCGGAGACGGAACAGTCTCGAGCGGCCGATTCGATTACGGCGATCTTCTGCGCATGACATCGGATGGCATGATGGCGCGCCTGAAGATCCCGAGCATCGGCGTCGACCTGCCGGTGTATCACGGCACTTCGGATCAGGTGCTTCTGCAGGGGTCCGGTCACCTCGAAGGCTCGAGTCTGCCGGTGGGCGGGGCGAACACCCATGCTGTCCTGACCGCCCATCGCGGTCTCGCCGACGCGACGATGTTCACCGACCTCGACAAGGTCAAGGTCGGGGACGACTTCGTCATCGAGGTCCTCGGCGAAGTGCTGACCTACCGGGTGCGTGAGACCAAGGTCGTGGACCCGGAGGACACCGACTCCCTCCGTGCTCAGCAAGGCCGGGATCTGGTCACCCTGATCACCTGCACGCCCCTCGGCATCAATACCCAGCGCATCCTCGTGACGGGTGAGCGAATCCTCCCCACCCCCGCCCAGGATGTCGCCGATGCCGGAGCGCCACCCGACCTGCCCGGGTTTCCGTGGTGGCTCTGCGGGGTGAGCGCCGCCCTGCTTCTCGCCGGCGCGTATGTGTGGCGCTCCGGTTACACCGATGCCGTCCATCGCCGCGCGGCGGGCTCCCGCGCGACGCGGAGGACGTCTTCGGCTCGATGACCGGGACGTCGACGGATCCGCGTCATACGGTGCCGCCTCCCGAGTCCCTCAGGCAGGGAGATACCCCCACCTGCATCCCCGCAGGCATCTTCCTCTCGGGGCGGAGACGATACGGAAAGACCCCTCCCGGATCGTCTCGCGTCCCGTGGTGGCGGGTTGCCGAGTGGCAATGGGGGGCACCCGCCACCACACCCCCTCATGCCGCGCCTCTTGGTGCGACGGCGATCCGCGCAAGCCCGGATGATGCCGTCCGGAGGGCGGGCGTGGCCCCGCAGGGGCTCAGAAGGAGGGGCCCGACAGGCAGAAAGCGAAGGGTCGTGATGAACCACTACGGAGAACTCGTTCGGCGACATTGGGAAGAGAGCTCCCCCTCTCGGATGCCCGAGCTCGACGACCCAGACCGCTACTTCGAGCGTCTGGGGGACGCCGCCGAGGAACGGGTGGCGGTTCTGTACAGGCGCCTGGCAGCTGAGCGCGCCTCGCACCTGCATCCCTCAGATCACCTCGCGGAGTTGGTCGCGCTGCGCGCCGAAGCCGAGAGGCTGGTCCTCGACGAGCTGTTGCCTCCTCGCTGAAGAGGAGCGACGCCGGTTCGGTTCCGCAGCGCGTGCCGACCCCATCTGTGTCGCGCGCGTCGGGTGCGGTGAAGAGAATCTCGAAATCCCGTCATGTCCTGCCCGGGCGGACGTCACTCAGGGGGAGGGGGACGCAGGATCCGCATTCCGACGAGGATCCGCCCCTCTCCCGCACGGGCGAATCGGGTTTCGCCCGTGCCGGTGGGAGTGGGTCGTCGACGCTCATGGGGGGTAAGACCACCCACTCCCACCTCTTCGGCTCGATCAGGTCTTTCCGCGAAGGGATACGTCGCGCTCGTGTGGCCGCTGCGAATGCGTCCCTCGCTTCGCGTCAGCGGGTCTAGGCGAGCGGACGCCGTCCCCGTTCCTCTCGAGCGGTCGACGCGGGACGCGTCAGCGTCGTCAGCGCCTCAGCCAGAACGTCCCGGCGGACTTCGACGGGTGCGTAGTGATGCGTGTACCCGTTCTCGTCGAGCGCCGTGACGGTGACGATCGCGTGTCCGCGCCGGGGAAGCAGCGAACCGACGGTTGTCCGGTTTGTCATCAATTCCAGTCCTTCGCTGAATGGTTCACGCGGGGGAGATCGTTCCATCTCGGTTATGACGCCATCTCGCGAAGAACCCATCCAGCGGGATTCGCCGACGTCCACCTCGCGCCCGCGCGCGCGGAAAGACCGCGGATGACGGCCCGTATGACGCAGAATCGCCGACCCGATCCGACGGTCGAAGATTTGCTACTTTCACCTCGTGAACACCCGAGTAGTCCGCACGGCGACGTCGCTGGCAGCGGCATCCGCCCTCATCTGTGTCCTCTCCGCCTGCGCTCCCGTCGACAGCGCGGCTTCCGACGTCGAGAAGGGCGAGGGCTCCTTCGTCGTGCAATACGACCCGGCCTCGACTCCCGAGAACCAGACGGAGCAGACTCTCTGGCAGCAGGCGGGCCTGCTCGAAGCGTTCGCGGACGCGATGAACAAGACCGTCGCTCTTCCGAAAGACGTCGCCGTCGTCGCCAAGGACTGCCAGGAGGCGAACGCGTTCTACGACCCCGCCACATCGTCGATCTCGCTCTGCTACGAACTCTCGGCGAGCGAACGGTCTTCTCTCGAGGCGGATGCCGTCGATGGCGACGCCGCCGGCGAGGAGCCGGTCGATCAGCAGCTCCTCGAGAGCGCCCGGGCCGTGCTCTATCACGAGGCGGGCCACGCACTCCTCGCCGAGTTGGGGCTCGCCTTCACCGGGCGGGAGGAGGACGTCGCGGACCAGTATTCGGTCTACGCCCTCACGGACAGTGAAGAGGATGCAGATTCGTTGATCACGGTGGCGAAGATCTACTACCTGAATGCTCAGTCCGTCACGGATGTCGACGAGTTGCCTTTCTCGGATACGCACGGCCTCGACGCGCAACGCTCGGCGAACTTCCTCTGCTACGTCTACGGCGCGTACCCGGAGAGATACGAGTACCTCGTCCAAGACGGAACCCTCGATTCCGAGCGGGCGGGGGGATGCCAGGAGGAGTTCGCCCAGCTCTCCGCCGGGTGGGAGAGCCTTCTGCGCCCCCATCTGCGATCGACGAACGGATCCTGACGGTTCTCGCGTCATAACCCGCCGCGGGAGAGGTCCTGCTCGTAGGAAGATACCCCCGCCTGCCCGCTCCGCAGGTTTCTTCCTCACGCGGCGGAGGGACAGCGGTTGCCCCACTCCTGTGCTCTCGCGCCGTGGTGGCGGGTGGCCATGCGGCAAGGTAGAGGCCACCCGCCACCGCACGACCTCGTGCAACGCGGCGCGGACCGGTTGCCGCCCGGAAACCGAAAGTCGACCACTGCCGTCATAACGACGTGCGGCCGGTGTCCTCCACGGAGAGGCGCAGACGCCGGCTGTGCGCCGCGCACCGTCTCGTGCGGGAGGAGATGTTCTTCTCGTACACGGAGGGGGATCCCGCCGACGATCACCGCACCCAGATCCCGGTCCGTCCTCGTCCTGACCGAAGGAACGCGAAGGGGAATATTGATGAACGACTGCCTTTTGGCGGCGACGGGCGCCGCGCCGATCCCCCCGTGGATGCTCCTCATCGCGGCTGGACTCCTCGCCGTCGGGATCGTGATGATCGTCGCCGTCCGGCGCGGTAGATCCCGCGCCCTCGTGTCGGCCGCGGTCGTCGCCGCCGCCCTTCTCGTCGCGTCCCCCGTGGCGAGTGCACTGCCGGCCTTCGCGTCGGACCGATGCGCCGCACCCGGCGCCGTGCCGGCACCGATGTCGACGGCGTCGGCGACCGCCTCCGCGACGCCGACGGCGCTGCCGAGCCCGGTCCCGACGACGGCGATCCCGATGGCGACCCCCACGCCCACGCCGACGCCGACCGTGACGGCCACCGTCACGCCGACGCCGACGCCCTCTCCGACACAGACCTGCCCGGCGTCCGATAAGTCCACGACGCGTGATCTCGACCGCGACGGCGTCGTCGACGCGTGCGACCTGGACTCCGACAACGACGGGATCCTCGACACGGAAGAGGACTTCCAGTCCAACGGCATCTACGAGGATGACGACGTCGACGGCGACCTCCTCGTCATCGCCACGCTGGGCGACGGGGTCTCCAGCTACGCCGACCTCGATTCCGACAACGACGGACTGCTCGACCTGTTCGAGGGTCGACCCTTCACCGCGGCGCAGATCGACGCCTATGACGCCGACCGGGACGGCGTCTTCGACGGGGGCAACGTCTTCGGCGCGAACGGACTTCTGGACGCTCTCGAGACGTCCCCGGACTCGGGCGTCCTGCTGCCCGCGCTCGCGCAGCTGCGCAACACCGACGGGGACGACAAGCCGGACTTCATCGACCTGATGAGCAACCGTGTCGACTACGACCTCTATCGCATCGAGCGGAGCGACCTCGATCAGTACGGTGCGGGGTTCATCTCCCGTTCCGCCGACCCCGATGGAGACGGCATCCAGGAGCCCGTCGACACCGCTCCGGCGCTCCGCGGGGCACCGCGCTCACCGCTCACGCCCTACCTGTGAGGTGCTGTGACCGCGGCGGCACGTCTCAGCGTCCGACCGGACGTGTCGCCGGGGTCAGGGCGAACCGCTCATAGGGATCCATGCCCAGACGTACCCGCGCATGATGCAGGTGGGATTCGACCGTTCGGACGGACAGGTGCAGCATCTCGGCGATCTCGGCGTTCGACCTGCCGCCAACGACCAGGAGCACGATCTCCCGCTCGCGAGACGTGAGCAATTCGAGTCGGCGTCCGCCCGAGCCGGCGGATCCGCGCAGGTCATCGACGAGATCCCGGAGGGGGGCGATGTCGCATTCGGGAAGGAGTGCTTCCGCGCGGGCGAGGACCTGCGCATCCGAGACACCCGAATCGCGCCACACCCGCAGAGCCAAGGGGATGACGATGGGCATGGTCCCTCGCGCGCGGTCGATCGCCTGATCGACGTGTGCGCTCGCCGCCTCATGACGGCGGTTCGCCCTCTCGAACACGGCGCACACGAGGCTGAACACCGCGGCGAAGCCCCCGAGACCCGCGGTGCCGGCCGCGACGGCGAGCCGCTCGATGGCGGCCGAAGCGGCCACGAGCTCGTCGGTCATGGCGAAAGCGGCTGCGCGCAGCAGCTCACGCCACAGCCCGATGGTCTCGGACGGGTACCGTTCGACGAGCTGCAGGCTCCGCAGTGCGTCGGCGGGGCGGTTCCGCAGGAGCTGGACCGCGGCGTCGATCACCGCGAGAGGAGCGATGGCGTCTTGTCGCTGTTGGTCCCCCGCGGCGAGGAGCCGTCGCCGCGTCGCGCTGCGAACCGCGTCCACGTCCTCGCCGATCATGACCAGCGCCAGCGCGTGCAGTCGGAACACGGACGCGTCCGATTCCATGCCGAGCGCGTGTGCGCCGCGGGGTCGTCCCCGCCGATCAGCGCCGACGCGGCGGTTGCCGGTGGCGGCGTCGAAGACGGCGTGACAGGCGTCGGCGAGGATGAGCGTTCGATCGTCCGCCGCGGGGTGCGGTGCGGCGATGTGCTCGGCGGACGGGGGCGCGATGCTGCTCTCGAGAGACCGGGCGGCTATCGCCACTCGGAGGCGCCAGGCCCACGTTTCGTCGTCGGGAGCCCATGACGTCAGCGCGCCCACCCGGTCCTCGGCGACCGCACACCCGGACGACTGCGCGAATCGGACGCGCATATGGACCGCGAGCGCCAGCTCCCGCTCTGTCCGCGTGCGCGGAAGAGGCATCGCGTCGAGAAGGCTCGCGGCGCGCTCGGCATCGCCTCGCGACAGATGGGCGAGGGTGAGTGCCGCCCACACGGTCAGGTCCTGCTCCGCGGACCGGGCCGTGTCCGCGACGCGCGCGGCCTCGCAGGCGCGGCCCGCACGGGCCAGCGCGAGTGCAGCGCGCGGAAGAAGGGAGGAGTGCGCCGACGCGAGCCCGTCGTCATCGCCGATCTGGCCCCACTGCGCGCAGAACATCTCCTCGCCGGTGGTGAGGACCGGGGCGTTCCGGGACAGCGCGAGCAGATCGCGCGCCACGGCCCGTCTGGACGCGTTCCACGCCGCATCATCGAGGCGGTCCTCGGCGAGACGGGCCGTGGCGCGCGATCTGCTCGCGCTGTCCCGGAACGCCCCGGTCCTCACCACCGGCGAGGAGATGTTCTGCGCGCAGTGGGGCCAGATCGGCGATGACG
>NZ_CAJYPF010000191.1 GCF_913776565.1 uncultured Microbacterium sp. | reverse complement strand
CTCGTCGTCGTCGACATCGACCCCCACGCGATCGCGTCCGCGCGCCGACAGCAGACCATGTGGAACGACCGGCGGTCGGACCTCGGCCCGTACACGCACGCCGGCGATATCCTCACCCCCACGTGAGTCCCCGGCCGCGCGTCGATGGCCGATCTCAGCGCCCCCACCCCGACGCGAACGGGGGCCATTCCCACGTTCGCATGAGACGGCGCCCGCACCCCGACCCGACAGGGCATCCCCGCCCGCGGCTGCACGAGAAAGCCCCCCGTCCCGAAGGACGAGGGGCTGTCGACGCGTGATCGCTGAGGATCAACGACCGCCGAAGTTCTTGAAGCGCTGGTTGAACTTCTCGACGCGGCCGGCCGAGTCCATGATGCGCTGCTTGCCCGTGTAGAACGGGTGCGAGGCCGACGAGATCTCCACGTCGATGACGGGGTACTCCACGCCGTCGAGCTCGATCGTCTTGTCGCTCGAGACGGTCGAACGGGTGAGGAAGGTGTCGCCCGAACCGAGGTCGCGGAACACGACGGCCTTGTACGTGGGGTGAATGTCAGTCTGCATGGAAGGTCCTTTGAGAAGTGGTGCCCTGGATTCTGCCAGGACGTCAAAGTCTGCGGCGCCGGAGGCACCAACGGGAGATTCTACCAGGCCCGTCGCCCGTCCCGCACGGGACGACATCCCCCGTCCGGATGTCCGCGTCGGACCGTGTCGACCCGGACGGCCGAGCGGTCCCGCGTCAGACCGCGCGGGCCGCGTACCGTCCCGCTTCGCGCGTGAGGGTGATCTCGAGCCCGAACGTCGTCGAGAGGTTCTCCGCTGTGAGGGCGTCGTCGAGGGGACCGGATGCCACGACCTCGCCGTCGCGCAGCAGCAGAACGTGCGTGAACCCCACGGGGATCTCTTCGACGTGGTGCGTCACCATCACCATCGCCGGCGTCGTGGGAGCCTGCGCGTAGCCCGACAGCAGCGCGAGCAGTTCTTCTCGCGCACCGAGGTCGAGGCTCGCCGTCGGCTCGTCGAGGAGCAGCAGCTCCGGGTCGGTCATCACCGCGCGGGCGATCTGGACGCGCTTCTGCTCGCCGTCGCTGAGCGTTCCGAACGTCCGGTCGGCGAGGTGGTCGAGCTTCCACTCGGCCAGCACGCGCAGCGCGCGACGCTCGTCGATGTCGTCGTAGTCCTCGCGCCAGCGCCCGACGACCGAGAACGCGGCGGTCAGCACGACATCCAGCACCGTCTCTTCGGGCGGCACGCGACGCGCCATCGCCGACGACGCGAACCCGATCCGCGGACGCAGCTCGAACACGTCGGTGCGTCCCAGGCGCTCACCGAGGATCGTCACCGCGCCCGAGGTCGGGTGCAGCAGCGTGTCCGCCAGCTGCAGCACCGTGGTCTTGCCGGCGCCGTTGGGGCCGAGCACGACCCACCGCTGGTCGTCGCTCACGGTCCAGTCCACGTGGGACACGATGTCCCGAGCGTTCCGGCGGACGACGACGTCGGAGAATTCGAGCACCTGGGGCATGCCCCCAGCCTAACGGCCGCGTGCTCGCTCGCCCGTCAGCCGGGGCCCGCGTCGCGCGGGGCCGCACGCGCCCGCATGTCCCCCGCGACCTCCAGGACCGTCCCCGCTTTCCACGCCGGGCCGGGCGGATCGCACCGACGTTCCCGCGACCACGGCGGGCCGGACGAGCCGCGCCTACCTCCCCGCGACCTCCGCGTACAGCGCGGCCGTCTGCTCGGCGATCGCCGCCCAGCTGAAGTCGTCGACCGCGCGCTGGCGTCCGGCCTCGCCGTACGCGCGGGCGCGGTCGGCATCCGTCACCACCTCGGTGAGCACGCGGGCCAGGTCGTCGACGAACCGGTCGGGATCCACGGGCGTTCCGGTGCCGTCCTGCACCTGTTCGATCGGGACGAGTCGGCCCGTCACGCCATCGACGACGACCTCGGGGATGCCACCGGTCGCGGTGCCGACGACGGCGGCGCCGCACGCCATGGCCTCGAGGTTGACGATGCCCAGCGGCTCGTACACCGACGGGCAGACGAAGGTCGTCGCGGCGGTCAGGATCGTGCACAGCTCCTCGCGCGGGAGGAGCCGTTCGATCCACACGACGCCGTCGCGCGTGGCCTGCAGACCGCGGACGAGCTCCTGCACCTCCGCCATGATCTGCGGGGTGTCCGGGGCACCGGCGCACAGCACGAGTTGCACCTCGGGCGGCAGCTGCTCCGCCGCGCGCAGCAGGTACGGCAGACCCTTCTGCCGCGTGATCCGCCCGACGAAGACGACCGACGGCCGCCCCGGGTCGATCCCGACCGAGGCGAGGAAGTCGTCGTCGACCACGGGATGCCACGACTGGGTGTCGATGCCGTTGTAGATCACGCGCACCGCGTCGGGGTCGAGCGACGGGTAGCTGCGCAGGATGTCCTGCCGCATGCCCTCGCTCACCGCGACGACCGCGGCGGCCCCCTCGTAGGCGGTCTTCTCGATGAAGCTCGACACCGCGTACCCGCCGCCGAGCTGCTCGGCCTTCCACGGACGCAGCGGCTCGAGGCTGTGGGCCGTGACGATGTGCGGGATGCCGTGCAGCAGCGACGCGAGATGCCCGGCGAAGTTCGCGTACCAGGTGTGCGAGTGCACGACGTCGGCGCCGGCCACGTCCGAGACGATCTCGAGGTCGGTACCGAGCGTCTGGATCGCCCCGTTCGCCCCGGCGAGCTCGGCCGGGACCCCGTAGGACGTCGTGTCGGGCGCATCGCGGTCGGCGCCGAACGCGCGCACCTGGACCTCGGTGCCGGCGGCGCGCAGCGCCGCGACCAGCTCGGTGGCGTGGACTCCGGCTCCCCCGTAGATCTCCGGCGGGTACTCCTTGGTCACGATGTCGACGCGCATGAGACGAACCGTAGTACAGCGCGAGGCGCGCCGTGGAGTTGTTCCCGCATCCGTTCGCGACCCCTAGTGTTGTGCCATGCCTGCAGCGCCGAAGGTCTTCGGAATCATCCTCGCCGGCGGCGAGGGAAAGCGACTCATGCCCCTGACGGCGGACCGCGCCAAACCCGCCGTCCCCTTCGGCGGCCAGTACCGCCTGATCGACTTCGCGATCTCGAATCTCATCAATTCGGGCCTGCGACAGCTCGTCGTGCTCACCCAGTACAAGTCGCACAGCCTCGACCGCCACATCTCTCAGACGTGGCGCATGTCGCCCATGCTCGGCTCCTACGTGGCATCCGTCCCCGCTCAGCAGCGCCTCGGCAAGCGGTGGTTCTCCGGGTCGGCGGACGCGATCCTGCAGTCGATGAACCTCATCCGCGACGAGAAGCCCGACATCGTCGTCGTCATCGGCGCCGACCACGTGTACCGCATGGACTTCAAGCAGATGCTCGACGCGCACATCGCCTCGGACGCACGGGCGACGATCGCCGGCATCCGTCAGCCGATCGCGCTCGCGAACCAGTTCGGCGTGATCGACACCGATCCCGACGACCCGACGAAGATCCGCGAATTCCTCGAGAAGCCGCAGAATCCCGCGGGCCTCGCCGACTCGCCGCACGAGGTGCTCGCCTCGATGGGCAACTACATCTTCGACGCCGACGCCCTGGTCGACGCCGTGACCCACGACGGCGAACTGCCGACCTCGGCGCACGACATGGGCGGCGACATCGTCCCCTACTTCGTCAACCGCGGCGAGGCGGCCGTCTACGACTTCCAGCGCAACGACGTCCCCGGTTCGACACCGCGCGACCGCTCCTACTGGCGCGACGTCGGCACGATCGAGTCGTTCTACGACGCGCACATGGATCTGATCTCGACGCTGCCGATCTTCAACCTCTACAACGACGACTGGCCGATCTTCTCGCAGACGTTCAACGCCCCTCCGGCGAAGTTCGTGCGCGACTCGGTCGGCCGCATCGGCAACGCGATCGACTCGATCGTGTCGCTCGGTTCGGTGCTGTCCGGGACGCACCTCGAGCGCAGCGTCGTCGGCCCGTGGGCCCTCGCCGGAGGGGGTTCGACCATCACCGACTCCGTCCTCTTCGACAGCGTGCAGGTCGGTGCGGGTGCGCGCATCCACCGCGCGATCCTCGACAAGAACGTCGTCCTCGAGCCGGGTGCGACCATCGGCGTCGACCGCGAGCGCGACATTGCGCGCGGCTTCACGGTGACCGAGACGGGCATCACCGTCGTCGGCAAGGACGTGCACGTCCACGCCTAGAACACGACGAGGGCTCCGGATGCCGCGAGCCCCGCGTACCCGACGGGGCGGTGACCGTGATGGTCGCCGCCCCGTCGGCATCCGGGGCCGAGGTCAGACGCCCACGCGCGCGAACGCGTCGCGGGAGATCCCCTTCTCGAGGACGACCTTCGACCACTCGCGCGCGCTGTGCAGGCTGTGATCGCGGTAGTTTCCGCAGCTGAAGGCGTCCACGCCGGGCACGTCGTCCCAGGACACGTCCTCGGCGATCGCGCGCAGCGAGTCGGTGATCGCGTCGACCAGGGCGGCGACCTCGGGCTCGCCCCACATGATGACGTGGAAGCCGGTGCGGCAGCCGAACGGCGAGATGTCGATCAGGCCGTCGATGCGGTCGCGCACGAGGCTCGCGAGCAGGTGTTCGATCGTGTGCAGGCCCGCCGTGGGGATCTCGCCCTCGTTGGGCTGGACCAGACGCAGGTCGAAGTTCGAGATGACGTCGCCGCGCGGGCCCGACTCGGTGCCGATGAGGCGCACGTACGGCGCGAGGACGGCGGTGTGATCGAGGGTGAAGCTTTCGACGTCGGCCATGGGTGAGTCCTTTTCTCGGGAGACGGCGGTACTCCGAAAGCCTACGGCGAGGCACCGACACGGGGTCCGCGGGTGACGTCGTGAGACGGGTGTCACCGCCCGGCGGGAGCGGCCGTGCGACGAGTGTCGCGCGACCGGATGATCCGCCGCGGGCGGTGCACTCGGGACCGGGCATCCGGCCCTTCTCGCCGCACCCGCTAGGGTCGAGGCCGTGCCCGCTCGCTTCCTCGTCGTCCTCGACGCCGATTCGACCCTGATCCGCAACGAGGTCATCGAACTCCTCGCCGACGAAGCCGGACGCGGCGCCGAGGTCGCCGCCGCGACCGAGGCCGCGATGCGCGGCGAGGTCGACTTCGCCACCAGCCTGCGCTCGCGCGTCGACGCGCTCGCCGGCGTCCCCGTCGAGGCGTTCGACCGTGCGATCGCGAGGATCGAACCCACCCCGGGCGTCCGCGACCTCATCGCCGCCGTCCACGAACGCGGCGGCCTCGTCGGCGTCGTCTCGGGCGGGTTCCACGAAGTGCTCGACGTCATCGCCCCCGACCTCGGCGTGGACGTCTGGCGCGCGAATCGTCTCTCGGTCGCGGACGGCGCCCTGACGGGCACCGTCGACGGCGAGATCGTGGATGCCAGGGCCAAAGCCGACACGCTGCGGCGATGGGCCGACGACAACGGCGTCCCCCTGTCGCGCACCTTCGCCATCGGCGACGGAGCCAACGACCTCGAGATGATGGCGGTGGCCGGGCTCGGGCTCGCGTTCAACGCCAAGCCGGCCGTGCGCGGGCGCGCCGATCTCGTGATCGGCGATGTCGACCTGGCCCAGGTCATCGCTCTGCTGCCGCGCTGAGCGGACGTCGGGTCCGGCCCGGTACGCGTCGAGGCGGTTCCTCGCTGCTGCGGCAGGCGTCGTCGTCGCGCGCGGGTCGGCCGCTGGTACCGAGACCTCGAGTGACGTCCGCGGTGGGCGTGGGCGGGTCGTGGCGGGTGGAATCCGCCCGGGGCTCGCGGGAAACCTGGCCGATGTCGGAGGGGCGTTCTACGCTCCCGACATGGACGTCATCCTCGTACCCGGTCTCTGGCTCGACGCGTCGTCGTGGGACGCGGTCCTGCCCGCCCTCACCGCCGCCGGGCATCACCCGCACCCTCTGACCCTCCCGGGGCCCGCCGTCGGCGACCTCGTCATCGACGACTGGGTCGACGCGGTCGTCGTCGAGATCGATCGGATCGACGCGCCGGTCGTCCTCGTGGGGCACTCCGGCGGGGGCAACGTCGTGTGGGGTGCCGCCGACCGACGCCCCGGCCGGGTCTCCCGCGTGGTGCTGGTCGACACCGCCGTCCCCCCGCCCGGGGCGATGATCTCGGAGTTCCCCGTCGAAGACGGCGTCGTCCCCTTCCCGGGATGGGACTTCTTCGACCACGACGACGTGTCCGACCTCGACGACGACACGCGCCGGCGCACCGCCGCGCGCGTGGTCGACGTGCCGGGGCGCGTCCCCACCTCGGCGCTGACCCTCGCCGATGAGCGGCGATACGGCATCCCGGTGACGATCCTGTCGGGACGCCTCGACGCCGACGGCTTCACGCGGATGCTCGCCGTGTGGCCGCCCTTCGCGCGCGAGGTCGAGCGACTGCGCGACGTGCGGGTCGTGCACCTGGACTCGGGTCACTGGCCGCAGTTCTCACAGCCCGAACGCTTCGCCGAGCGGTTGGTCGCGGCGGTCGGCGAGGCAGGCGGGTGAGCGAGGGCCCGGGGTGCGGGCACCCGCGTGATCGTGAGATCCAGGGACCGCGGAGTGAGCCGGGACTCCCTCCGGTTCGCGGAGAGCGCCGGGGATCGCAGCCCGGGCCGGGGCTGTCACGAGGACACGGAGGGCGTCGCCGCCCGCGGGTGCGCGTGCTGTCCGGGGTCAGTGCCCCATGCCCAGGCCGCCGTCGACCGGGATGACCGCACCCGAGATGTAGGCCGCGTCGTCCCCCGCCAGCCACGTGACGACGCCCGCGACCTCGTCGGCCGAGGCGAAGCGCCCGGCCGGGATGTTCTTCTTGTACTCGGCCTGGGTGTCGGCGGGCAGTTCCGCCGTCATGTCGGTCTCGATGAAGCCCGGAGCGACGACGTTCGCCGTGATCCCGCGGCCGCCCAGCTCGCGCGTGAGCGACCGGGCGAATCCGACGAGGGCGCTCTTCGACGCCGCGTAGTTGATCTGGCCCGCCGAGCCGTAGAGCCCCACGACGCTGGAGATGAGGATGACGCGGCCCCAGCGCGCCTTGAGCATTCCCTTCGACGCGCGCTTGACCACCCGGAACGCCCCGCCGAGGTTGGTGTTCACGACGCTGTCGAAGTCGTCCTCGCTCATCCGCAGCAGCAGGGTGTCCTTCGTGACGCCGGCGTTCGCGACGACCACCGCGATCGGGCCGAGCTCGGCCTCGACCTGCGAGAAGGCGGCGTCGACGGTGGCGGCGTCGGTGACGTCGGCGCGGACCGTGAGCGTGCCCTCGGGACCCTCGCCGGAACGCGCGGTGACGGCGACCTTCCATCCCTCGGCCACGAAACGCTCGGCGATGGCGCGACCGATCCCCCGGTTTCCTCCGGTGACGACGACGACGCGGTCCTGGGACATGGTGAGACTCCTGTGCGGGCGGGGACGGAACCGCCCCAGCCTACCGACGGCGCGGCGACGAGACCGCGAAACCGCACGCGACGGGGTTTGACACAGGCCGAGCGGCGCTGGAACGCTGGAAGAATCCGCGACGAAAGGGATACCGTGAGCGACGACCGCACGACCGACCCGAACCAGCCCGCGCACGACTCCGGCGCGTCGGGGACGGGGTCCGAGCCGACGGCGTCGCCCACCGGCTCCCCCGCGGTGCCGTCCGCCCCCGCGTCAGGAGATGCGGCATCCCCCTCCCCCTCGCACGGAGCGCCGTCCTCCGACGCGCCGCCGTACGACGCACCGTCGTCCGGCGCGCCGACGTACGGAGCACCGTCGCCCGGGGCGCCGACGTACGGATCCGCCGCGCCCA
Organism: uncultured Microbacterium sp.; assembly: GCF_913776565.1. Taxonomy (GTDB): domain Bacteria; phylum Actinomycetota; class Actinomycetes; order Actinomycetales; family Microbacteriaceae; genus Microbacterium. The sequence continues at coordinate 50,215 of NZ_CAJYPF010000191.1, read as the reverse complement.
CCTCGGGCTCCGCGGACTCGACCTCCGGAACCCCCGCCTACGGTGCCGACGCCCACGGAGCCCCCGCCTACGCAGCCCCCGGCTATGGAGCCCCCGCCTACGGCGCCGCGTCCTACGGTGCGGCCGCGCCCACCGCCTACGGCCAGGGCGACGCCGCCTACGCGTCCGGCGGTTACGGCTACGCGATGCCCGCGCGCACGAACACCCTCGCGATCGTGTCGCTGATCGCCTCGATCGTCGGCGTGTTCGTCCTGCCGGTCATCGGTCAGATCGTGGGCATCGTCACCGGGCACATGTCGCTCTCGCAGATCAAGGCGCGCGCGGAGAAGGGTCGCGGCCTCGCGATCGCCGGCCTCATCGTGGGCTACGTCACCCTGGTCCTCGGAGTACTGCTGCTGATCTTCTTCATCATCCTCATCCAGGCGGCGATCGGCGAGACCAGCTCCGGCTACGGCGTCTGACGCGAGCGGCACCGTCGAGTCGGGTTCCTCTCGGGCGGCTCCGCGCGAGCGGCCCCCATCGAATCGGGGACCCGAACACCCCCCGGGGCACTCGCCGGGGACCGGCACGCGCGGCCCGTCCCGCCCCGCGCCGACGCGGCCGCCCGAGACTCGTTCTCACGACGTCGAGAAGTCGTTGCGCCACCCGACCCTGCGCTCACGCTGCGGGCGTACCCTGAAACCACTGTGAAGACAAACCGCGCCCAGTCTGCGACGTCGCTCCCGAAAGCACCCCGGGAGGACGCCGACAACCGTTTCGCCAAGTACATGGTGATGATGGGGATTCGCATCGCGTGCTTCATCGCCATGGCCGTCGTGCAGCCGTACGGCTGGTACACCTTCGTCTTCGCCGCCGGTGCGATCTTCCTGCCCTACCTCGCGGTGATCGTCGCCAATGTCGGGCAGGACGCCGCCGAGACCACCGCGATCAACCCCGAGCGCGCGATCGAAGCGCCCCGCCCGGCGCAGACGGTCGCGGCATCCGACGAGCCCCTGGTCATCCGCATCGCCGAGACCCCGCGCCTGGACGTCCCGCGCGATCCGCGTCCGTGACCGACGACACCCCCGCCGACTGTTCGCGGGCCGGATGCCGTGATGCCGCCGTCTGGAGGATCACCTGGCGCAACCCGCGCATCCACGCCGCCGATCGCCGCAAGGTCTGGGTCGCCTGCGACGAGCACGTGGGGTATCTACGGGAGTTCCTGCGCGCGCGGGACTTCCCCGTCGAGGTCGGAGCTCTGACGGGCGGGCGCGCGTGAGAGCGACGGGTGGGACACCCGCCGGGAGCGACGTACCCTTGAGAGCGTGGCCCGGGAAGACGACGTGAACGTGCGCGATGCGCGGCCCGCCGCCCCTGTCCGCTCCGCACCCCGTCGCGAGATGCCCACCGCAGGCCGCTGGGCGATCTACGTCGGCGTCGCGATCCTGTTCGCCATCGCGTGCGGGTTCCTGTCGCACTGGCAGTTCTCACGCAACGCCGAACGCAGCGAGCAGCTGCAGCTCGTCGCCGACAACTACGACGCGGCCCCCGTGGCCCTGGGCGACCTGCTCGCCCCGGGCGCCGAGCTCGCCCCCCAGGACGAGTGGCGCCCCGTGCGCATGGAAGGCAGCTACCTGGCCGACGAGCAACTGCTCGTCCGCAACCGTGCGCACGGGGGGACCGCTGCCTACGAGCAGCTCGTGCCGTTCCGGCTCGACGACGGCAGGGTCCTCCTCGTCGATCGCGGATGGCTCCCGCCGGGCAATCAGCAGGCCGCTCCCGACGACATCCCCGCTCCCCCCTCCGGCGACGTCGTCGTCGAGGTGCGTCTGCGCCCGGGCGAGGCGGCCCCCTCGTCGGGTCGCAGCGCCGAGCCCGGGCAGGTGCCGACCATCAACCTGGGCCTGGTCGCCGAGCAGACGGGTCCGATCGAGCCCGGCGCGTACGGGCTGATCATGTCCGAGACGCCGGCGCCGGCATCCGCGCCCTTCACCGTCGACCCGCCCAGCGACGATCCGGGTCCCTACCTGTCGTACGCGGTGCAGTGGATCCTGTTCGCCGTGATGGGCTTCGGCTTCATCGGGTACGTGATCGTCAACGAGCGCAAGCTCCGCCGCGAGGACGCGGAAGACGACGACGACCTCGACATCGTTCCGGTTCCGGCCCCCGCGGAGACGGTGGACACCGGCCGGCGTCGCGTCGATCCGGTCGCCCTGCACCGCACCCGCAAGCGCCCCCGCGATCGCGACGCCGACGATGAGGACGCACTGCTCGACGCGCACTGACCGGGGCTGTGAGAGACGCCGGGGTCGGGATCTCGTTCCCGCGCGGGGCGGCGATGCGGGTGCCCCACGTGGGCGGCCGGGTCTCGGCTGCGCGTTCACCTCGCGAGCACGTGCAGCGTCACGCTCGGCGACAGCTGCGACTGCTCGAGCCGCGAGGGACTCCAGTTGTTCATCTTGGCCGGGTCGGCCCGGCCGATCGACACCCACCGGTCACCGTCGATCTGCGCCGTGGCGTCCCGATCGCCGCAGTCGACGCTCGCGACGCCGCTGCCGCGTTCCGAACCGTAGACCACGGCCAGGCAGAGCTCGCCCTCCTCGCGGCGTCCGAGGTACACCGAGGCGTCGTCGATGGTCGCGATGAAGCGGACGGATGCCGCCTCCAGACCGATCCACGTGCGCCCGTCCGACAGGATGGACGACGACAGGTCCTCCTCGGTCTGCGCGAATCCTTCTTCCGGCAGCGGCTCGCCGCCACTGCCCGCGTCCGTGGCGCGGCCCACGGCGAGACCCGCGACGAACGCCCCGGCGACGATCACCGCGGCCGCCCCGACCAGCCCGGGGCGGAGACGTCGCCGTCGGGACGCGGGCGTCGGCAGGGGCGAGGCGGCATCCGGTGCCGACCGCGATTCCGGCTGCTCACCGGACGCGGGCGTCGGCGCAGGTGGCCCGGCATCCGGTGCCGACCGCGATTCCCGCTGCTCACCGGACGCGGACGTCGGCGCAGGTGCCCCGCGCGATTCCCGCTGCACATCGGACGCCGGCGTCGGCGCAGGTGCCCCGGCATCCGGTCCGAACCGCTCATCGGACGCGCGGCGGCCGACCTCCCGTTCGGGGGCGGGGACGACGCGCCCCGAGGCCCGATCCTCGAGCGTCCGCAGCCGGCGCACCGTCACGTCGTCGACGGGCAACCCCCCGGCGCCGTAGACCCGCGCCTGCAGCGACGCCAGTTCCGCGCGCTCCACCTCCGTCAGCGCGGGGCGGTCTCGACGATCCATCATCCGATGAGGATGCCACGGACCCCGCGTCGGGCACGGGGCGACGCGAACGATCGGCGACACGGGAGCGTCGAGACGCAGCCCACCCTCGCCCGCGACCCCGCGCGAACACGCCGGCGTGACCAGGTCGGAGTGATGAGGCCGACGCGATCAGGTCGGCAGGACAGGGCCGGCGTGACCAGCCCGGGGCGATCAGGCCGGCGTGATCAGGCCAGGGTGATCAGGTCGGCGTAGTCGCGGCCCCAGATGTCCTCGACACCGTCGGGGAGGATCAGCACGCGCTCGGGGTTGAGCGCCTCGACGGCGCCCTCGTCGTGCGACACCAGCACCACGGCGCCCTCGTAGTGCGCGAGGGCGCCGAGGATCTCCTCGCGCGAGGCGGGGTCGAGGTTGTTCGTCGGCTCGTCGAGCAGCAGCATGTTCGCCGACGACACCACCAGAGTCGCGAGCGACAGACGCGTCTTCTCGCCACCCGAGAGCACCCCGGCGGGCTTGAGCACGTCGTCGCCGACGAACAGGAACGAACCGAGCACCTTGCGCGCCTCGGTGGCCGTGATGTGCGGCGCCGACGACATCATGTTCTCGAGGACCGACCGGTTCACGTCGAGGTTCTCGTGCTCCTGCGCGTAGTAGCCGATCTTGAGGCCGTGACCGGGCTCGAGCTGACCGGTGTCGGGCTGGTCGACGCCCGCGAGGATGCGCAGCAGCGTCGTCTTGCCGGCACCGTTGAGGCCCAGGATGACGACGCGCGACCCGCGGTCGATCGCCAGGTCGACGTCGGTAAAGATCTCGAGCGACCCGTACGACTTCGACAGACCGGATGCCATGAGCGGCGTTTTGCCGCACGGCGCGGGCTTCGGGAACCGGAGCTTGGCGACGCGCTCGTCCTGACGCACGTCGTCGAGGCCCGACAGCATCTTCTCGGCGCGCGCGACCATCTGGTGCGCGGCGGCGGCCTTCGACGCCTTGGCGCCGAAGCGCGCGGCCTGCAGCTGCAGCGCCGTGGCTTTCTTCTCGACGTTGGCGCGCTCCTTCTTGCGACGCTCCTCGTCGGCCACCCGCTGGCGCAGGTAGTTCTTCCAGTTCATGTTGTAGACGTCGATGACCTGGCGATTGGCATCCAGGTAGAAGACCCGGTTCACCGTCTCACCGACGAGCTCGACGTCGTGCGAGATCACGATGAGGCCGCCCTTGTACCCCTTCAGGAACTCGCGCAGCCACACCACGCTGTCGGCATCGAGGTGGTTGGTCGGCTCGTCGAGGATCATCGTCTGCGCGTCCGAGAAGAGGATGCGCGCGAGTTCGATGCGGCGACGCTGACCACCGGAGAGGGTCTTGAGGGGCTGATCGAGGATGCGATCGGGCAGCGAGAGGTTGTGGGCGATGGATGCCGCCTCGGCCTCGGCCGCATAACCACCCGCCGCTTCGAACTGCTCGGTGAGGCGGGCGTACTTCTTCATGGCCTTGGCCGCGACCGCGGCGTCGTCGTCGCCCATCGCCATCGACGCCTCGTGCATGCCGAGGGCGAGGGAGCCCAGACCGCGGGCGTCGAGGATGCGTGTGCGCGCGAGCATCTCGGGGTCGCCGGAACGCGGGTCCTGGGGCAGATAGCCCAGTTCGCCGGAACGGTCGACCCCGCCGTTCGAGGGCAGCAGATCACCGGCGAGCACCTTGGTGAGAGTGGTCTTGCCGGCGCCGTTGCGCCCGACGAGACCGATCTTGTCGCCGTCGGAGACGCGGAATGCCACGTCGGACATGAGCACGCGGGCACCCACGCGGATCTCGAGGTCGTGCACGGCGAGCACAGCGAACGTCCGTTCAGTCGGGGAAGGGTGGGAGGCCGAAGACTGGCCAGCCACCCAGTATAAGCCGCACCCCTGCGAGCCCGCCGACAGCCCGCGGCGGTCCCCTCACGCCGACGACACCGACCGATCCGATCCGACACCGGGATGCCGCGGGCGAACACCACGAACGACCCGACCTCCGGGTGTCTCGGCGTCGAGACGAACCGGCGGGCTCGAGGCGTCCGGGTTTGCGTTCTCACCCGTCGACCCACCTAAACTAAGCCTATCCTTACCTAACACGCAGGAGGCTCTTCGTGTCCCGATACCGCGCTCTGACGGCCCTCGCCGTCGGCTCCGCCCTCGTCCTGACCGGCTGCGCCGGCACCTCGGCCGCCCCCGGCGACCAGGAGGCCGCGTCCGGCGACGCCGGTTTCCCGGTCACGATCGAGCACGCCCTGGGCGAGACCACCATCCCCGCCGCGCCGAAGCGCGTCGTCACCGTCAGCTGGGGCAACCAGGAGGCCGCTCTCGCCCTCGGCGTCGTCCCCGTCGCGATGCCCAAGGTCACCTGGGGCGACGAGGACGGCGACGGCATGCTGCCCTGGGTCAAGGACAAGCTCGACGAGCTCGGCGCCGAGACCCCCGTGCTGATGGACGAGACCAACGGCTTCGACTACGAGGCCATCGCCGACGCGAAGCCCGACGTCATCCTCGGCGCCTACTCGGGCATGACGCAGGAGCAGTACGACACCCTCAGCAAGATCGCGCCCGTCGTGGCCTACCCCGAGATCGCCTGGGGCACCACGTGGCAGCAGATGACGCTGACGGATGCCAAGGCCCTCGGTCTCGAAGAACAGGCCGAGGCCCTGATCGCCGACCTCGAGAAGCACGTCACCGACACCGCCGCGCAGTACACCGCCCTCGCCGGCAAGAAGTCGCTCTTCACCTACATCGACCCGACCGACCTCAGCACCGTCGGTTACTACTCCACCAAGGACCCCCGCGCGACCTACCTGAACGAGCTGGGTCTCACGCCCTCGTCGGCGGTCGAGACCTCGAGCGCCTCGGGCGACACGTTCTGGTTCACCGAGAGCACCGAGAACATCGAGAACTTCTCGGACGTGCAGGTCCTCACCGGCTACGGCACCGACTCCACCCTGGCGCAGCTGCAGGCCGACCCGCTGTGGTCCCGCATCCCGGCGATCGCGAACGGCGCGGTGGCATTCCTGCCCGACAACACCACGATGGCCGCTGCCGGCAACCCCAGCCCGCTGTCGATCGGCACGACCTGGGGCGACGAGTACATCGCCCTGGTGGGAGCAGCCGCCGAGAAGGCCGCGTCCTGATGAACGCCCTCGACGCGTCGGCGCGATGACCGCTCTCGCTCCGGCATCCACCGTCCCCGGCGACGCCCGCGTGCGCCGCTGGGGACGGCGGCGCGTCGTCGGCGTGACGATCCTCGTCGCGCTGCTCGTCGTCGCAGCGGTGCTGTCGGTCACCTTCGGCGCGCGCGACGTCACGGCCGCCGATGTCTGGGCGGGCCTCACCGGCTCCACGGACTCCGCCTCTGCCGCCGCCGTCGCCAAGCGCATCCCGCGCACGGTCCTCGCGATCCTCGTCGGAGCCGCTCTCGCCGTCTCCGGCGCCGTGCTGCAGGGGGCGACGCGCAATCCGCTCGCCGATCCGCAGATCCTCGGGATCAACGGGGGCGCGGGACTGGCGATCGTCACCGGCATCGCGTTCTTCGGCCTCGGCTCGCCCTCCACCTACATCTGGGTCGGCATGGCCGGCGCCGGCGCGGCGGCCGTCCTCGTCTACGCGATCGGTTCGCTGGGTCGGGGCGGAGCGACCCCTCTCCGCCTCGCTCTGGCCGGGGCGGTCACCGCGGTGGCGTTCAGTTCTCTCACCAGCGCCATCCTGCTGCCCCGCACCGACGTCATGAACGTCTTCCGCTTCTGGCAGATCGGCGGCGTGGGCGGCGCCACCCCCGAGACCGTCGGACAGGTGCTGCCCTTCCTGATCGTCGGCCTGGTCGTCTGCCTCGCCAGCGCCCCCGCCCTGAACACCCTCGCGCTCGGCGACGAGCTCGCGGCGGGCCTCGGCGCCCGCGTGCGCACGGCGCGGCTGATCGCCACGGCCGGCGCCGTCGTCCTGTGCGGCGCCGCGACCGCCGTCGCGGGGCCCATCGGCTTCGTCGGGCTCGTCGTCCCGCACATGCTGCGCCTGATCGTCGGCGTCGACCATCGCTGGCTGCTGCCCGTCTCGGCCCTGGGCGGAGCGGTCCTGCTCACCCTCGCCGACGTCGTCGGACGCGTGATCGCCCGCCCCGAGGAGATCGAGGTCGGCATCGTCACCGCCCTCATCGGGGCCCCCTTCTTCATCGCGCTCGTGCGCCGACAGAGGATGCGTGCGCTGTGATCACATCCCCGACCCGACCCGCCCTCCTGCCGTCCGCCGCGCCCGACACCCTGGCGTCCGTCGTCGCGGGCCGGCGCCGCCGCCGCCGCCGCTGGGTCGCCGTGACCGGCACGCTCGCGGCCCTGGTGGCGCTGGCTCTCGTGCTGAGCCTCATGCTCGGACAGACCTTCTACTCCCCCGCCGAGGTGTGGGGCGTCCTCACCGGTCAGCGCGTCGCGGGGGCCTCGTTCACCGTCGGGGAGCTCCGCCTGCCCCGCGCGGTGACCGCCCTGCTCACCGGCCTGTGCTTCGGCATGGGCGGGGTGGTGTTCCAGACGATGCTGCGCAACGCCCTCGCCAGCCCCGACGTGATCGGCATCAACACCGGTGCGAGTGCGGCCGCCGTGATCGGCATCGTCGTCCTCGGCTGGGGCGAGACCGCGGTGTCGTTCCTGGCGATGGCCGCGGCCCTCGCCGCCGCCCTGGCGATCTACCTGCTGTCGTACCGCGACGGCAGCTCGGGCGCGCGTCTCATCCTCGTGGGCATCGGGGTCGCCGCGATGTGCCAGGCGGTGGTGTCCTACGTCGTCGCGCGCGCCGCGCAGTACGACCTGCCCGCCGCGATGCGCTGGATCACCGGCAACCTCAACGACGCCACCTGGGACCGCGCCCTGCCCGTGCTGTTCGCGGTGGTCGTGCTGGGTCCGGTGCTGCTCGCGCTGTCGGGCCGCCTCGAGATCCTGCGCATGGGCGACGACACCGCCGCCGCCATCGGCCTGCCCGTCGAGCGCAGCCGTCTGCTGCTGATCGTGGCGGCCGTCGGACTGCTAGCGTTCGGCACCGCCGCGGCGGGGCCGATCGCCTTCGTGTCGTTCCTCGCCGGGCCCATCGCCGTCCGCCTGCTGGGTCCCGTCGGCTCGCCCGTCCTGCCCGCGGGACTGATGGGGGCGCTGCTCGTCCTCGTCGCCGACTTCGCCGCGCAGTACGCGTTCGGCACGCGCCTTCCGGTCGGTGTGATCACCGGCGTACTCGGCGCGCCCTACCTCATCTTCCTGCTCGTCCGCAGCAGCCGATCCGAAGGAACGTCGCTATGACCGCCCGCGACACCGCGCTCCACCCGACCGCTCGTACCGAAAGGACCACGCGATGACCTCCGAGCGCACCCTGAGCGCCGAGGGCGTCACCCTCGCCTACGGTGACCGCACGATCGTCGACACGCTCGATCTCTCGCTGCCCCCGGGCCGGGTCACGGCCATCGTCGGGGCCAACGCGTGCGGCAAGTCGACGCTGCTGAAGGCCATGGCGCGTCTGCTCCCGCCGACGGCGGGCCAGGTCCTGCTCGACGGCAAGGCCATCCACCGGATGCCGACCAAGCAGGTCGCGCGCGTCCTCGGCCTGCTGCCCCAGTCGCCGGTCGCCCCCGACGGCATCGCCGTGTCCGACCTCGTCAGCCGTGGCCGGCACCCCCACCAGGGCGCCCTCTCGCGGTGGACGCGGACCGACGACGATGCCGTCGCGCGCGCGCTGGACGCCACCGACACCGCGCACCTCGCCGATCGCCACGTCGATCAGCTCAGCGGCGGCCAGCGTCAGCGCGTCTGGATCGCGATGGCTCTGGCCCAGGAGACCGACGTGCTGCTGCTGGACGAGCCGACGACGTTCCTCGACATCAGCCACCAGATCGACGTGCTCGATCTGCTCACCGACCTCAACCGCGACCGCGGCACGACGGTGGCCATGGTGCTGCACGACCTGAATCTCGCGGCGCGCTACGCCGACCATCTCGTGGCGATGGCCCAGGGGCGCATCGTCGCCGCGGGAACGCCCGACGACGTGCTCACCGAGAAGACGGTCGGGGAGGTCTTCGGCCTGCGCAGCCGTGTCGTGCCCGACCCGCTCACCGGCCGCCCGATGATCGTGCCGATCGGGCGCCACCACACCGTCGTGGATGAGACGATCAGCGCGGGCTGATGACGCGCGATCGAGCGCCCTCCCAACTGGCGTCGACGTGACGCGCGCCGCCCGCTGATCGTGCCCGATCGAGCACTCCAGCACGAGGGAGAGCCTGCAGCCGAGCGAGAACGCCCCGCACGGCTCGGCCGCGCGGGGCGTTCGACGACGTTCCGGGCCGGACGCACCCCTGCGCCCGGACCGTCGTCACGCCGTGCGCTCGACCTGCCCCTCGCGCCAGTACCCCATGAAGGCGACGCGCTTGCGGTCCACTCCGCAGCCCTGCACCAGCAGGCGCCGCAGGGTCTTGACCGTCTGCGACTCCCCCGCGATCCACGCGTAGAACTCGCCCTCGCCGTCGTCGGGGCTGTCCCACAGGAGGTCGACGTCGAGGTCGATGTCCTCGAGCTCCTGGGGCCGCGGTGCCGCGGCGCGCGAGAGGACGGCGCCGGATGCCGCGGTCCACGCCTCGACGGCCTCGATCAGCGCCTCACCGTGCGGCCGCGTCCCGCGGGGCACCCAGGTGATCGGCAGGGCGCCGGGAGCCAGCGGCAGGGCATCGTCGATCGTCGGCACCTCGACGAAGGCGTCGACGACGAATCCGGCGCCCAGCCCCTCGAGGATCGCTCCGATCGCGGGAGCCGCGGTCTCGTCGCCCGCCAGCAGCAGGCGCTGAGCCGTACCGGGGTGGAAGTCGATGCCCTGGGCGGACTCGAGGCTGCGGGCGTCCGGACCCACGATCAGGATGCCGTCCCCCGGCGCGGCGCTCTCGGCCCAGCTGCCCGCGGGGCCGGCGTCATGGTGCAGCGCGAAGTCGATGTCGAGCTCGAGCGCGTCGGGGTCGATGCGACGCACGGTGTAGGTGCGGAACGGCAGGCGCTCGTCGTCCGGCAGGTCGCGCCACCGCGTGTACCACTCGCCGTTGTCGATCGCGTCGGGGTCGTGCTGGCCGATGTCGCACAGGCGGCCGTCGGCCCCGGGGAGGACGAGCTTCACGCGCTGGTCACGGCGATCGGTACCGAACACCTCGAAGTCCGGGCTCGTGAAGGTCACGCGGGCGAAATGCGGAGACAGGCGACGTGCCTCCTTCACCACGGCGACGTACGGGCGGTAGGCGGGACGCGTGGCTGTCTTCACCCGCTAAGGATATCCTTACCTATCCTCGGATGCCACACTCCCGCCGCCCACAAGGCCCACCGTCGAGCTACCCGCGGGACTCCCCCGCGAACCGGCCGATCCGCTCGATCGCCTCACGCAGCACCTCGGGGGCGCACCCCATGTTGATGCGCACGTGGCCGACGCCCTCGGTGCCGAACAGCGGGCCGTGGTGCAGAGCCACCTTCGCCTCGCGGCGGATCAGCGGGGCGGGGTTGTCACCCCACCCGTACGCCGAGACGTCCACCCACGCCAGGAAGCCGGCATCCGGAAGCCGATAACGGGCCCGCGGCAGGTGCTCCGCCAGCAGCTCGGCGAGCAAGCGGCGGTTCTCGTCGAGCGCGGCGAGCAGCGCCTCCAACCACTCGTCGCTCTCGGCCGCGAAGGCCGCACGGTTGGCGATCACGCCGAACAGCCCGGCCCGCCACTCGACCTCCCACGGCAGTCCCCGCACGACGGTCGCCGTCTCTTCGGCGCCCGTCACGATCACCGCGCACTTGAGGCCCGCGAGGTTGTAGGCCTTGCTCGCGCTCGTGACGGCGTATCCGACGGCGGCGGCCTCGGGAGCGGCATCCAGGAACGGCGTGAACACCGCCGGAGCGTGCGCGAGGGGCGCGTGGATCTCATCGCTCACGACGCTCGCGCCGTAGTGCGCGGCGAGGCGAGCGAGCGCGGCGAGACTCTCGCGCGAGTGCACCGTGCCGGTGGGGTTGTGCGGGTTGCACAGCAGCACCGCGCGCGCCCCCGCGGCCAGGGCGCTCTCGATGCCCGCGAGGTCGAGGCTCCAGCGGTCGCCGTCGTCGACGAGCGGCACGCGCTCGACGACCGCTCCCGCCTCTTCGACGGTGTCGTAGAACGGAGGGTAGACGGGCGGGGTCACCACGACCCGGTCCCCCGGTCGCGTCACGGCGCGCAGCACCTCGACGACGCCCATCATGACGTCACCCGTCCACCGGATGCGAGAGGGATCGATCGTCCACCCCCAGCGGCGTTCGGCGTAGGCGGCGAAGTCGAGGTCGATCCCCGGACGCGGCGGCGTGTACCCCGTGTCGCCGATCTCGACGGCGCGGTGCAGGGCGGCCGTGATGGCGGGGGCGAGCGGGAAGTCGGTCTCGGCCACGAACATCGGGATGACATCGTCGGCGTACGAGCGCCACTTCGTGCTCGAGCGCTGACGCAGAAGGTCCAGGGGCAGGGCCCGCAGAGGGATGACGCTCACCCTCCGAGGCTACCGGCCGTCCCCGCCGGGCCCCGGGGGATGCTGACACATCCCGTCACGCGCTCTCACCGGCGGAAGGTGCCCATCCCGTGCTCGTCGAAGTACTCCAGCACCAGGGTCCCGTCGGCCGAGAACGTCGCCTGCGACACGGTGCCCTCCGTGGCGTTCTCGCCGGTCGGGGTGAAGGTGAACACGTCGCCGTCCCAGGGCGAGAGCGCCCATCGGCCGGTCGGGCCGAGCGCGAGCTGCAGGGCGCCGCCCTCGACGCTCACGGTCGCCTCACCGAAGTACTCGTTGCGGTACACGCCGGCGTAGGTGTCGAGAGCGGCCGGGGGCGCGGCATCCACGGGTCGCTCTTCTCCGGCGAGCTCGCCCATCGGCTGCGCCATCTGAGCGAAGACGCCCATGTACAGCGCGAGCCAGTCCTGGCGCTGCACCCCGTACTGGGCGATGTCGGCGAAACGTCCCGCGATGCCCTCGGCGACGCCGTTCGCCTCCCCGTCCGACAGTACGACGATCCCGAGGTCGGCCGCGGGGAGCATCTTCACCGTCGTGCCGGTTCCGAGGCGGAAGGCCCCGGAGTGATTGACGTCGACGAGACCGCCCGCCGTCGTGGTGACGTTGAAGCCGTACCCGTAGAAACCCGCCCGCTGGTCCATCGTCGACTGCGCGGGGTCGCGCCCCGTCATGATCTGCGGAGTGACCGCGGGCAGCAGCGCCTCGCGGCTGACGAACGCGTCGTCGCCGGCTCCGGCGGCGAGCACCATCGCCATCCACCGCGCCATGTCGGTGGCGCTGGAGCTGACCCCGCCCGCCGGCGACTGCGCGTCGGGCTCGCGCTGCTCGGGGCTCACGACCCACGTCCCGTTCCGTCGCTGATGCCCCATCGCGCGGTTGTCTCGGGCCGCGAGGTCGGCGTACCGCGACGAGGTGTCGTCCATGCCGAGGGGGCCGTAGATGAGCCGCTCCGACAGGTCGGCCCAGTCCTCGCCCGCCGCCGCGGCGACCGATTCGGCCGCGGCCGTGATGTCGAAGTTGCCATAGGCGTACGACGACCGGAAGCCCGACAGCGGCACCGCGCGCAGACGCTGCAGCACCGCCGCGCGTTCGTAGCCGATCTCCTCGAGCTCATCGCCGGCGTGCTCGTACAGGCCCGAGCGGTGCGCGTACAGATCGGCGATCGTGAGATTCCCGCTCACCCATGGGTCCGACAGCGCGAACGCCGGCAGATTCCTCTGCACCGGGGTGTCCCACGTGACCACCCCTTCGTCGATCGCGCGCGCGACCACCGTCGCGCCGATCGATTTCGAGACGGATGCCATCGCGAACACCGTGTTCTCGTCCACCGGATCGCCCGTGTCGAGATTGCGCACCCCGTATCCGCGTGCGAAGACGGTCTCACCGCCGTGCACCACGGCGACAGCGACCCCGGGTGTGCCGGTGGCGTTCAGGGCGGCCTGCACCGAGGCGTCGATGTCGGCGATCGCGGCGTCGATCGTGGCATCCGTCACCGCCGCCAGGGCGTCCACGCGGGGGTCGGCCGCGACGGGGGCGGGAGTCGTATCGGCCGTCGGGACGGCATCGGGCGTGCACCCGGATGCCAGCGGCGCGACGAGAAGCAGAGGGATCAGGCCCGCGGCGATTCGGGGAGCGCGCGTACTCATGCGCGCAGTGTGCCACCACGGTCGACCGTCGGCAACGGCGAGAAAACGAGCGTTGCCGATTCGCAACGCGCCGGCATCCGAGACACCCGCGCACACGACGAACGCCCACCCCCGAGGGGATGGGCGTTCGTGTGAGGCTGTCAGATCGCGAAGCCGAGCGCGCGCATCATGTCGCGGCCGTCGTCGGTGATCCGTTCCGGACCCCACGGCGGCATCCACACCCAGTTGATGCGGAAGCGGTCCACGACGTTGTCGAGAGCCTGAGCGGTCTGCTCTTCGAGCACGTCGGTCAGCGGGCAGCCGGCCGAAGTGAGGGTCATGTGGATGACGAGCGCGTCGTTCTCGTCGTCCCAGGCGAGGTCGTAGATGAGGCCGAGGTCCACGACGTTGATCCCCAGTTCGGGGTCCATGACGTCTTTCAGCGCCTCGGTGACCTCGTCGTACTTCTCGGGAGCGAGGGTTGCGGTCATGTAACGATCTTACGCGTCGATCGGCGTACCGGCCTCGAGGAAGCGGTCGTAACCCTCTTCTTCGAGTCGGTCGGCGAGCTCGGGTCCGCCCTCTTCGACGATCCGACCCTTGACGACGACGTGGACGAAGTCGGGGCGGATGTAGCGCAGGATGCGGGTGTAGTGCGTGATGAGCAGCACGCCGAGATCGGTCTGCTCCTTGGCGCGGTTCACGCCCTCGGACACGATCTTGAGCGCGTCGACGTCGAGGCCCGAGTCGGTCTCGTCGAGCACGGCGATCTTCGGCTTGAGCAGCTCGAGCTGGAGGATCTCGTGACGCTTCTTCTCGCCGCCCGAGAAGCCCTCGTTGACGTTGCGCGACGCGAACTTGGCGTCCATGCGCAGATTCTCCATGGCGCCCTTGACGTCCTTGGTCCACGAGCGGATCGCGGGAGCCTCGCCGTCGATGGCCGTCTTGGCCGTGCGCAGGAAGTTGGTGACCGTGACGCCGGGGATCTCGACCGGGTACTGCATCGCGAGGAACAGACCGGCGCGGGCGCGCTCGTCCACACTCATCTCGAGCACGTCCTCACCGTCGAGCGTGATGGAACCGCTCGTGACGGTGTACTTCGGGTGGCCGGCGATCGTGTAGGCCAGGGTCGACTTGCCGGAGCCGTTGGGGCCCATGATGGCGTGGGTCTCACCGGTACGCATGGTGAGGGTCACACCGTTGAGGATCGGGGTCGTACCGTTCTCCGTCTCGACCGTCACGTGGAGGTCGCGGATCTCGAGGACAGACATGGGGTTCCTTACTTGAGAAGTCTTCGGGTCGTCGGCGCGGCTCAGGCCGTCGCCTTGGTGACGGTGGGATCGATGAGCACGTCGCCGGAGTCGATTACGACCTCGTACACGGGCACCGGCTCGTAGGCCGGGAGGTTCAGCGGTCGACCGGTCGTCAGCGAGAACGCCGAGCCGTGCGCCCAGCACTCCAGCGTCTCGCCCTCGACGAAGCCGTCCGAGAGCGAGATGTCGCCGTGCGTGCAGACGTCGCCGATGGCGTGGACATCGCCGTTGCCGTCGAGCACGACGGCGATCGCGACGCCGTCGATCTCGACGCGTCGGGCCTCGTCCTGCACCAGTTCGTCGAGAGCGCACACGCGCGTGGCGCTCACGCGGCAGCCCCCTCGGCCAGTTCGCGCTCGATGGCCTCGATGAGCTCTGTCTCGAGCTCCGGGATGCCGATGCGCTGCACGATCTCGCTCAGGAAGCCGAGCACGACCAGACGGCGCGCCTCGTCCTCGGCGATACCGCGGGCCTGCAGGTAGAACAGCTGCTCGTCGTCGAATCGACCCGTGGCGCTGGCGTGGCCGGCGCCCTGGATGTCGCCCGTCTCGATCTCGAGGTTCGGGATCGAGTCGGCGCGGGCGCCGTCCGTGAGCACCAGGTTGCGGTTGGCCTCATACGAGTCGGTGCCGGTGGCATCCGGTCCGATGAGGACGTCGCCGATCCAGACGCTCCGCGCACTCTCGCCCTGCAGCGCGCCCTTGTAGAGCACGTCGCCGACGGTGTGCGGCCCCTTGTGGTGCAGGTAGACCTGCGACTCGAGGTGCTGGCCGGCATCCGAGAACGACAGCCCGTACAGGCGCCCCTCGGCGCCCGCGCCGGACAGCTCGACCGAGGGGTTCACGCGCACGACGCCGCCGCCGAAGCTCACCACGACGTGGGTGAGCTTGGCGTCGCGGTCGACGCGGGCCTGGTGCGACGAGGCGTGGATCGCGTCGTCGTCCCACTTCTGCACCGACACGACCGTCAGGTCGGCTCCGTCGCGCACGATGATCTCGACGTTCTGCGCGTGCTGCGCCGAACCCTCGTGACGCAGCACCACGGTGCCGCGCGAGTGCTGCTGCGCCTCGATCACCACGTGCGCGTGGGCCAGACCGCCCGTGCCGGTCAAGCGCACCACGATCGGCTCGTCGAGCTCGACGTTCGCGGGGATCCGCAGCAGCGGCGCCTCGGTCTCGTGCGTCCAGGCGAGGGCCGCCGGCAGGTCTTCGGGGCGGAAGTGCTCGCCGCGCGGCGCCTCACCGGCGGCGAGGCGCAGCTGCTCGACGCCCGCGGGGGCGTCGACGTCGACCGTCATGATGCCGGTCGGACCGGCCTGGTCGACGAAGAGCGGCGCGAGGCGGTCGATGGGGCTGAGCTTCCAGTTCACCTCACGGCCCGTGGGTGTGCCGAAATCGGCCGGGTCGAAGGAGGTCGCGCGCTCCGAGCGCGTCTGCACCGGGACGAGGGATGCCACGAGGGCGGCCGGGTCGATATGACCTTCGGCGGCTGCGGGTGATTCGGTCGCAGTCGTCATTTAGCCTACGGATCCTTCCATGCCCATTTCGATGAGCTTGTTGAGTTCGAGCGCGTACTCCATGGGCAGCTCGCGGGCGATCGGCTCGATGAACCCGCGCACGATCATGGCCATGGCCTCGTCCTCGGGAAGACCCCGGGACTGCAGGTAGAAGAGCTGCTCCTCGCTGACCTTGGAGACCGTGGCCTCGTGACCGAGCTGCACGTCGTCGACGCGGATGTCGATCGCGGGGTAGGTGTCGCTGCGCGAGATGGTGTCGACCAGCAGGGCGTCGCAGCGCACGGTGTTCGCGGAGTGGTGGGCATTGGCATCCACGCGCACTTCTCCGCGGTAACCGGCGCGACCGCCGCCGCGGGCGATCGACTTCGACACGATCGACGACTGCGTGTGCGGCGCCATGTGGATCATCTTGGCGCCGGCGTCCTGGTGCTGACCGGGACCGGCGAAGGCCACCGACAGGGTCTCGCCCTTGGCGTGCTCGCCCATCAGGTAGATGGAGGGGTACTTCATCGTCACCTTGGAGCCGATGTTGCCATCGACCCACTCCATGGTGGCGCCCTCGTGGGCGACCGCGCGCTTGGTGACGAGGTTGTAGACGTTGTTCGACCAGTTCTGGATCGTCGTGTAGCGCACGCGGGCGTTCTTCTTCACGATGATCTCGACGACGGCGGAGTGCAGCGAGTCGCTCTTGTAGATCGGCGCCGTGCAGCCCTCGATGTAGTGGACGTAGCTGTCCTCGTCGGCGATGATCAGCGTCCGCTCGAACTGCCCCATGTTCTCGGTGTTGATGCGGAAGTACGCCTGCAGCGGGATCTCGACGTGCACGCCCTTGGGGACGTAGACGAACGATCCGCCCGACCACACCGCGGTGTTCAGCGCGGCGAACTTGTTGTCACCGGCGGGGATGACCGTGCCGAAGTACTCCTCGAAGAACTCGGGGTGCTCGCGCAGAGCCGTGTCGGTGTCCATGAAGATGACACCCTGCTGCTCCAGGTCCTCACGGATCTGGTGGTAGACCACCTCGGACTCGTACTGCGCAGCCACGCCTGCGACCAGGCGCTGACGCTCGGCCTCGGGGATGCCGAGCTTCTCGTAGGTGTTGCGGATCTCTTCCGGAAGGTCTTCCCAGGTCTGGGCCTGCTTCTCGGTCGAGCGCACGAAGTACTTGATGTTGTCGAAATCGATCTCCGACAGGTCGGCGCCCCACGTCGGCATCGGCTTCTTGCCGAAGAGCTGGTACCCCTTCAGACGGGTCTTCAGCATCCACTCCGGCTCGTTCTTCAGCGAGGAGATGCCGCGGACGACGTCCTCGTTGATGCCGCGCTGCGCGATGGCGCCCGCCGCGTCGGTGTCGTGCCAGCCGAACTCGTATTGCCCCAGGCTTTCGAGCTCTGGTCGGTCGATGAGGACATCGGACATGGTGATCACTCTCCTTCTCGGGCCACAACGGTGTCATCCGCCCCGACATTCCGGACTCCGGTCGAAGTCCCAGGTTCGTCGCTGGTGGGCCCGCTCGAAGGCGCTGGCTGCGCGCCTAGACTGTCTGTCGTGCGGATCGCGTGAGCGCTGCACACGGACCCTTCGATTCTACAGGCAACACCCGCTCCCGGCATGGCAGGCCCGCTCCCCCGAACGCCGGGAACGCCCCGACGCCAGGAAGCCGTACCCATGCCCTCCGCCCCGTCCCCCACCGCTTCGTCCCGCGTCCCCGGCGCGCTTCGTCGGATCGTCGAGTGGTTGCCCACCGACGTCGACCGCCGGGTGCGCGTCTTCGCGTGGTTGTCGTTCGTGGCCGAGGTGCTCATCATCGGCACCGGCGGCGCGGTGCGCCTGACCGGTTCCGGCCTCGGGTGCCCCACCTGGCCGCGCTGCACGCCCGACTCGCTCGTGAACACCCCCGAGATGGGCATCCACGGGATCATCGAGTTCGGCAACCGCACGCTGACGGGTCTCGTCGGCATCCTGGCCCTCGCCGTCGTCGTGCTGGTGTGGCGCATGCGGCGCGAGCGTCGCGTGCTGTTCGTCCTGGCGCTCGTCGTCCTCGGCGGCATCGTGGCCCAGGCGCTCGTGGGCGGCGTCACCGTGCTGACGGGCCTCAACCCCTTCATCGTCGGCTTCCACTACGTCGCGTCGGTCTCGCTGGTGGCGGTCTGCGCGGCCTTCCTCGTGCGCATGTACCAGCCCGCCGGCGCCCGCCGGCTCGCCGTCCCGCGCTGGTTCGCGGGGCTGGTGCACGCCACCACCGCGGTGCTCGCCCTGACGATCGTGTTCGGTGTGCTCACCACGGGCGCCGGCCCGCACTCCGGCGACGAGGCCTCGGTGCGCAACGGCTTCGACGCCCAGGTGCTCGAGCACGTGCACGCCTGGCCGGGATACGCCCTCTTCGCCCTGACGCTCGCGGTCGTCGTGATCGCCTGGCGTCGCGGTCTCCCGGTCCGCCGCTGGGCGACGGCCCTGCTCGCGGTCGAGCTGGTGCAGATCGCCGTCGGGCTCTACCAGGCGCGCAACGGCCTGCCCGAGCTCGCCGTCGGCACGCACATGGTCCTGGCCGCTCTCGCCGCCGCGACCATGACCGTCGTCGTGCTGCGCTGCAAGCAGCCGACCACCGTCGAGGAATCGTCACCGGAGCGCGAGCGGATCGCCGCACGAGGCTGAACCCGGCGCGCTGCGCGCGGCGGAGCCCGGCGCGCTGCGCCGGTCGTGGAGCGCCCGGACGCCCTTATACGCTCATAGGGCATTCATCGGCGACCCCTAGGCGGCATCGAAACGGGTACGTCAGGCTGGAACTCGTCGGGTGCCTTCGCGCCCGGAAACGTCCCGCCGTCCCCCACGGTGGGGCCCCGTCCGGCTCCGCGCCGGAAGATGAAGGAGTGATTCCATGCAGACCCGTCCCCGCCTGGTGACCAGCATCCCGTTCTGGGTTCTCGTCGTCGCCTCCGTGGCCGCCATCGCCGGAGGACTCGCGATCGTGCTGAACGGCATCGACGCGATGGAGCAGGTGCTCAACGACCCCAACGCCACCGTCGTGCAGGTGTACGTCGGCCAGTCGTGGGTCGTCGTCGGTGCCGCCGTCCTGGGTGCCGGCGCGATCGGCATCGCCCTCGTGCTCGCCCTCGCCGCCGCGACCGCGCTCGTGCGCCGTCCCGATGTCGCTGTCGAGACGATCGACTGGAACAGCGACGACGAGACCGCCCCCGAGGCCTTCGGCGCCGCCCCGTACACCGCGACGTCGACGACCGCCGCCACCTCCGCGGCCCCCCTCGCGGTGGAGGATGCCGATGTCGAGGTGCCCTCGACGGCCCCCGCTCCCCCGCAGGCCGCTGCCGCTGCGAGCCACGACGAGCCCCGTCTCGACACCGGGGACGACGTCACGCGTCGCTGACCCCGCGTCGACGAAAGCGCCCGCTTCCCCATCGGGGGGCGGGCGCTTTCGCGTGCCCGGCTGCCGCCTTTCGTAGCGCCCGTATCGCCGCCCTCTCGGTGCGCTCCATCGGCGCCGAAACGTCACGAGACGCGCTCGCGCGCGCGGCGTTTGCCGGTGCCGAAAGATCGCGAAACACCCCCGCGCGCGCCATTCAGCACCGATGAAACCCCTCCCGCGCGCGCTCACCCCTTCATCGGCGCCAAAACGTCACGAAGCACCTCCGCGCGCGCCATTCGGCGCCGATGAGACCCCGCGCCCGCGTGGCGTGTGGGCGCGGCGCCGCGGCGGCATCCCGGAACCGCGGGCAGAGACACGATGACGCCCACCTCCCCGAGGTGGGCGTCATCGAGAACGATCAGAACGGCAGCAGCGGATCGACGGCGATCGCGACGAAGAGCAGCGTCAGGTAGGTGATCGAGGCGTGGAAGACGCGCATCGGCCGCGGCTCGCCTCCGCGCACGGCGCGCGAGTACAGGCGGTGCGACTCGTAGATGAACCAGCCGCCGAAGACGAGGGCCGACACGGTGTAGACGAGGCCCATGGGTGCAACGGGAATCAGCAGCAGTGAGCAGGCCACGGTCGCCCAGGCGTAGAGGATGACCTGCAGGCCCACCTGCGATCCGCTGCGGGTCGCGCCGAGCATCGGCACGTCGACGCCGTCGTACTGCGCGGCGTACTTCATCGACAGGGGCCAGTAATGCGGCGGGGTCCACAGGAAGACCAGGGCGAACAGGATGAACGGCGCCCACGACAGCGAGCCCGTCACCGCCGACCAGCCGATCAGCACCGGGAAGCATCCCGCGATCCCGCCCCACACGATGTTCTGCTCGGTGCGGCGCTTGAGGATCATCGTGTAGATGACGACGTAGAAGAAGATTGCGGCCGCCGACAGCGCTGCGGCGAGCGGGTTGGTGAACGCCCACAGCCACACGGTCGACACCACGGCGAGGGTCCACGCGAAGGTCAGAGCGCCGCGCGGCGACACCTCGCCCGTGACGAGCGGACGGTTCTCGGTGCGCTGCATGTGCGCGTCGATGTCGCGGTCCAGGTACATGTTGAACGCGGCCGCCGAGCCGGCGCTCAGCGAACCGCCGATCACCGTGGCGAAGATCAGCCAGAGGTTCGGCAGACCGCCCTGCGCGAGGATCATGACCGGAACGGTGGTCACCAGCAGCAGCTCGAGGACGCGGGGCTTCGTCAGAGCGACGTAGGCCCGAAGGGTGCGTCCGACGGAGCGGCGATCGGTCGTCGCAATGACGTGCGACGTCGTCGAGATGTCCATCGTCCCCCGGGGTAGCGCGTATATATCCCTCCGATTCTATGCCATCCCCACCACACCCCCGGCCGCCTGTCGACCCCCGTCACGAACGGCAACGGCGTCGGTCGATCTCGCTATGCTGGCGAAGAACGCGCGCCCCGCGCCGACACCCCACCCCCCTCCCACTCCTACGGTGGCGAGCGCGGACGTCGGATCGTGAACCGGGCGCAGGATCGAGAAAGGCACCGTGTTGTCGGACTTCGAATGGGACGAGATCGATCGGCGCGCGGTGGACACCGCACGCATCCTGGCGGCTGACGCCGTCGAGAAGGTGGGCAACGGCCACCCCGGAACCGCCATGTCGCTGGCCCCCGCCGCGTACCTGCTGTACCAGCGGGTACTCCGCCACGACCCGGCCGACACGCACTGGCCCGGCCGCGACCGCTTCATCCTCTCGGTCGGCCACTCCTCGCTCACGCAGTACGTGCAGCTGTACCTCGGCGGCTTCGGCCTCGAGAAGAAGGACCTCGAGGCGCTGCGCACCTGGGACTCGCTGACCCCCGGCCACCCCGAGTACGGACACACCGCCGGCGTCGAGATCACCACCGGCCCCCTCGGCCAAGGGCTCGCCTCGGCCGTGGGCTTCGCCTACGCGGCCCGCTACGAGCGCGGCCTGTTCGACGCCGAGACCCCCGCCGGCGAGAGCCCCTTCGACCACTACGTCTACGTCATCGCCGGTGACGGCGACCTGCAAGAGGGTGTCACCAGCGAGGCCTCCTCTCTCGCCGGCCACCAGGAGCTCGGCAACCTCATCGCGATCTACGACTCCAACCAGATCTCGATCGAGGACGACACCAACGTCGCCTTCACCGAGGACGTCCAGAAGCGCTACGAGGCATACGGCTGGCACGTGCAGACGGTCGACTGGAAGAAGACCGGCGAATACGTCGAGGACGTCGCCGCTCTCCACGCCGCGCTCGAGGCCGCGCAGGGCGAGACGGCCAAGCCCTCGCTGATCATCCTCAAGACGATCATCGGCTGGCCCTCGCCCGGCAAGCAGAACTCCGGCAAGATCCACGGCTCCGCCCTCGGCGCCGATGAGCTCAAGGCCACGAAGGAGGTTCTCGGCTTCGACCCCGAGGAGCACTTCGCCGTCGCCGACGACGTCATCGCCCACACGCGCAAGCTCGTCGAGCGCGGCGAGGCCGCCAAGGCCGACTGGCAGCAGAAGTTCGACGCGTGGGCCGCCGCCCACCCCGAGCGCAAGCAGCTGTGGGACCGCCTGCAGGCCCGCGAGCTCCCCGCCGACATCGCCGACGCCCTCCCCGCCTTCGAGGCCGGGAAGGACGTCTCGACCCGCGCCGCGTCCGGCACGGTCATCAACGCCCTGGCCGCCGAGCTCCCCGAGCTCTGGGGCGGTTCGGCCGACCTCGCCGAGTCCAACCTCACCACGATCAAGGATGCCAAGAGCTTCATCCCCGCCTCGTGGTCGACGCACGAGTGGTCCGGTGACCCCTACGGCCGCGTCCTGCATTTCGGCATCCGCGAGCACGCCATGGGAGCGATCCTCAACGGAATCGTGCTGCACGGACCGACCCGTCCGTTCGGCGGGACGTTCCTCATCTTCAGCGACTACATGCGCCCCCCGGTGCGCCTGGCCGCGCTCATGAACATCCCGACGATCTTCGTCTGGACGCACGACTCGGTCGCCCTCGGCGAGGACGGCCCGACGCACCAGCCCATCGAGCAGCTGGCGACGCTGCGCGCGATCCCCAACTTCGCGCTCGTGCGCCCCGCTGATGCGAACGAGACGTCCGTGGTGTGGCTCGAGATGCTGCGGCGTACGGCCGGTCCCGCCGGTATCGCCCTGACGCGTCAGAACATCCCCGTCTTCGCCCGCGGCGAGGGTGCGGCATCCGGTGACGAGTTCGCGTCGGCCGAGGGCGCCGTCAAGGGCGCCTACGTCCTGGCCGAGGCCAAGAACGGCGAGCCCGACGTCATCCTCATCGCGACCGGCTCCGAGGTGCAGCTGGCTGTCGAGGCGCGCGAGACGCTGGCCGCCGAGGGCGTCCACGCCCGCGTCGTGTCGGCCCCGTCGCTGGAGTGGTTCGCCGAGCAGGACGAGGCGTACCGCGAGTCGGTTCTGCCGTCGTCGGTGAAGGCGCGCGTGTCGGTCGAGGCCGGTTCGGCCCTCAGCTGGCACGGCATCGTCGGCGACGCCGGTCGCTCGGTCGCGATCGAGCACTTCGGTGCATCGGCCGACTACAAGACCCTGTTCCAGAAGTTCGGCATCACGGCCGAGGCCGTCGTCGAAGCCGCCCGCGACTCGCTCGCCGCGGCGAAGAAGTAATCCGAGGAGAACAACGACATGAGCACTCCCACCGCAGACCTCGCCGCTCAGGGCGTCAGCATCTGGCTCGACGACCTGTCGCGTCAGCGCATCCAGTCCGGCAACCTCGCCGAGCTCATCGAGTCCCGCAACGTCTCGGGCGTCACGACCAACCCGACCATCTTCGCCGGCGCCCTGTCCAAGGGCGAGGCGTACGAGGGCCAGGTGAAGGAGCTCGCCGCGGCGGGCGCCGACGTCGACGAGGCGATCGTCTCGATCACCACCGATGACGTGCGCGACGCATGCGACATCTTCCTGCCCGTGTTCGAGGCCACGAACGGCGTCGACGGACGCGTGTCGATCGAGGTCTCGCCCGACCTCGCGCACGACACCGAGGGCACCGTCGCGCAGGCCAAGGACCTCTCGGCCCGCGTGGACCGCAAGAACGTCCTCATCAAGATCCCCGCGACCAAGGCGGGCCTGCCCGCCATCACCGAGGTCATCGGCGCGGGCATCTCGGTGAACGTCACGCTGATCTTCAGCCTCGAGCGTTACGAAGAGGTCATCGACGCCTACCTCGCCGGCGTCGAGAAGGCGCACGCCGCCGGTCACGACATCTCGACCCTGCAGTCGGTCGCCTCGTTCTTCGTGTCGCGCGTCGACACCGAGATCGACAAGCGTCTCGCCGCGATCGGCACCGACGAGGCCGCCGCTCTCAAGGGCAAGGCCGGCATCGCCAACGCGCGACTGGCCTACGAGCTCTACGAGAAGAAGTTCTCCGAGGACCGCGCGAAGAAGCTCCTGGATGCCGGCGCCACGGTGCAGCGTCCCCTGTGGGCCTCGACGGGCGTCAAGGACCCGGCGCTGCCCGACACGCTCTACGTGACCGAGCTCGTCGCCCCCGGCACCGTGAACACGATGCCCGAGAAGACGCTCGAGGCGACCTTCGACCACGGCGAGATCACCGGCGACACCGTCACCGGCGCGTACGCCGAGGCGCACGAGGTCTTCGACCGTCTCGCGGCCGCGGGTGTCGACGTGGCGGACGCCACGCAGACGCTCGAGGACGAGGGCGTCGAGAAGTTCATCGCCTCGTGGCACGAGCTGCAGGACACCGTGAAGACCGCTCTGCAGGCCGGAAGCGCCCAGGCCGCGAAGTGAGCTTCGCCGTCAAGGCCACGGGCCACGCCGCATCGATCGTCGACGCGGAGCTGCCGGCGCTGACCGGTTCGCTCATCGCGTCGGGGATCACCGCCGGTGACGCGAGCCTGTGGGGCTCCGCCGCCGAGGACGAGGCGTCCCGTCGGCTCGGGTGGGTGCGGGCGGTCTCCGTCTCGCGCCCGCTCGTGCCCGAGATCACCGCCCTGCGCGACGAGCTCGTCGCGCAGGGCGTGACCCGCGTCGTCCTCGCGGGCATGGGCGGCTCCTCGCTCGCGCCCGAGGTCATCGCACAGTCCGCGGGCGTCCCCCTGGTCATCCTGGACTCCACCTCTCCCGCCCAGGTGCTCGCCGCGATCGACGGCGACGTCGAGTCGGGCGGGCTCGACCGGACCGTCCTGGTCGTCTCGAGCAAGTCCGGGTCGACGATCGAGACCGATTCGGCCCGTCGGGCGTTCGAGGCCGCCTTCCGCGACCTCGGCATCGACCCCGCGTCGCGGATCGTCGTCGTCACCGACCCCGACTCGCCCCTCGCGCGCGAGGCCGAGACCGCCGGGTACCGCGTGTTCCTCGCCGACCCCGAGGTGGGCGGGCGCTACTCGGCGCTCACCGCGTTCGGGCTCGTGCCCGCGGGCCTCGCCGGAGTCGACATCGACGATCTGCTCGACGAAGCGGATGCCACTCTGCTCGAGGTCGCGATCGACGCCCCTGAGAATCCCGCCCTCGTCCTGGCCGCCGCGATCGCCGGAGGCGGCGCGCACCGCCGGGACAAGCTCGGTCTGGTCGCGGACGGCACCTACCTGACGGGGCTGCCGGACTGGATCGAGCAGCTCGTCGCCGAGTCCACCGGCAAGGAGGGCACCGGCATCCTGCCCGTCGTCCTCCTGCCCGTCTCGCCCGAGCTCGAGACGCGGCCCGTCGACCTGCAGGTCGTCCGCTTCGTCGACGACGCCAGCGCGTTCCACCTGTTCGAGCGCCACACCAACGAGGTGCTGGTGAGCGGGTCGCTGGGTGCGCAGTTCGTCGTCTGGGAGTACGCCACCGCGATCGCGGGACGTCTGCTCGGGATCAACCCGTTCGACCAGCCCGACGTCGAATCCGCCAAGCAGGCGGCGCGCGGTCTGTTGGATGCGCAGCCCGCGCCGACCGCCCCCGCGCTGGTCCTCGACGGCGTCGAGGTGCGCGTGTCCGATCCCGCGCTGGCGGCGGGGGGCACCCTCGCGAGCGTCCTCGACGCCCTGTGGGAGCGTGTGCCCGCGGACGGATACGTCGGCATCCAGGCCTACGTGGACCGCGGCGAGCTCGCTCAGCTCTCCGGTCTGCGAGAGATGGTGGCCGCCGACTCCGGTCGACCCACCACGTTCGGGTGGGGACCGCGGTTCCTGCACTCGACCGGGCAGTACCACAAGGGAGGGCCCGCGACCGGCGTGTTCCTCCAGATCCTCGAACGCACCGACGTCGATCTCGAGATCCCGGGTCGACCGTTCACGTTCGGACAACTCATCCAGGCACAGGCCGCGGGAGACGCGAGCGTGCTGGCGGAGGGCCACGGCCGCCCCGTCGTCACGCTGACGCTGACCGACCCGCAGGTCGAGGTGCTCTCACTCTTCGAGGCGGCACAGTAAGCATGGTCGTAGAGATCACACCGGGTCACAACCCCTTGCGCGACCCCGAGGATCGCCGTCTGAGCCGGATCGCGGGGCCCAGCGCCCTCGTCATCTTCGGCGTCACCGGCGACCTCTCCCGAAAGAAGCTCATGCCGGCGGTCTACGACCTGGCCAATCGCGGGCTGCTCCCCCCGGGCTTCGCCCTGGTCGGCTTCGCCCGCCGCGACTGGGAGGATCAGGACTTCGCCGAGGTCGTCTACGAGTCGGTCAAGAAGTACGCCCGCACCGAGTTCCGTGAGGAGACGTGGAAGGAACTGCTCGAGGGCATCCGCTTCGTCCAGGGCGAGTTCGACGACCCCGAGGCGTTCCGCCGCCTCCGCGACACCGTCGACAAGCTCGACACCGAGCGCGGCACGATGGGCAACCACGCCTACTACCTGTCGATCCCGCCCAAGGCGTTCCCGGTGGTCACGGCCCAGCTCAAGGAGTCGGGTCTGGTCGGCGACCAGGCCGACGGCGTCAACGGGTGGCGCCGTGTGGTCATCGAGAAGCCCTTCGGTCACGACCTCGCCTCGGCGCGCGAGCTCAACGAGTCCGTCGAGAGCGCGTTCCCGGCGGACTCGATCTTCCGTATCGACCACTACCTCGGCAAGGAGACGGTGCAGAACATCCTCGCGCTGCGCTTCGCCAACGAGCTGTACGAGCCGATCTGGAACCGCAACTACGTCGACCACGTGCAGATCACCATGGCCGAGGACATCGGCGTCGGCGGTCGCGCGGGGTACTACGACGGCATCGGAGCGGCGCGCGACGTCATCCAGAACCACCTGCTGCAGCTGCTCGCGCTGACGGCGATGGAGGAGCCCATCAGCTTCAACGCCTCCGACCTGCGCGCCGAGAAGGAGAAGGTGCTCGCCGCCGTGCGCGTGCCCGACAACCTCGCCGAGGCGACGGCGCGCGGACAGTACGCCGGTGGCTGGCAGGGCGGCGAGAAGGTGCTCGGCTTCCTCGAGGAAGACGGCATGAATCCCGAGTCGGTCACCGAGACGTTCGCGGCGATCAAGCTCGAGATCAACACGCGACGCTGGTCGGGCGTGCCCTTCTACGTGCGCAGCGGCAAGCGTCTCGGACGCCGTGTGACCGAGGTCGCCGTGGTGTTCAAGCGCGCGCCGCAGCAGCTCTTCTCGCGGAGCCAGACGCAGGAGCTGGGTCAGAACGCGCTCGTCATCCGGGTGCAGCCCGATGAGGGCGTGACCATCCGCTTCGGCTCCAAGGTGCCCGGAGACGGTACGCAGGTGCGCGATGTGACGATGGACTTCGGCTACGGACACGCGTTCACCGAAGCCAGCCCCGAGGCCTACGAGCGTCTGATCCTCGACGTGCTGCTGGGCGACCCGCCGCTGTTCCCGCGGCACGAGGAGGTCGAGCTCAGCTGGAAGATCCTCGACCCCATCGAGGAGTACTGGGCCGCGCAGGGCGGCCCGCTCGAACAGTATTCGCCCGGGTCGTGGGGGCCGGCATCCGCCGATGAGCTCCTCGCCCGCGACGGCCGCACCTGGAGGCGCCCGTGATCATCGATCTGCCCGACACCACCGTCAGCGCGATCTCGAAGAAGCTCGTCAGCGTCCGCGAGGAGGGCGGCGCCGTCGCCCTGGGCCGCGTGCTGACGCTCATCATCGTCACCCATCACGGCGCCGAAGAAGAGGTCATCGAGGCCGCCAACGACGCCTCGCGCGAGCACCCGATGCGCGTGATCGCCGTACTGCTGGGCGACAGCGACGAGGAGCCCCGGCTCGACGCGCAGATCCGCGTGGGCGGGGACGCCGGCGCGAGCGAGGTCGTCGTCCTGCGTGCGCACGGCGCCGCGGGCTCGAATGCCGAGAGCCTGGTCACCGGCCTGCTGCTGCCCGACGCCCCCGTCGTCGCGTGGTGGCCGGCCGAGGCCCCCGCCGACCCCTCGCGTTCCGAGATCGGCCGCATCGCGCAGCGTCGCATCACTGACGCATCGTCGCAGCCGGATCCCGCCGCCTGGGTGGCACAGCTCGGCGAGCACTACGCCCCCGGCGACACCGACTTCGCGTGGACCCGGGTGACCCGCTGGCGTGAGCAGCTCGCCGCGGTGCTGGATCAGCCTCCGTTCGAGCCGGTCACCGCGATCGAGGTGCGCGGCGCGTCCGACTCCCCGTCGACGGCGCTCCTGGCCGCGTGGCTGGGCATGAAGCTCGACGCCCCCGTCGATTACGCCTACCTGCCCGCCGCCGAGTGGGCGAGCGGTATCAAGTCGGTGCGACTGACCCGTCCCAGCGGCGACACGCTGCTGGAGCGTCCCGAGGCCGGCGTGGCCGTGCTGACGCAGCCGGGTCAGCCCACGCACGATCTCGCCTTCCCGCGCCGGACGCTCCGCGAATGCCTGGCGGAGGAACTGCGCCGACTCGACCCCGACCTGCTCTACGGACGCGTCATCACCGAGGGCCACGACCTGCTGCTCGCGGCGAGCGAGAAGAGCGGTTCATGACCGAGAACGGCGCCGTCAAGCAGGTCATCATCAAGCCGGATGCCGACACCCTCGCCGCGTACGTCGCGACGCGCTTCATGAACCGCATCGTCAAGCGTGTGGCCGAGGGCAAGCGCATGCACGTCTGCCTCACGGGCGGGACGATGGGCGGCGCCGTCCTGCGCACGGCGGCCCGCGACGAGCGGGTGGCCGACATCGACTGGTCGCTGGTGCACTTCTGGTTCGGCGACGAGCGCTTCGTGCCGCGCGACAGCGACGACCGCAACGACAAGCAGGCGCGCGAGGCGTTCCTCGACCACCTCGACATCCCCGCCGAGAACATCCACACCGTCGCCTCGAGCGAGGACGGGATCGACCTGGATGCCGCCGCCACCGCCTACGCGGACGAGCTCGCGCAGTTCGCCCCGTCGGACCGCGGCGACTCCGGGCCGTGGCCGTCGTTCGACATCTGCTTCCTGGGCGTCGGACCCGACGCGCATATCGCGTCGCTCTTCCCCGATCGTCCCGAGATCTCGGTGACCGATCGCGCGGTCGTGGCCGTGCGCGAGTCGCCGAAGCCGCCGAGCGAGCGCGTCTCGCTGACCCGCCCGGTGATCAATTCCTCGAAGCGCGTGTGGATGGTGATCGCCGGCGCCGACAAGGCGGCCGCCCTCGGTCTCGCCCTCGCGGGAGCGAGCTACCAGAGCGTCCCCGCGGCGGGTGCGAAGGGACGCCGGCGGACGGCGTTCTTCGTCGACGAGGTCGCCGCCGATCAGGTGCCGCCGCAGCTCATCGACCGCGAGTACTGAGCGCGAGTGAACGCGGGGAGGACCGGATGCCGTCGGCATCCGGTCCTTCGCATTTTCACAGGAGGCAGACCCTTGTCATCCTCGAAGGCGCCGCTTAGATTCGTGACGGGGGGGCATCCGGGTCCGTACCGACGGTCATCCGTCGAGTCGGCCGACGCAGTTGGGAGCGTTCGGATGCCGTTTATCGGTCGCAAGCGGGAGATGCGACGCGTCGAGGGCGCGATCGGCGCACGGGCGGGGTCGATATGCCTGCTCGTCGGCGAGCCCGGGATCGGCAAGACCGCGCTGGCCCGCGAGATCGCCCGCGTCTGGGACGCCGCCGTCGTCGTCGCGAGCCCGAACGAGCGGATGTGGCCGTACTCCGGGATCTCCGCGGTCTCGGCGGCCCTGGGAGGTGGTCGCGGATCGGCGATCGACAGCGTGCTGGCCCGCGGTCGCGACTGGCCGGAGCACCTGCTCGCCGAGGAGCTCAGCCGCACGCTGCATCTGGTTCGCGACGAGCCCGCCGTCGTGGTCATCGACGATCTCGACGAGATGGACAGCGCCAGCATCACGGTGCTCTCCTTCGTCTTCGGTCGGCTGCGCGGAACCGGATTGAGCGTCGTCGCCACGGTGCGATGCCTGGACGGACGCCACGATTTCGCCGGAATGGCGCACACCCGCATCGACCGCCTCTCGTTCGAGGACTCCGTCGACCTGGCCCGGGCTCATCTCGGACCGGGCACGGCTCAGGCCGTGCTGTTCATGGTCGCGAAGTACACCGGCGGCGACCCCCGGGTGATCTCCCGTGTGCGGCTGACTCCCGCCGAAGCCGCCGGCGACGCCGCTCTGCCGGTCCCCCTCCGCCTGGTCGACGACGACGACGGCGGCCGGCGGCGGCGCGCGTCGAGACCGACGCGGGACGATCGGACGAACGCGGTGCTGGACCTGCTCTCGGTGGGCCCGGTCTACGGCTACGATCGGCTGCGCCGAACCGCCGCTGATCACGGGGTCGAGGTCGATGCCCTGATCGACGCCGGTCTCGTCGCGGTCCACGGGGAGCTGGCCCGATTCGCCGACCCGGCCCTGCGCCTGCGGCACCACGCCGCTCTCGGGGCGGACGAGCGCCGACGCCTGCACGCCCGCGCGGCCGCGGATCACGAGGGTGTGTTCCCCGCGACGCACCGGTGGCACCTCAGCTTCGTCGACCCGGACGGTGACCGCGCGGAGCTCCTCTGGGCGGCGGCCGACCTCGCCCGCGCCGGAGAAACCGCCGCCGCCGTCGAATTCGCCGAGCGCGCGCTGGGCGGCGACGTCGACGAGGGTGATCGTGCGCGCCACCTCGTCGAACTGGGCGAGGCCCTCGTGCTCCACAATCGCTCGGCCCTCGGGCGACACTACCTGCGGCGGACCGGCCCCCTGATCGATCCCGAGCTGCGCGCACGTAGCGCGCTCGCGCAGGTCCGCGCCACCGCGATCGTGGACCACGTCGTCGACGACGACCTCGTCGCGGCGGTGGTGGACGGCATCCCACCCCGCGCCGCCGAGAGTCTGCTCTGCGAGTGCGCACGGCTGCACCTGGAGCGCACCGAGATCGTCGAGGCCCTCGCGTGCATCCGCGCGGTGGTCGAACGCGACATCGTCGGAGCCGAGACGCGGCAGCTGGCGCTGATCCTCGGGGAGCTGGGGCTCGATCTCGTCTTGCCCGCGACCATCGACACGGGGGTGGCCGCCCCCGTGCCGGCATCCGATGCGCCCATCGGACAGGCCCTCCTGGCCCTGGGTGTCCAGGTGCTGCGCGAGGAATACCCCGCGGTGCGTCATCAGGTCACCGCCCTCCTCGAACGTCTGCCTCGGCTCGCCCCGATGTGGCGGCAGCAGGTCCAGTGCGTCCTCGTCATCAACGAGATCCGCGGCGGCGATCCCGCCGCGGCGCGCGAGGCGATGGCCGCGTGGCAGCGGGAATGGGGGCCGGGGCGCACGCCCGACGCCGCGACCGTGCTGCTCATGGCGGCCGGCGCGGCCCTCGACCCCCTTAACGACACGGCGACCGCCCTGGTGCGCAGCGGCCGCGACCTGGCCCGCCGTGAGGGGACCTCGGCTCTGCTGCCGTGGTTCGCGGTGATCGAGGGGGGCATCGCCCTCGCGGAGGAACGATACGACGATGCCGTGACGGCGCTGCGCACCGCGCGTGAACTCGCCCCCGGTGAGGACCCGTCCCTGCTGCGCGCCGGAGCCGATCTCGTCGAGGCGCTGTGGCTGAGCGGACGTCACGCCGAGGCGCGCGTCGAGCTCGCGCGCCTCGAGGCCGCCGCGATCCGCACCCCCCGTCGATGGACGACGCTCGCGGTCGCCCGATCACGCGCCGTGTGCCGGTGCCAGGACGAGGGCGCGGAGGCCTTCCGCGAGGCACTCGACGTCCTGCGCATCGACGACGCCCCCGCGGAACGTCGTCGTCTGGCCGCCGCGCGCGAGCGGTGCCTGCCCGGCCTCGACGGTGCACGTCCGCCCCGCGCGCTCCCCTCCGCGCGGACGTCCCGGGTGCTGTCCGTTCAGGAGCAGGAGGTCGTCGAACTGGTCGGTCGCGGGCTACGCAACCGCGAGATCGCGGCGACCCTGTTCGTCTCGCTCCGCACGGTCGAGCTGCGCCTGACCGGGATCTATCGCAAGCTCGGCGTCAGCAGCCGGGTGCACCTGATCGCCCTGCTGCACGGCTCCTCGGCCGCATCGTGAGGGACGGGAGGGATGCCGGGCCCTCGGCATCCCTCCCCCTCATCCCGCCGACAGCGCGGCGCGCCGGGCGGGGCTGCGCCACCGACCGTCGGAGGGCCGTCCGAGCGCGGCGGCCAGCGCCCGCAGGCACAGCACGGCGTCCCAGACGCGCAGCACCGGGAACAGCAGCATCCAGATCCGTGGACGCTGCCGCGACACGGCGCAGACGAACGCCGTCATGAGGGCGTCCACGATCACGAACGACATCGCCACGGGACCGGCGGGGAGCGCGAGCGCCACCGATGCGGCGACGGCGGCCGCGTCGGGCGGCAGCACGAGCGCGCCCAGGGCCGCGACGCCCGCGATCAGCAGCAGGGGCAGCACGGCGGCGAGCGCGACGCTGGACACGACGGTCTCGACGGCGAACACGCCCACCGAGGCCCAGAACAGTCCGGGGCGCAGACCGTGCCGGCGCACGGTCTGCCAGAAGCCGAGGCTCCACCGCCGCATCTGGGCCGAGTAGTCGCGCAGGATCGCCGGGTCCTGGGTCTCGGCGATGGCGCACTCGGGGTGGAAGGCGATGCGCCCCAGACGCTTGGCGTGCACCTCGAACGTCATGTTGAAGTCCTCGATGGACAGCCCGGGGGCGTCGATGTCGACGCGGTCGAGGATGTCCGTGCGGTACAGGCTCGCGAAGCCCGGCACGATGGCGACGGCGTCGGCGCCGCGTGCGGCCTGACCGAACTTGTGCAGGTACTGCGTGCACACGTACGTCCGCTCGCGGTACGCGGTGAGCAGACGCCCCACCGGCGTGTTCGGCGCATCGGTGGCGGTGGTGGCGCGACCGGCGACGGCGACGACATCTGCGTCGGTGAACAGCGGCAGGGCGGTGCGCAGGTAGTCGGGGCGGGGGCGGGAGTCGGCGTCGAGGAGCATCAGCAGGGGGAAACGGTCGGGGATGCCGAAGTGCCCGAGTCCCGCCCGGATGGCGCCGGCCTTGCCGCGGTTGGGGCGGAGGTCCCACGCGGTGGCGCCCGCCTCGCGCGCACGTCCGACGGTGTCATCGGTCGAGCCGTCCGAGACGACGAAGACGTTCGCCACCGGGACCAGGGCTCGTGCGGCGCGCACCGCGTCGGCGATGACCAGTTGCTCGTTATGGGCGGCGATGAGCACGGCCACCTCGTCGGCGCGGTAGAACATCGACGGCACCAGCAGGGCATCGCCCGGCCGGCGCTCGGCCACAAGCCGGAAGACGGCGGCCGTCCCCCACACGAGGGTCGAGACGCCGACGGTGGCGATCGCGACGAGCACGACCCACAGGGTGGTCACCGTCGTCGCTCCGGGCGGCACGCACCCGAACCCGGCCGAGGGGCGGCTTCGCCGGAGACGGTACGGATACCGGGAGCCCGGCGGACGATGGGGTGCCCGCACCGGGCGGTACGGGTCGGATCGACGGTGGGCGTCATGGCATCCCCTGTTCGCGGCGCGGGTCTCGGCACGACGCTACGTCGTCGATCCCGTCGCCGCACCGCTCCGGGACCGCAGGTGCGGTTGCGGTTCCCCGCATCGCGACATGCGGTGCGCGGCACCCCGCATGATCCGCCCGGGCTCCTTGACCGCTCCCGCCGCCCCGGCCCAGGGTGGGCGACGAACCGACTCCGACACCCCGATCGAGCGGTTCGCGAACGCAGCACCCGACCGTTCGAGGGGGCGCATTCCCCCGCGCCCCCTCGGACCTCTGCCCTGGAGGATGAAGATGTCCACTCTCGATGTGCGAGCCGTCCCGCTGACGGCGTCGCCGGCCCCGACGCCCGCCGAGCCGCAGGCGCCGACATTCGATTTCGATGTCGCGATCGTCGGGCTCGGGTACGTGGGGCTGCCGACCGCGCTCGCCTATCACGCGAGCGGCTCCCGCGTCCTGGCGCTGGACGTCTCACCGCGTCGGCTGCGGACGATCGCCGCACGCGGCGCCGACCTCATCGACTCCGACCGCGAGCGCCTCGACGCCGCCCTGCGCGCGCCCGCCGGCTTCCGGCTCACCAGCGACACGGCGGAGCTCTCCCGCGCCGCGGCGATCGTCGTGTGCGTTCCGACCCCCGTCGACCACCAGCAGGTGCCCGACCTCGCTCCCCTCCGGGCGGCCTGCGCCACCGTCGTCGCCGCCGTCCGGCCGGGGCAGCTCGTCATGCTGACCTCCACCACGTACGTCGGCTGCACGCACGACCTGGTCGAGCAGCCCCTGCGCGAGCGCGGCTTCGTCATCGGACGCGACGTGTTCGTCACGTTCAGCGCCGAGCGCATCGACCCGGGCAACATCGGGTTCGCTCAAGAGGTCGTCCCCCGCGTGGTCGGGGGTGCCACCCCGCAGTGCGAGGAGCAGGGTGCCCGCCTGCTCGCCCGCTACGCCGCGCGAGTGCACCGCGTGTCGAGCCTGGCCACCGCCGAGATGACCAAGCTCCTCGAGAACACCTTCCGCGCGGTGAACATCGCGCTGGCCAACGAATTCGCCGACATCTGCGGGGCGCTCGACGTGCCGGTCACCGAGGTCATCGAGGCGGCCAGCACCAAGCCCTACGGGTTCATGGCGTTCTATCCCGGCCCGGGTGTCGGGGGGCACTGCATCCCGTGCGATCCGCACTACCTGCTGTGGCAGCTCAAGGCCCTGCACGTGGATGCGGGGGTCATCACCGAAGCCATGACCCGCATCGCCGCCCGTCCGCGGCGGGTCGTCGAACGCATCCGCGACGTCCTCGGGCGCGCGGGCAAGGGCACCCTCGGGGCGCGCATCCTCGTCGTGGGCGTGACCTACAAGCCCGATGTGGCGGACCTGCGCGAATCCCCCGCCCTCGAGATCATCGACCACCTCATCGACGTGGGGGCGGAGGTGCAGTACGTCGACAGCCACGCTCCCCACATCCACCTCGACTCCGGCCGCGAGCGCGACTCGCTCGCCGACCCGGCCGCGTTCCACCCCGACGTGGTGCTCGTGCACACCCGGCACCACGACGACGACCTGGCGTGGCTCGAGGGCGATGCGCTCGTCGTCGACGGCACCTACCGCAGCAGCGACATCGCCGGGCGGGTGCTCCTGTGAGCGGCATCCCCGTCTTCCCCGGCGGAGCCGGCCTCAGGACCCTCGTCACCGGCGGCGCCGGATTCGTCGGGAGCCACCTCGTCGAGCTGCTGCTCGCCCAGGGCGACGAGGTCGTCGTCCTCGACGACCTGTCCACCGGCTCGGCCCGCAACCTCGCCGGCGTCGCCGACCACCCCCGCCTCGAGATGATCCACGGGTCGATCCTGAACCCCCAGACGGTGTCGCAGGCGATGCGTTCGTGCGACCGGGTGTTCCACCTCGCCGCGGCGGTGGGCGTCAAGCTCATCGTCGAGCAGCCGCTGCGGGGCCTGCGCATCAACATCCACGGCACCGAGAACGTGCTGACGGCCGCGATCGAGCAGCAGGCCTCGGTGCTGTTGGTGTCGACCAGCGAGGTGTACGGCAAGAACACCGCCGATCGCCTGCGCGAGGACTCCGACCGCGTCCTCGGCGACCCGCTGCTGTCGCGGTGGACGTACGCGGGGGCGAAGGGCATCGACGAGGCCTTCGCCAAGGCGTACTGCGATCAAGAGGGACTGGACGTCGCGATCGTGCGTCTGTTCAACACCGTCGGCCCGCGTCAGACGGGGCGGTACGGGATGGTGCTGCCCAATCTGGTCGGCCAGGCCCTGCGGGGCCAACCGCTCACCGTCTTCGGCGACGGCCTGCAGACCCGCTGCTTCTCGGCCGTCGAGGACGTCGTGCCCGCAATGGTGCGGATCGAGCGCGATCCGCGGGCACGCGGCCAGGCTTACAACCTGGGCGGCGCGAGGGAGATCTCGATCCTCGACCTCGCCCGAGAGATCATCGCCACCCTCGACAGCGCGAGCGAGATCCAGCTCGTGCCCTACGAGCAGGCCTACGCCGCGGGATTCGAGGACATGCGCCGACGGGTCCCCGACAACACCAAGGCCCACGATCTCGTGGGCTACGAACCCACCACGCCGTTGGGCACCACCATCCTGCGCGTCGCGGCCGATCTGCTCTCGCGAGAGCGATTGGGCTCGGATGCCATGCCCCTGGCCGGGGCCGGAACGTTCCGCGGGATCGTCTGATGTGCGGCATCACGGCCTTCCGCGGGACGACCGCCGCAGCCACGCGAGCGCGCACGGCGCTGGAGCGGCTGGAGTACCGCGGGTACGACTCCGCCGGGATCGCCGCGCGGCGTCCGGACGGCACGACGCTGCACGAGCGGACGGTCCGCGGCGTCGCCGCCCTCGCTGCGGCGGTCGGACCCGCCGAGACGGATGCCACCACCGCGGCGGTCGGACACACCCGGTGGGCCACGCACGGGGCCGTGACCGCCCAGAACGCGCACCCGATCGAGGACTGCGGGGGCCGCGTGTTCGTGGTGCACAACGGCATCGTCGAGAACGCGGAGGCACTGCGGACCGAGCTGCGCGCCGCGGGGCATCGCTTCGCGACCGAGGTCGACAGCGAGGTGATCGCGCATCTGATCGAACAGGCGCTGCGGCCGGGCGTCGACCTGGGCGACGCGCTCGTCGCCGCCCGGGATCGACTCGAAGGGTCCTGGGCCGTGGTGGTGCTCGACGCGAGGTCGGGCGAGATCGCGGGGACCGCGCACGCCTCTCCGTTGATCTGCGCCGAGACGGGGGACGGCGTGTACCTGGCGAGCGACGTGGGAGCGGTCGTGGGGGAGGTCGCGGCGTTCCGCGTGCTCGAGGACGACGACGTCGTCGAGGTGGGAGGGGCGGGGCCTCGATGGCATCGCCACGACCACAGCACCCGTCCGCGGGGCCTCTGGCCCGTCCCTCGAACCGCGCTGCTCGGCAGCACCGGACGGCACGACGATCACATGGGAAACGAGATCGACGAGCAGCCGGCGGTCGCCCGTCGGGTGGTCGACGCGCTGTCCCCGGGCATCGCGGACGGGCGCCTGTGGAAGGGCCTGGGGCTTCCACCGCTGGACGGCGTCGATCGCGTCTGCGTGGTCGGGTGCGGGACGTCCCTGCACGCCGGCCAGGCGATCGCCGGGGTCTTCGAGCGGCTCGCGGCCCTGCCCACCCGCGCCCTGGTCGCCAGCGAGGCCGTCCACGATCTCTGGGAGCCGCGGACGCTCGTCATCGCGATCAGCCAGTCGGGGGAGACCGCCGATGTCCTGCGCGCCCTGGACCGTCTTCCCGCCCGGCGCGGTCCCGTCCTGGCGTTGACCAACAGCACCTCCTCGTCCCTCGCGCGGCGCTCCGACGCGGTGATCGACTGCCTCGCCGGGCCCGAGGTCGGCGTCGCCGCCACGAAGACCTTCGTCGCTCAGGTGCTGACGGGCGTGTGCGTCGCCCTGTCGGGTGTCTGCGCCTCGGGACGCGCCGACGCGGCCCGCTTCGACGCCGACCTGCGCGCCCTCGTGGCGGCGCCCGAGGCACTGCGCGCGGCGGTCGAGGAGTGGCGGGAGCCGTCGGCGGCCCTCGCCGCCGAGTTCGCCACGGCATCCGGCTTCCTCTTCCTCGGGCGCGGCTCCGGGCTGGTCTACGCCGCCGAGGGCGCCCTCAAGCTGAAGGAGCTGTCCTATCGCTGGGCCGAGCATCAGCCCGCCGGAGAGCTCAAGCACGGTCCGCTCGCTCTGGTGGATGCCGGCACCCCGGTGTTCGTCGTCGACAACGGCGACCCGCGGCTGGACGTCGACATCGCCGAGGTCACCGCCCGCGGCGGTCGTATCGTGCGGATCGGCGAACGCGTCCTCACCGTCGGCGGTTCCGCGGTGCACCTCCCCCGGTCCGGACCCTCGTGGGGCCCCCTGGACGGCGTCGTCCCCCTGCAGATGTTCGCGCGCGAGCTCGCCCTGCGCCTGGGGCGCAACGTCGACAAGCCGCGCAACCTGGCGAAGTCGGTGACGGTCTCGTGACCGGGCAGCGGCATCCCGCCCCCTCCCCTGCGCCGCGTCCGCACGCCGCGCGAAGAACTCGGAAGGAAGACCCCATGCCCCGACCTCCGATCGCCCCGACGTCGCGGTGGAGAAGAGTGCTGACGGCACTCGTCGCCATCGCGGCGGTGACCACCGGAGCCCTGGCCGCCACCCCCGCCCCCGCGCAGGCGGCCACCCGCACCATCGTCAGCCTCACCTTCGACGACGCCAACGCCGATCAGCTGAGCGCCCTGCCCGCGCTGAAGACCAACGGCATGAGGGCGACCTTCTACGTGCCCTCGGGGTTCATCGACGCGGCGGGCCATATGAGCCGCGCGGATCTGACGACGCTCAAGAACGCCGGACACGAGATCGGCGGACATACGGTCACCCATCCCGACCTGGCCGCGGTCAGCGTCGACGAGGCGAAGCGTCAGATCTGCACCGACCGCAAGACCCTCACCTCCTGGGGGTTCTCGTTGCGCAGCTTCGCCTACCCGTTCGCGTCCAGCACCCCCGACGTCGAGAAGGCCGCGGCCGCGTGCGGCTACAACAGTGCGCGCGGTCTGGGTGACATCCGCAGCCGCTTCGGCTGTCCCGACTGCGCGTACGCCGAGTCGACCCGACCCGCCGATCCGTATTACCTCAAGGCCCTCGACCAGGTCGACGCCACGTGGACCCTCGACGATCTGAAGGCGGGCGTGACCAACGCCGAGAAGAACGGCGGAGGGTGGGTGCAGTTCACCTTCCACGACGTGTGCGACAACGCCTGCAGCGACCTGGCGGTCACACCCGCGGTCTTCTCGCAGTTCACCGCCTGGTTGAAGACCCGGGCGTCGGCGGGCACGGTCGTCAAGACCGTGGGAGAGGTGATCGGCGGCGCCGTCAAACCCGTCGTCGACGGACCGACCGTGCCCGCGGTGACCGGATCCGCCAACGGCGTGGTGAACCCGAGCCTGGAGCAGGGCGCTCCCGACTGCTGGATGCGCGGCGGCTACGGGTCGAACTCGCCCGCCTTCTCGACCGGCTCCCCCGCCCACACCGGTGTCATCGCGAGCGCGATCACGATGTCGAACTACGTCGACGGCGACGCCAAGCTGCTGCCGCAGTTCGACCTCGGCCAGTGCGCCCCCACCGTCAGCCCCGGCAGGACCTACACGCTGCGGGAGTGGTACCAGTCCAGCGGGGTGACGCAGTTCGCGGTCTACCTGCGCTCGAGCACCGGCGCGTGGTCGTACTGGACGTCGAGCCCCTGGTTCGCCGCCGCGGCCGACTGGACGCAGGCCGACTGGACGACTCCCGCGATCCCGGCCGGATACACGGGCATCAGCTTCGCGCTCACGATCTTCGGCAACGGCACCCTGCGTACCGACGACCTGCAGCTCTACGACAGCGCCGGAGCGCCCGCCCTGCCCGCCGCGAGCACGACCTCGCCCACTCTCGCCCCGTCGGCGGTGACGGCGCCGCA
This sequence comes from uncultured Microbacterium sp., assembly GCF_913776565.1. Taxonomy (GTDB): domain Bacteria; phylum Actinomycetota; class Actinomycetes; order Actinomycetales; family Microbacteriaceae; genus Microbacterium. The sequence continues at coordinate 10,784 of NZ_CAJYPF010000191.1, read as the reverse complement.
GGGACCGGTCGAGGTGGCCAACCCCACCGAGAGCGTCGTCGCCGGATGACGACGCGGCGTACGGCGGCGGCGATCACCCTCGCGGTGGTCGTCGCCGCCGGCGTGAGCGCCTGCACTCCTGTCCCGCCCGACCGTCCCGACACCGGGTATCCCTGGCATACCGGGATCATCGCGACCACCTTCTGGGTCGGCGAGGTGTTCGACGCCTCCGCGTCCGACGGCAGCCAGCGGATCTCGACCTACGACTCCGATTGGCTGGGCTCGTACGGCGGCTGCGACGGCATCCACGTCGGCGAGGAGTGCCGCACCGAGACGCGCACCGCTGCCGACGACTGGTTCCCGACGGCCATGACCCCCCGGCAGAACCCGTTCTACCTCGATCTCCCCTTCGACGACGTCAACGACGACGAGGGGTTCGCCACGCGTGGCCAGGTGGTTCCGTGGGCCTCTGACCCCGCCTACGCGCCCCTCGTCGACGACCCCTCGGCGAGCCTGATGAAGAACCGCTGGGTCGTTCTGCGCAAGGACGGGCGCATCTGCTACGGGCAGATCCAGGATGCCGGCCCCGGCGAGTATCGCGACGCGGCCTACGTCTTCGGCTCCGACGATCGCCGGCCGGCCAACACCCGCTACAACGGTGCGGGCCTCGACGTCTCCCCCGCGCTCAACGGCTGCCTCGGCTTCGCCGACCTCAACGGCGACGGCGACCGCGTGGACTGGGCGTTCGTCGACGACGCGGACGTCCCGGCCGGTCCCTGGACCAGGATCGTCACCGACTCCCCCGTCCGCTGACCCCGCTCCCGCCGGTCCTCCCCCCCTCGCCAGGGGAAAAGGACAGGGCCGGATGCCATGGCATCCGGCCCCGTCGTCCTCAGCTCCGATGGGAGCCGAGCGGGATCACTGTCCGCGACGCTCGCGCAGCTGCTGCAGGGCGTCGTCGAGGAGCGAGGCGGCCTCGTCGTCGCTGCGGCGCTCTTTCACGTAGGCGAGGTGCGTCTTGTACGGCTCGGCCTTGGCGAGAGCCGGCGGGTTGGCCTTGTCGCGCCCGGCCGGGAGGCCGGAGTGCGGGGAGTCGATCGTCTCGGGGATCTCGTCGTCGGGGATCCCGGCGGCGAAATAGCGCACGGTCTCGTTGCCGAGGGCGTCCCAGTACGACACGGCCACGCGGTCCGCGTGGAAGCCGTGATCCTGCTCGCCCATGGGGCCCGCGCCCACGCGCGAGCCACGGATGGCATTGCCGCCAGTGGCCATGTCAGATCTCCGCGAATTTGGTCAGCAGACCGAGGCCGACGATGGTGACGAACCACACCAGAGCCAGCACGATCGTGAATCGGTTGAGGTTGCGCTCGGCCAGACCCGACGAGCCCAGGGCGGAGCTCATACCGCCGCCGAACATGTCGGACAGACCGCCGCCGCGACCCTTGTGAAGCAGGATGAGCAGGGTCAGCAGGAGGCTGGTGATGCCCAGGAGCACCTGCAGGACGAACTCGAGAATCTGCACTGTCGAAGCCTTTCACAGCGATCGGGTCGACCGCACAAGCGTCAAGTATACGGGGAGGCGTCTCGGACGCACGGATGCCCGCGGCGCCGTGCCGCGGGCATCCGTGAGGGCGTCAGACGCCGATGTGCTTCTGGAAGCGGATGATCGCCGCGAACTCATCCACGACGAGACTCGCACCGCCCACCAGCGCACCGTCGACATCGGGCTCGCGCATGAAGCCGGCGATGTTGCCCGACTTCACCGAACCGCCGTAGAGCACGCGCGTGCGCGCCGCCGCGTCCGCGCCGAGCTTGTCGGCGACGACCGCGCGCAGCTTCGCGCAGACCTCCTGGGCCTGGTCGGGCGTCGCCGCCTGACCCGAGCCGATCGCCCAGACCGGCTCGTACGCCACGACGATGTCGGCGTCGGCCGACACGCCTTCGAGAGCGACCTCGAGCTGACCCACGGGAACGGCGCTGGCGCCGAACTTCTCGAGGTCCTCCGAGGTCTCGCCGACGCAGATGACGGGCACGAGACCGTGGCGCAGGGCCGCCTGCGTCTTGGCCGCGATGACCTCGTCGGTCTCGTGGTGGAACTGCCGACGCTCCGAGTGACCGATGATCACGTAGCGCGCGTCCAGTTTCGCGAGGAACTGCCCCGAGATCTCGCCGGTGTAGGCGCCCGAGTCATGCGCCGACAGGTCCTGACCGCCCAGGGCGAAGTCGATCTTGTCGGCGTCGAGGAGCGTCTGCACGGTGCGCAGGTCGGTGTACGGCGGGAAGACCGCGACCTCGACACTGCCGTTGTCGTGCTTGGCCTCTTTCAGCGTCCAGTGCAGCTTCTGGACGAACGCGACCGCCTGAAGGTGGTCGAGGTTCATCTTCCAGTTGCCCGCGATGAGGGGGGTTCTGTTCACTGTTGCCATCCGAGGACCTCCAGTCCGGGGAGCTTCTTGCCTTCGAGGAACTCCAGGCTGGCGCCGCCGCCGGTGGAGATGTGACCGAACTGGTCGTCGGCGAAGCCGAGCTGACGCACCGCGGCCGCGGAGTCGCCGCCGCCGACGACGCTGAGGCCGTCGACCTCGGTGAGCGCCTGGGCGACGGTCTTCGTGCCGGCTTCGAACGCCTTCATCTCGAACACACCCATCGGGCCGTTCCAGAAGACGGTGCGCGAGCCGCGGATCGCGTCGGCGAACAGCTCCGCCGTGCGCGGCCCGATGTCGAGACCGAGGCCGGAGGCGCCGAAGGCGGTGTCCTCGAGGGCGTCGGCGGCCGCCACCACGTGCTCGGCGTCCGCCGAGAACGAGGCCGCGACGACCGCATCGACCGGGAGGACGATCTCGACGCCGCGCTCCTTCGCCGTGGCGAGGTAGCCCTTCACGGTGTCGATCTGATCCTTCTCGAGCAGGCTCGAGCCGACCTGGTGACCCTCGGCGACGAGGAAGGTGAACATCATGCCGCCGCCGACGAGGAGCTTGTCCACGCGCGGGAGCAGGTGCTCGATGACGCCCAGCTTGTCGCTGACCTTCGAGCCGCCGAGGACGACTGTGTACGGACGCTCGGGGTTTTCCGTCAGGCGATCGAGGACCTCGAGCTCCTTCTGGATGAGAAGGCCCGCGGCCGAGGGCACGAGCTGGGCGAGGTCGTAGACGCTCGCCTGCTTGCGGTGCACGACGCCGAAACCGTCCGAGACGAGGGCGTCGCCCAGATCGGCGAGCTCCCGCGCGAAGGCCTGGCGCTCGGCCTCGTCCTTCGAGGTCTCCCCCGCGTTGAATCGCAGGTTCTCGATCACGGCGATCTCGCCGTCCTCGAGGGAGGACACGGCATCCCGAGCCGACTCGCCCACCGTGTCGCGCGCGAACGCGACAGGCTGGCCGAGCAGCTCGGACAGGCGCTGCGCGACCGGCTCGAGCGAGTACTTCGGGTCGGGCGCGCCGTCGGGGCGGCCCAGGTGCGAGCACACGACCACACGCGCGCCGGCGTTGATCAGTGCGTTGAGGGTCGGAAGCGACGCGCGCACGCGGCCATCGTCCGTGATGACGCCGTCCTTGAGGGGGACGTTCAGATCACAACGGACGATGACGCGCGTGCCGGCGAGCGACCCCAGCGAATCGAGGGTGCGCAGAGCCATGGAGTGTCAGAGACGCTCGGCGACGTACTCGGTCAGGTCGACGAGACGGTTCGAGTAGCCCCACTCGTTGTCGTACCACGACGACACCTTGACGAGGTTGCCGCTGACGTTGGTCAGCTCCGCGTCGAAGATCGAGGAGTGCGGGTTGCCCTGGATGTCGCTCGAGACGATCGGGTCCTCGGTGTACTGCAGGATGCCGTTGAGGCGACCCTCGGCAGCGGCCTTCTTGTAGACCTCGTTGACCTGGTCGACGGTCAGGCCCTCGGTGGGCGTGACGATCGTGAGGTCGACGATCGAGCCGGTGGGAACCGGAACGCGGTACGACGAGCCGCTGAGCTTGCCGTTGAGCTCGGGCAGCACCAGGCCGATGGCCTTGGCGGCACCGGTCGAGGCGGGGACGATGTTGATCGCCGCGCCGCGCGCACGACGGAGGTCGCTGTGCGGGCCGTCCTGCAGGTTCTGGTCGGCGGTGTAGGCGTGGGCGGTCATCATGAAGCCGCGCTCGATGCCGAAGGCGTCTTCGAAGACCTTCGCCAGCGGGGCGAGGCAGTTCGTGGTGCACGAGGCGTTCGAGATGATGACGTCGGTCTCGGGGTTGTACGTCTCTTCGTTCACGCCCATGACGATGGTCGCGTCGTCACCGGTCGCGGGAGCGGAGATGAGCACCTTCTTGGCGCCGCCGGCGACGTGCTTCTTGGCGTCCTCGGCCTTGGTGAAGCGGCCGGTCGACTCGATGACGATGTCGACGCCGAGCTCGCCCCAGGGGAGGTTGGCCGGGTCGCGCTCTTCGAAGACCTTGATGGTCTTGTCGCCGACGGTGATGGAGTCTTCGGTGTACGACACGTCCTCGGACAGCACGCCGCCCACGGAGTCGTACTTCAGCAGGTGCGCGAGGGTCTTGTTGTCGGTGAGGTCGTTCACCGCCACGATTTCGAGGTCGGCACCCTGCGCGAGAGCCGCGCGGAGGTAGTTGCGTCCGATACGGCCGAAGCCGTTGATTCCGATCTTGACGGTCACGGAATATCTCCTGAATCAGTTGTGCGCGAGAGGCGCGTGATTGCGGTATTCGCTGGCGGACAACGGCGTCCCGGTGGGGTGTCCCACCGGGACGCCGCACCGTTTACGACAGTACCAGCAGACCCGCGGTCTTCTCACGGGCGGCGGCGAAGCGCTCCTGAGCGTCGGCCCAGTTGGCGATGTTCCAGAAGGCCTTCACGTAGTCGGCGCGCACGTTCTTGTAGTCGAGGTAGTAGGCGTGCTCCCAGACGTCGAGGAGCAGCAGCGGAACGGTGCCCGCGACGATCTGGCCCTGCTGGTCGAAGAACTGCTGGATGACGAGGTTCTCGCCGATCGAATCCCAGAACAGACCGGCCCAGCCCGAGCCCTGCACGCCGAGGGCGGCCGCGGTGAACTGCGCACGGAAAGCGTCGAACGAGCCGAACTGGTCGTCGATCGCCGACTCGAGGTCGCCGGTGGGCTTGTCTCCGCCGTTGGGCGAGAGGTTCGTCCAGAAGATCGAGTGGTTGGTGTGACCGCCGAGGTTGAACGCGAGGTCCTTCTGCAGGCGGTTGATGTTGGCGAAATCGCCCTTCTCGCGCGCTTCGGCGAGCAGGTCGAGGGTCGTGTTCGCCCCGTTGACGTACGTCTGGTGGTGCTTGCTGTGGTGCAGCTCCATGATGGTCGCGCTGATGTGCGGCTCCAGCGCGGAGTAGTCGTAGGGCAGTTCGGGCAGCGTGTACTTCGCCATGTTCTCTACTTCCGAATCGGGCGCTGCCCGGACCTCTGCGCCGGAATGACATGCCGAGGCTCGAGCAGCAAGGGTGACGAGTTCATCCTATTGAGGACCAACGCGGCACCCCCGGGGTTGCTTCCCTGGATGACGGAAGGTAGCGGCCCGGGCGCGTCGCACGCTCCCCGGCCCGGGGTGGAGGGACGCGGTGCGGGGTGGTCGCACATCCCCGGCGCGGGACGCCGGGACCCGGCATCCGCGATCCGAGAGGACTCAGTCGTCGGCGCCCACGGGAACGGCCGCCTCGGTGCCCGGGATGCCCTCGGCCTCGGCCTTCTTGTCGGCCATGGCGAGCAGGCGCCGGATACGGCCGGCGACCGCGTCCTTCGTCAGCGGCGGATCGGCGTGGTGCCCGAGCTCGTCGAGGCTCGCGTCGCGGTGGGCCAGTCGCAATTCGCCGGCCTGCTGCAGGTGATCGGGCACCTCGTCGCCGAGGATCTCGAGCGCGCGCTCGACACGCGCGCACGCGGCGACCGCGGCCTGCGCGGAGCGGCGCAGGTTGGCGTCGTCGAAGTTGACCAGACGGTTCACTCCGGCGCGCACCTCCCGACGCTGGCGCATCTGGTCCCACTCGCCGGCGGTGCGGCGCGCACCCATCTCGTACAGCGCTCCGCGGATCGCCTCGCCGTCGCGCACGACCACACGGGGGACGCCGCGCACCTCGCGGGCCTTGGCGGGGATGCCGATGCGGTGACCGGCGCCCACGAGAGCCATGGCCGCCTCGGACGAGGGGCACGAGATCTCGAGAGCCGCCGAACGACCCGGGTCGCTGAGCGTGCCGCTGGCCAGGAAGGCCCCGCGCCAGATCGCGCTGAGGTCGGGACGCGAACCCGTCGTGAGCTTGTTGGGCAGACCGCGCACGGGACGACGGCGCTGATCGAGCAGACCGGTCTGACGCGCCAGGGTCTCCCCCGCCTCGATGACGCGGACCGCGAAGTGGCCGCCCGTGCGTCCGCCGGAGCCCTGGACGTGGTGCAGCTCGGGACGCACACCGTACAGCTCCATCAGGTCACGCGCGACGCGGCGGGCGAGGATGTCGGAGTCCAACTCGGCCTCGACGGCGACGCGGTTGGCGATGGAGTGCAGACCGCCGGAGAAGCGCAGAAGGGCCGTGAGTTCGGCGACGCGCGCCGTGGGGCGCGGGTCGCGAACGGTGATGAGTTCGGCCTTCACATCGGCGGTCAGGGGCACGGTTCTCCTCGGGTGGGGGCGGCGGGGACGACGTTACAGCCTACTCGCGACCGAGGTCGCGGTGAGCCACGCGCACGGCCACACCCGGAACATCGGCCAGACGTGCAGCGAGCTCGCGCGTCATCACGACCGACCTGTGCTTGCCCCCCGTGCACCCCACGGCCACCACGGAATGCCGCTTGTTCTCGCGCTGGTAGCCCTCGAGCACGGGCCGGAGCGCGGCCGAATACGCGTCGAGGAACTCGGCCGCCCCCTGCTGCTCCAGCACGTATTCCCGGACTCGGGAGTCCTCCCCGGTCAGCGCGCGGAGGTCCTCGCTCCAGAACGGGTTCGGCAGGAACCGCATGTCGGCCACGAGGTCGACGTCGGGCGGCAGTCCGTACTTGAAGCCGAAGCTCATCAGCGTCACCGTGTGCCGCGCCGCACCCTCCTCGCCGAAGAGGGCGACCGTGCGCAGCGACAGCTGGTGGACGTTGAGCGCCGAGGTGTCGATGACGACGTCCGCCGCCTCGCGCATCGGCGCGAGGCGGTCGCGTTCGCGTCGGATGCCGTCCAGGATCGTCCCCTCGCCCTGAAGGGGGTGCGGACGCCGCACCGCCTCGAAGCGGCGGACCAGCACCGCGTCCGAGGCGTCGAGGAACACCGTCCGCACCTGGCGGCCGGCCTGCAACGAGCGCATCGCCTCGGGCAGATCGGCGAACAGCGTCCGTCCGCGCACGTCCACGACGACCGCGACCCGGGGAACCGCTCCCCCGGCGAGCTCGGTGAGCTCGAGCAGCGGCCGGAGCATCTGCGGAGGCAGGTTGTCGACGACGTACCAGTCGAGGTCCTCGAGGGCGTTGGCGACCGTCGATCGTCCGGCCCCCGACATGCCCGTGACGATCAGCACCTCACCTGGCTCGTCTCGTGCCGGCTCCATGGCGATCAGCTCCCGTCGTCCGTTCCAGCCTACCGAGCCAGGTGGGTGTGGATGGCCTCGGCGAGGGTCGGTCCGATGCCGGGCAGGACGGTGATCTCGTCCGGGCTCGCGTTCTTCAATGCGGACACCGACCCGAAGTGCCGCAGCAGCGCCTTGATGCGTGCGTCCCCCAGGCCCGGCACCTCGGCCAGGACGCTGGTGATGTCGCGCTTGCGGCGCTTGCGCTGGTGCACGATCGCGAAACGGTGGGCCTCGTCGCGCAGACGCTGCAGCAGGTAGAGCGCCTCGGAGGTGCGCGGCAGGATGACGGGGTACTCCTCGCCCGGCAGCCACACCTCCTCGAGACGCTTGGCGATGCCGCAGAGCGCGATCTCTTCGTGGCCCGCGTCCGCGAGCGCCCGCGCAGCCGCGGCGACCTGCGGCTGACCGCCGTCGACGACGAGCAGCTGCGGACGGTAGGCGAAGCGCGGACGCTTGCGGGCCGTGACGACCTCGCCGTCGGCGGTGGCCTCGTCGGAGTCGGGGTCGGCGACGATCGCACCGTTCACCGTCTCGGGCTCGATCTTGTCGGGCCGGTCGAGGTACGCCAGGCGCCGGGTGAGCACCTGGTACATCGAATCGGTGTCGTCGGTGGTCTCGGCCACGCCGAAGGATCGGTACTGGTCTTTGCGCGGCAGTCCGTCCTCGAAGACGACCATGGATGCCACGACGTTGGTGCCCGACAGGTGCGAGACGTCGTAGCACTCGATGCGCAGGGGCGCCTCGGTCATCCCGAGCGCCTCCTGCAGGTCGGTGAGCGCCTGGGAGCGGGCCACGTAATCACTCGTGCGCCGCGTCTTGTGCAGCATCAGCGCCTGCTGCGCGTTCAGGGTCGCCGTCTTGAGCAGGTCGGCCTTGCGTCCGCGCTGGGCCACCTGCAGGGTCACCGGGCGGCCCCGCCGCTCACGCAGCCAGGCCTCGAGCTGATCGGCGTCGTCGGGCAGCTCGGGAACCAGCACCTGCCGGGGGATGTCGGTGGCATCCGCGTCCCCGTAGGTGCGCTGCAGGACCTGGTCGACCAGCTCGGCTCCCGAGATGTCGATCTCTTTCTCGATGGTCGTCGCCCGCACGCCGCGCACTCGGCCGCCGCGCACCACGAAGTGCTGGACGGTCGCGGCCAGTTCGTCCTCGGCGATGCCGAACAGGTCGGCATCCGTGTCCGAGGCCAGCACCAGCGCGCTCTTGCCGAGCACGGCGTCGATGGCCTGTAGGCGGTCGCGGTAGTGGGCGGCGGACTCGTAATCCATCGCCGCCGAGGCCTCTTTCATGCGCGCGGTGAGTTCTCGCGTGAAGCGCTGGTCACCGCCCGACATGAACGCGACGAAGTCGTTGACGACGGCGCGATGCTCCTCGATCGAGACCTTCATCGAGCACGGCCCGCCGCACCGGCCGATCTGACCGGGGAAGCACGGCCGCCCCGAGGCCATCGCCTTCTTGTATGAGGAGTCGCTGCACGTGCGGATGGGGAAGACCTTGATCATCAGGTCGATCGTGTCGTGCACGGCCCACACCTTGGGGTACGGACCGAAGTACTTGGCGCCACGGATCTTGGGGTTCCGGGTCACGATGACGCGCGGCGCCTCGTCGGCCAGGGTGATCGCCATGAACGGGTACGACTTGTCGTCTCGGTAGCGCACGTTGAAGGGCGGATCGAACTCCTTGATCCACATGTACTCGAGCTGCAGAGAGTCGACGTCGCTGGGGACGACGGTCCATTCCACGCTGGAGGCCGTCGTCACCATGCGCCGCGTGCGCTCGTGCAGCGAATGCAGGGGCGCGAAGTAGTTCGACAGGCGCGCACGGAGGTTCTTCGCCTTGCCGACGTAGAGCACGCGTCCCTCGGCATCCCGGAACCGGTAGACCCCCGGGTTGGTGGGGATCTCGCCGGCCTTGGGGCGGTACGGCAGCTGCGACATCCGTTCTCGGGATGCCACGGCTCAGCCCGCCGCGCCCACGAGCTCCCGCTCGGCGCTGCCGGCGTCCGAGGCGGTGTTGCGCTGCGCGCCCGTGCGACCGGTCTCGAGGAGTTCGGCGAGGAAGGCGCCCGTGTGGCTCTCCGCCACCTTCGCCACCTGCTCCGGCGTGCCGGTGGCGACGATCGTGCCGCCGCCGGCACCGCCCTCGGGGCCCAGATCGATGACCCAGTCCGAGCTCTTGATCACGTCGAGGTTGTGCTCGATGACGATGACCGTGTTGCCCTTGTCGACCAGGCCGTTGAGCACCTTGAGCAGGAGCGACACGTCTTCGAAGTGCAGCCCCGTGGTCGGCTCGTCGAGCACGTAGATCGAGCGTCCGTTGCTGCGCCGCTGGAGCTCGGTGGCGAGCTTGACGCGCTGCGCCTCGCCGCCCGAGAGCGTCGTGGCCGACTGCCCCAGGCGTACGTAGCCCAGGCCCACGTCGACGAGCGTGCGCAGATAGCGGTGGATCGCCTGGATGGGCTCGAAGAAGTCCGCGGCCTCCGAGATCGGCATCTCGAGCACCTCGGCGATGTTCTTGCCCTTGTAGTGCACCGACAGTGTGTCGCGGTTGTAGCGCTTGCCGTGGCAGACCTCGCAGTCCACGTACACGTCGGGGAGGAAGTTCATCTCGATCTTCAGCGTGCCGTCGCCCGAGCACGCCTCGCAGCGGCCGCCCTTGACGTTGAAGCTGAAGCGGCCGGCCTGATAGCCGCGGACCTTGGCCTCGGGCGTCTCGGCGAAGAGGCTGCGGATGCGGTCGAACACGCCGGTGTACGTCGCCGGGTTGGAGCGCGGGGTGCGTCCGATCGGCGCCTGGTCGACGTGCACGACCTTGTCGAGGTTGTCGAGACCCGTGACGCGCGTGTGCTTGCCGGGGACGCGGCGCGCTCCGTTCAGCTTCGAGGCGAGGACTTCGTACAGGATGCCGTTCACCAGCGTCGACTTGCCCGAGCCGCTGACGCCGGTCACCGAGGTGAGCACGCCGAGCGGGAAGTCGACGGTGACGTTCTGCAGGTTGTTCTCGCGGGCACCGACGACCGTGACCTGTCGTTTCTTGTCGATCTTGCGACGCTTCTCGGGCGCCTCGATCGCGCGCCGGCCCGAGAGGTACGCGCCGGTGAGCGACGCCTCGTCGTCGAGCAGCTGGGCCAGGGGCCCGGAGTGCACGACGTTCCCGCCGTCGACGCCCGCGCGGGGTCCGATGTCGACGACCCAGTCGGCCGCGTGGATGGTCTCTTCGTCGTGCTCGACGACGATGAGCGTGTTGCCCAGGTCGCG